>JBKGZT010000034.1:0-15626 GCA_046543235.1 Candidatus Acetothermia bacterium | reverse complement strand
GTTTTGTCGAACGGTTTCCAAAGCTGTTTTTTACACACAAAGCGCTACACTATGCCGCCCTTGAAAAGTCCTTACTTGAGGGTTACAACAAGTCTGCCAGGATCTAATATTTCGCGCGGACAGCGAGGTGGTTTAAATTGGAGAGGGATTACGAGAATAGCACTTTACTGACGGAAGAAGGCTACGAGCGCTTATCCGAGAAGGTGGAACAGCTCCAGGGTAAGATTGAAAAAAACAGAGAAGACATGAGCCGAACGGCCGACAACGGTGACTTATCGGAAAACGCCGGATACATGGCGGCCAAAGAGTCCTATCAAAACCATCGCAAGAGCTTAAACAAGCTTCAGGACGTATTGAGCGAAGCGACGGTGATCTCGGAAGAAGAGATCGAGACCGACCGGGTGGACTTCGGCACGGAAGTTACCGTGAGGGATCTCGATCAGGATAGGGAGTTTACCTATCGGATAGTGGGTGAGCACGAGGCCCGGCTGATGGAGGGTGAGATCTCCGTCAAATCCCCGGTGGCTAAGGGTCTGCTCGATAGAGAAGCAGGAGAAGAAGTGGAGATAGAGACCCCGAAAGGGGAGACACGGTACCGGATCCTGGAGATCGCAACTCCTTCCGAAGACGGGTCCTCCGAGTAAGATACGATGCCAACGATCGATGACCGGATATATCACGCCCTTTCTTTTTCCTTGCTGGAGACTCTTCTATAATCAATTCTTTCACCATCTTTAATCCGGACTATGACTGCTATGGTCGTCTAAGAAAGCTCTAGATTGATTTCTGGTACTCCTTAGCTAGCGCCCCGGACCCTCCTCTCCAGTCTTTCTTGGTCGGTAATTAAATTGGTTGGTAGAGGTGAAAGGTCCGGGTTGAGCTATATAGGACCACCTGGTCCCGATACGATAATCGACCCTGACTGGTCGGATGGAGGACACGACCCGTAGTAACTACCGGTGAGTTGGGTTGTTTGGGTTGTTCAACCGGATAGCTGATACTTCGGGTAGTCTTAACAAAGAGGACTCAATTGAGTATAATATTTCGTTGGAACTTAAAGTTCGAACCGAGTTAATCAACAATAAACCTATACTGGAGAGGATTCACAAAATGTCACAGATTAGAGAAATAACCGGGAGAGAGATCCTGGATTCGCGCGGTAACCCGACGGTAGAGGCGGAAGTCGTGCTGGAAAACGGTGCTTGGGGGAAAGCGGCGGTCCCGTCCGGAGCGTCGACCGGAAAGTTCGAAGCGCTCGAGCTGAGAGACGAGAACCCCGACCGATACGGCGGTAAAGGAGTTCGAAAGGCAGTTGAAAACATAAACGAGGAGATCTCTTACGCGCTCGACGGGTACAATCCAACCTGGCAGGAGAAGATAGACGAGAGACTCCTGGAACTGGACGGTACGGATGACAAGAGCAACCTGGGGGCAAACGCGATACTCGGAGTCTCGATGGCCGTAGCCAGAGCTGCCGCCAACGACCTGGGCCTGCCGCTGTTCAAATACATATCGGGAGTTACACCTGCCAGCCTTCCGGTCCCGATGATGAACGTCCTAAACGGGGGAGAGCACGCCGATAACAACCTTGATCCCCAGGAGTTCATGATAGTCCCCGTCGGAGCGGGCTGTTTTGGGGAAGCGGCTAGGATCGGTTCGGAGGTCTTCCATCAACTCAAAAGCATTCTAGCCAGCCAGGGTATGTCGACCGCGGTCGGAGACGAAGGAGGTTTTGCTCCCGATCTCGACGAGGAAAAAGAAGCCCTGAGCCTGCTCGTCAGAGCGACTTCGGAGGCGGGATACGAACCGGGCGATGACGTCGCGATAGCGCTGGATCCGGCCGCCAGCGAGTTCTACGAATCAGGTACCTATCACGTCGGCGGAGCTAGCCTGACGGCCGAGGACATGGTAGATCTTTATTCCGAATGGGTCGAAGAGTTTCCGATAATTTCGATCGAGGACGGCCTGGACCAGCAGGATTGGGACGGCTGGAAGCTGATGACGGATAGAATGGGGGACGAAATCCAGATAGTTGGGGACGATCTATTCGTTACCAACGAGGAGCGGCTGAAAAGGGGGATAGAAAAAGGCGTCGCCAATTCCATTCTGGTCAAGGTCAACCAGATTGGCACCCTGACGGAGACGATAAGGGCTGTCCAGACGGCCCTCCGATCGGGGTATACCGCCGTAATCTCTCACAGATCAGGGGAGACGGAGGATACCTTCATAGCTGATCTGGCGACCGGTCTTCCCACCACGCAGATCAAAACCGGGTCACTTTCGAGAGGCGAAAGGACGAGTAAGTACAATCAGTTACTTCGAATAGAGGACGAGTACGAAATTTCCATGGCCGAATGGCCGAATTAAAAATCCCTTAAGGGAATATATGGGTTCCTAGTTTGGTCAGGGTCTTCCGAAACCGGGGAGGTGACCCTATGGCAACAGGGGATAAAGAGCAGGCTGGGTTAGCTGGCCCCATGCAGGGTAGAGCCGTGACCATTTTGCTCGTAATTGCCCTCCTTGCGTCGGGGTTTCTCGGCTGGGTCTACTGGAGGAGGTTCGAGAGGATATTCACGCTTCGGGCCGAGCTCTCCGAGTTAAAGGAGGAAAGGGCTGAATTGAGAGAGCAGATCTCGAAGCTTGAGGATGAGGTGGCCCGGCGGAACGACCCCGGCTACATCGAAAAACTTGCCAGAGAAGAACTGGGGCTCGTATATCCGCCGGATGAGGAGAGGGGAAGTGACTGACAAATCGGGGGACGGGTATGGACTTCGTTCATCTGCATAACCACTCGGAATACAGCCTGCTGGATTCGACGAATACCCTGGCTGGTCTGGTAGAAAATACCAGGGAGAAGGGCATGTCGGCGATTGCCCTGACCGATCACGGTAACATAAGGGGTGCCGTCGAGTTCTACCGGGAAGCCAGGAAGGCTGATGTAAAACCAATTATCGGTTGTGAACTCTACGTGGCGCCGGGTAGCAGGCATGATAAAAGAGGACATAACCAGGGCAAGGAAAAGTACTATCACCTGGTGGTACTTGCCAAGAGCAACCAGGGTTATGAGAACCTCGTAAAGCTTACCAGCCGCGCTTTTACCGAGGGTTTCTATTATAAACCCCGGGTGGATTACGAGCTGCTGGAGGAATACTCGGAAGACCTGATAAGTTTGAGTGCCTGCAAGAGCGGTGAAGTTCCAAAGAAACTGCTGCAGGATAACCGCGAAGGGGCCATAGAGGCCGCGGAAAGGTATGCCGGGATATTTGGAGAGGACGATTTCTATATAGAGCTTCAGGATCAGGGGGTGGAGGGCCAGGACGAGCTTAACGAGGAGCTCATTGACCTCGCTCACGAGATGGATCTCGGGCTAGTAGCGACTAACGACGTCCACTACCTGGAAGCCGAGGATCGCCTCGCTCACGAAGTGTTGCTGAACATCAAGGCCAACAAGAAACTCAGCGACGAGGACAGGATGAGGTACGAAGGGGAAGAGTATTACCTCAAGTCGCCGGAGGAAATGAAGGAGAGGTTTTCCCACGTTCCGGATGCCCTGGAGAACACGGTGGAAATAGCGGAACGATGCGAGGTGGACCTGGACTTCGGTGACGACTACCTGCTACCCCCGTTTGAAGTACCAGACGAGTACGAATCTTCGCTCGATTACCTGCGGAAGCTGGTGGAAGAGGGTGCGAGGGAGCGCTGGGGCGAGATCACGGAGGAGATATCTGACCGGATAGATCACGAACTGGGGATCATAGATGAGATGGGATATCCGACCTACTTCCTGATAGTCAGGGACTTCATAGAATTTGCCAAGGAAAACGACATACCGGTAGGTCCGGGGCGCGGGTCGGCCGCCTCCAGCGTGGTTGCTTATACCCTGGGGATTACCGACGTCGATCCTCTAGAACACGATCTCCTATTTGAGCGTTTCCTCAACCCCGGTAGGGTGAGCATGCCCGATATAGACATAGATTTTTGCATGGAGGGCCGGGACGAGGTCATCGATTACGTCGTTGACAAATACGGGGAGGACCAGGTGGCACAGATCGCGACGTTCGACACGATGGCAGCCCGTAGTGCTATCCGGGACGTCGCCAGGGTTCTGGACATACCTTACGACGACGCGGACGAAATCGCGAAGGCGATCCCCCCGGGAAGCTCGCTGGATGAGGCGCTGGAAAACGTGCCCGAGCTGGAGAA
Organism: Candidatus Acetothermia bacterium; assembly: GCA_046543235.1. Classification (GTDB taxonomy): domain Bacteria; phylum Bipolaricaulota; class Bipolaricaulia; order M55B111; family M55B111; genus JAGXLP01. The sequence continues at coordinate 11,423 of JBKGZT010000034.1, read as the reverse complement.
GAAATCGAAGGCGAACCAGACTTATAGTAGGTTGTTCGAGGTCGCGCTGAAGCTTGAAGGGTTGATGCGGAATGCCTCCACGCACGCTGCCGGCGTGGTGATAGCGCCGGGTGAACTGACTGAGTACGCCCCGCTCCAGCGGTTGAGCGACGGGGAGGTAGTTACCCAGTACGACATGGACGTCCTCGAGGATATCGGTCTCCTGAAGATGGACTTCCTCGGCTTGCGTAACCTGACTATAATCGAGGATACCTTTGAATTGATAGAAAAGGTCGAAGGGAAGAGCTTGGATATCGAGGATATACCTGAGAGGGATCAGAACACCTTCGAACTGCTCAGGAATGGCAGGACGATCGGGGTATTTCAGCTGGAAAGCGAGGGAATGCAGGGGTTGATGAAGCGACTCGAGCCGAGGAAGTTCGAGGATATCGTTGCTGCGAATGCCCTCTATCGGCCAGGACCGCTTGAGAGCGGGATGACCGAGGATTACATCGAGCGGAAGCACGGCAGGGAGGAAGTAACCTATCCCCATCCGGATCTGGAGGGGGTGCTCGATGATACTTATGGTTTGCCGATCTACCAGGAACAGATCATGCAGATGGCACAGGAGCTTGCTGGTTTCTCGCTTCCCGAAGCTGATACTTTGCGCGTCGCCATGGGGAAGAAAAAAAAGAAGGTGATGAACCAGCTCAAGGAGAAGTTTATCAATGGTTGTGTCGACAACGGAATCGAAGAGAGCCAGGCGGATGAACTTTTCTCAGACATAGATAAGTTCTCCCGGTACGGTTTCAACAAGTCCCATTCCACGGCTTATGCCATGATTTCCTACTGGACGGCCTGGTTGAAGGCGAACTATCCCGCTTCGTACATGGCGAGTCTGCTCACCTCCGTAGGGGGAAACGAGGACAAAGTAGAAAAGTACATCGGGGACTGCGAGAGTATGGGTATAGAAGTACTTCCGCCTTCCGTCAACGAGAGCCTCCTCGGGTTCGCGCCAAACGGGGACGGAGACATAAGGTTCGGCCTCGAAGCCGTAAAGTACGTCGGGAGCGAACCCGCAAGAGCGGTAGTCGAAAAGAGGGGTGACGGCTATTCCTCCTTTCTCGGGTTCTGTCAGAGGGTGGGCGGTAGCCTCAACAAGGAATCCCTCGAGAGCCTTATCAGAGTTGGGGCATTCGACGAGTTCGGGACCAGGAAGTACCTGCTATCCCAAATGGACAAGGGGCTCGAGGTGAGCGGGATAACAGCGGATCAGCAGAAGAGCGGTCAGCGCTCCTTCTTCGATCAGGGGATCGAGTTCCAGGAGGACGACACGCCGAGGGAGGAGATGGAACGGTTCCCGAGAGGGGAGCGGCTCAGGATGGAGAAGGAATTCCTCGGGGTCTATATCTCCGGCGATCCCCTGGAAGAACACAGGTTCGAGATAGATTCCTTCTCCTGTTGTAAACTGGACGACATCGAAGGGATCGGTCAGAACGGTTCGACCTGGGTTGCCGGACGGATAAGCGAGATGAATCAGATAAACACCAGAAACGGCGATCCGATGGCCTTTCTGACCATCTCCGACGGTTACGGGGAACAGGAGCTGGTAGCTTTTCCGAACGTATTTGAGGAGTCGGGGTCGCTGCTCGCTCCGGACAACATCCTTTTAATGAAGGCGAAAGTCGACCGGAGGGACGGTGAAAGACAGCTCATTGCTCAGAAGGTCGTACCGATAGAGCGGGCGTGGGACGAGGTGGAGACGGAAGTGGAGTTAGAGTTGAACGCCAACCTCACGACAGAAGAGACCCTGGACAGGATCAAGGAGATCCCTGAGCAGGGGGATGCCCCGATATACTTCAAGCTAAAGGACGATCAGAGAGGTACCTACAGGATAGTTAAATCAGGAGGGAGCTTCAGGGTTTCCGTCGATCGGAATACTCTGGAACGACTAAAAAAAGTGGAAGGAATAAACGACGTGACGTTAACTCCCAGGGAGTAAGGAGAAGAATGGACTGGAAGAACCTCTCCAAGTGGCTCTATCCGGGAATGAAGGTAAAAAGATGGGTCCTTCTCGGAGTGGCCTCGGCCCTTCTGGTCGGTTTTTCCCTGATCCTCCTCGTCGGAAGATCTACGGTAGATTTGCTCTATGACTGGTTGTCTTCCACCCCCCTTTATTACTATCTGGTCGCCGGGGTATCGTTGGTTGCCGGTCTTTCAGGGCTAGTTTGGGGGTTTAACAGGCTCGCCCTGTCAGTGACGGAACCGATGGAGCCGCTTGAGCGTCCTGCATCCGAACTCATCTGGGACAAGCGCCTGCTGTCCAAAGGGGCGAAGGTGGTTGCCATAGGTGGAGGAACCGGCCTGTCCGTCCTATTGAGGGGTTTAAAGGGCTACACCTCTAACATTACGGCCATAGTGACCGTAATGGACGACGGGGGGAGTTCAGGCAGACTCAGGCGGGAGATGAACATGCTTCCTCCCGGCGATATTAGAAACTGTCTTATAGCCCTGGCTGACGACGAGTCCAGGATGAGCGAGATATTTCAGCACAGGTTTGAACAGGGGGGCGAACTTGAGGGTCATTCGCTCGGCAACCTGATTATAGCCGGCCTGGAGCGGATCGAGGGTGGTTTTGACCTGGCGATAGAAGAGACCAGTAAGCTCTTGAACATCCGGGGCAGGGTGATCCCCTCGACGTTGAAGAATACGAACCTCGTTGCCCGGCTTGAAGGCGGCGAAGTCTTGCAGGGGGAGAGTACCCTGTCCAATCACCCGGGTAGAATAGAAAAAGTAGAGCTTGCCGAGAAGGCACCGGCCTACCCGCCGGCTCTGGAGGAAGCGAAGAACGCCGACATCGTCGTACTGGGGCCCGGTAGCCTCTTTACCTCGTTGATCCCGAACCTCCTGGTGGAAGGGTTTGCCGAGGCTCTGGAGTCCGCGGACGCGGAAAAGTACTACGTTACGAACATAATGACCGAACCGGGAGAGACCGACGGGATGTCTGCCCGGGATCACCTGGAGGTCCTGAGCGACTATATTAACGTGGCGTACCTGGATAATGCCGTCGTAAACGTGGGTACTGCGGAGGATAGTATACTGGAGCGTTATACCAGCGAGGGTGCGGAGCTTGTGGAACCGGATCTCGTCGATGATAATGAATACGGTATTGAACCCCTTCTGGACGATCTGGTCAGCAAGGTCGAGCTGGAGGGTAAAAAGACGATAAAGCACGATCACGAGAGGCTGGCGGAACTTATTCTCGGTTCGTTTCACTAGGAGAACTACTAACAAGAAGTCTTCTAACTTACTATAATTTCTTTCAGGCTTCCCTGGAAGAGATCAAAAGCGTGAGGTCGTATATGAAAAGAGAGAGCAAAAAGTACGTTCCGGATACGAGCGTAATAGTGGACGGCAGAGTGACTGGCCTGCTGGAAGAAGAGGGAATTGAAGGGGCAAGTATAATCGTCCCGGAGGCAGTGGTGGCGGAACTGGAAGCTAAGGCTTCAAAAGGAAAGGAGACGGGTTATAAGGGGTTGAACGAACTGGCCAGGCTGCGGGAGGTCTGTGAGGAAAAGCAGCTGGAACTGGATTTCAAAGGGAACAGGCCGAGCAAGAACGAGGTGGATCTGGCCGAGTCCGGCGAGATCGAGGCGATGATAAGGGATCTGGCGGAAATGGAGGACGCGACTCTTATAACGAGCGACCGGATTCAGGCCACGGTGGCGCGTAGCAAGGGAATTTCCGTGGTACTGGACGAGCTCGAGGAGGAGGCCGAAGAACTGGATTTCAGCGGCCTTGGCCTGCTCGAGTTCTTCGACGAGAACACGATGTCCGTTCACTTACGGGCGGGTACGATCCCTAAGGCCAAGAAGGGAGAGCCGGGAAAGATGGAACTTCAGCAGATCGGCTCCGAGGAGATAAGCCCCGAAAGATTGGAAGAAATCGCCGAGGAAATAGTAGAATCAGCTGATACGCATACTTCTGGGTTCATCGAGATGGATTCGGGAGGAGCCTCGGTGGTTCAACTCGGCGACATCAGGATCGCCATTGCGAAGCCCCCGTTTTCCGATTCGGTGGAGATTACGGCCACGAGACCGGTAACGAAGACCGTGGTCGACGATTATTCCTATTCCGAGCTGCTGAAGGAGCGGTTGAGCGAGTCGCATCGCGGCGTCGTGGTTTCCGGAGCTCCGGGTATGGGGAAGTCGACGCTGGTTCAGGCCCTATCGGAGTACCTTCGGGAGTCCGGCTGGATAGTTAAAACGATGGAAAAACCCCGGGATCTAGACGTTTCCCCCGAAATCAGCCAGTATAGGGATCTGGATGGCGACATGGCGAATACGGCGGAAGTACTTTTGTTGACCAGGCCGGACTACACGATCTTTGACGAGATGCGCCAGACCTCCGACTTCGAGGTCTTTGCTGACCTGAGAATGTCCGGGGTCGGACTGGTCGGGGTCGTTCACGCAACCAAGGCGATCGATTCCATCCAGCGATTGATCGGTCGGGTCGAACTGGGGATGATCCCTCAGATAGTGGACACCGTAGTCCACGTCGACGGCGGGGATGTAAGGAAAGTATTTGACGTCGAGCTCACCGTAAAGACCCCTTCTGGAATGGAGCAAGGTGACCTCGCCCGTCCGGTGATTGAAGTCAGGGATTTCGATAGCGGTACGCTCGCCTACGAGATGTATACCTTCGGGGAACAGGTAGTGGTGATGAGCGTCGAGGGCGACGAAGCCAAGCCGATGTGGAACCTGGCCCGGAGGGAATTGGAGTACTACTTGGGTAAAGAGTTCAATTTCGATTTCGACCTGGAAATAAAATCCGACAACAGGATCGCCATTTACGTGGCTGACAATCACGTGCCGGCGGTTCTCGGTCGGGGCGGCGAGAAGATCGACGCCCTTGAAGGAGAGCTGGGATTAAGTATCGACGTCAGGAGCTTTCAGGAAAGGGGGTCGAGCACGAAGGATAGCGGTTTCAGCGTCAAGAAGACGGACGAGTACCTGATAATGAATTTCGATCCTTCGTTGAGGGGTGAGGAAGTCGAAATCTGGGTCGAGGGCCGAAGGGTCTTCACTGGGGCGGTTTCAAAACAGGGAAGGATTAAGCTGGATCGGAACTCACCTCAGTCCGATAAGATAGAAGCAGCTCGGGACAGCGGAGCGGAGATCAGCGTGAGTGAGGGTTGAAGGTTATCAGCCCTTTACGACGATCAGCGGTTCCAGCTTTGCTACTTTTGGGGTCAGGCCGCTACCGCTGGCGGCGGCGACTACCTTTTCGACGTCCTTGTAAGCTCCCGGGGCCTCCTCTGCCAGGCCTGGATAGGAGTGCGATTTTACCGTAACTCCCTTTCCCTTCAGTTGTTTTTCCACGTCCTCGCCCCAGAATTTGGACTTGGCTTTCTTTCGTGACATGGCTCTACCGGCCCCGTGAATTCCGCTGCCGAATGTCTCTTCCATTGCCTTCCTCGAACCGCGGAGCACGTAGGACGAAGTTCCCATGGTTCCACCGACGAGCAGGGGGCCGCCTACGTTTCTATATCTGGCCGGGAGTTCCTCTCTATTCGGACCGAACGCTCTCGTGGAGCCCTTCCTGTGAACCAGGAGCTCTTTTTTTTCGCCGTCGACCACGTGCCTCTCGAATTTTGCCGTGTTGTGCCCTACTTCGTAGACCGTTTCTACGTCCACCGGGTCGAGCCCGACGGTTTCGCTCAGAGCTTCCCGGATCAGGCCGGAGATCGCCTGCCGGTTAGCGAAGGCGCAATTTATTCCACAGCGTACGGCGCTGAGGTATTTCCTGCCCTCGGGGCTGCCTATAGGTGCCGAGACGAGCTCCTTTTCCGCAATTGGCAGGCTGTATTTTTCGCTCGCTTCCTCCAGCTTTTTCAGGTAGTCCTGGCCTATCTGGTGTCCAAGCGCCCTGGAGCCGGTGTGGATGGAAATGACTGCTTGATCCTCGTTTAACCCGTAAACCCTTGCGGCCTCCCGGTCGTATATTTCCGTTACTTTCTGGATCTCCAGGTAGTGGTTCCCGGAACCGAGAGTTCCTATCTGCTTGAACTGTCTCTGTTTGGCCCTTCGACTGACGTTTTCCGGGTTTGCGCCTTCGATCGTCCCCCTTTCCTCGATGAACTCGAGGTCGGATTCAAACCCGTATCCCCGTTCGAGCGGAAACCGGGCCCCCTTCCTTAGGACGCTGTTGATTTCCTCCACGGATAGATCGATCCTACCCTCGGAGCCCAGGCCGGCCGGTACGGTTTCGAAGAGGGCGTCCGCGATCTCTTCCTTCGAATTTTCTACTTCTACCGTGGAGAGAGGGGTCTTCATCAACCTAACGCCGCAGTTTATGTCGAAGCCGACCCCGCCGGCGACAGTTACGCCCTCGTCGACGTCGAAGGCACCGACACCGCCGATCGGGAATCCGTAACCGGGATGGATGTCGGCCAGCCCGAAGGAAGCTTTTGCTATTCCCGGAAGCGAAGCTACGTTAATAACCTGATCCAGCGCGTTCCATTCAGCACCACTTCGGGCTTCTTCGAGAAGGGCCGTTGCCGTTTCCTCGTCGACAAAGAGGCGGCCGGGTACGTTCATGTCGCCCCTCCGTGGAACTTCCCATGTATACTCCGCTATCCGTTCCAGCTCGTATTTCTCTTTACCTTCCATGCTCTAGGGCTCGCCCCCTCAGACGTCCACGACGAACCTGCACCTCCAGGTATTTTTCTCCTTTGATAAATCCAAGCCCTGGTAAGTAATCGCCTTGACTTCCGTGCCCAGGTCGTGAGTTCCCGGATCTAACTTTTCACCCTTCACCGTTCCTCGAAGATCGTATCCGGTGTCGGATTTCTCTATCGTCAGATCGGCGAATTCGGAATATACCTCTCCGCGCAAGTTGCTGATGGAGAGGAGTTCACTCAACCATTCGTAGAGGAGGTCTTCTCGATCCCTTCCGTGGATTTTTATCTCTACCGAGGTTCCGGTAGCGACCTCCTTGAGATCTGCCATTAGGCTGAACAATCCTTTTGCCGATTCTTGGAAAACACCTTCCAGCGTCCCCGCTCTCGCGCTTACCCCCATGTCAGCGCCGTGATCCAGGTAGCTATGGCTCAACTCAATTACCCAGTTCTACCCTGAAGAGAGGGGTATAGACCGGCCCGTCGGATCTAAGCTCGCTCTTCATCATAGTAAGCCTCCCGATCGGTACCCGCCAGCTGGAATCGAAGTCGTGGTCCTTCAGGTTTTCCCCGAGTCGTTCTATCCTGGAGTCTTCATCCTCTTTGGTCCGCCCCAGTGTTACGTGAGGAACGTAATCCCTGTCCTCTTTTTCAAAACCGAGACCAAACAAGCTCTCTTCCAGGTCCTCGTGTAGGCGATAGATATCGTCGGGAGGTGAATTAGAACCGAGCCAGATTACCTTGGGAAAACCCAGGTGGGGGAAGCCCCCCAGCCTGTCAAGATCCACCCGGAAAGGGGAAGACCTGATTGCCGCTCCTTCAGCCCTTTCCTTTATTGTCGAAACCTGATTTTCCTCTACCTCTCCAAGGAACTTCAGCGTTATGTGGAGATTCTCCTGAGAGACCCACTTGACGTAGGCCGGCCCTTTGATGTCCTTTCTGATTCCATTTATCTTGTCCTTCACGTCTTCCGGTAGTTCGAGGCAAAAGAAGGTGCGCATTATATCACCGGACTTCGTCGGGAAATTTTCACGGTCGGGTGTGAAGTGGGAGAATTATATATTACAAGACCGTTTTTTCGACACTTTAGTCCCATGCAACCTGCTTCGAAACCGTCCACCTGGCGTTGCCCGGGCAGTTAGCTCGAGCCAAGCTACCCTCTGACACCCACAGAGGCCTACTTACCGCTGCTCCCTTCCGGGCCTGACGGAGTTGGTAGGCTTGCGCCGCAGAGGACTCGACCGTCGACACCACTTACCCAGGTACGGACCCAAGTGTTCGACTCCTCGGCAGGTATATCGGCTCCCCTGTAGCGGATTGGGGACTAAGGGGACCGCTAACTCCCGCCTAGCATGGGTTTGGCGGAGGGGGTGGGATTTGAACCCACGGAACCTCTCGGTTCACCGGTACTCCAGACCGGCGGTTTTGGCCGCTCGCCCACCCCTCCTTTTGCTTAAAAAGGGTAAGCTTAAAACTCCTTTCTTTCAAATCAAAGAACCTTCAAAGGGCCGCTGAGGGAGAAAAGTCCGGAATAGGCCCCGGTTTTAGTCTCGGGATTCTTCGTGGTCACAGTTCTTGTTGGTACAGACGAGTTTATCGTCCGACTCGACGAGGACGCCGATGTCACAGTCCGGGCACTGTTTTATTGGCTTTTTACTCGTCGTGTACTCGCAGTCGGGGTAGTTGCTGCACCCGTAGAACGTTTGCTTGTTGCGCCGGGAGTAACGCTCCAGAAGTTCCCCGTCCCCGCACTTGGGGCACTCGACTCCGGAGGAGATCGAAGCTGTTTCGTTGCAATCGGGATTCGTACAGGCGTAGAACCTGCCGTATTTCCCGTGTTTGATTTCCATGGGGGAGCCACACTTCGGACACTCCTTTTCTCCCAGTTTCTTCTCCTCCTTTTCGTGCTTTTCCAGTTCCTCCGCGATGAGGACCCTGCCGTCCTTGAACGTGAAGGATAGATCCGAAGGCAAGCTCCGCTTTTCTTCGCACTCCGGCCATGACGAACAGGAAAGGTAAGGACTGCCCTTCCAGTATCTGATATTCATGTGGCCGTTACAGCTCGAACAGTCTACGTCGGTGGGTATCTGGAACTCGTTATCCTTATCCTCCAGGGACTTTTCTACTCTGTCCAGCTCTTTCTTCAGCGGAGCGTAAAACCGAGCAAGGGTTTTCTCCTTGTTGGTTTCCCCGTCTTTGATCTCGTCCAGGGCCTTTTCCATCTCCGCGGTCAGATCCGGCTCCACGATCTCCGGAAAGTACTCCTCCAGGAACTCCACCACGACGAAACCGAGCAGTGTGGGAACAAAAGAGCTATTGCGCTTTATTATGTAGTCCCTCTTCTGGATCGTCGAAACGATGCTCGCATAGGTGCTTGGCCGGCCTATATCCTGCTTCTCCAGCTTCTTTATCAGACCGGCTTCCGTGTAACGGTTGGGAGGCTTGGTGAAGTGCTGGCTCAAGTCCACGTCCTTCAGCAGTAGCCGGTCACCTTCCTCTATACCCTCGGGGACGTCGACATCCTGATCCTTTAGTGGCTTGAGTTTTAATACCTTCAAGAAGCCGTCGAAGATTAATTTGCTGCCAGAAGTCTTGAAGACGAGACCGTCTGCCTCGACGTCGACTTTTCTTCTTTTATAAATTGCCGGACTCATCTGGGTTGCAACGAACCTGTCCCAGATCAACTTGTAGAGCTTGTACTGGTCGGAGGAAAGGTGACTCTTTATCTCTTCCGGCCTCCGGCTCACGTCGGTTGGCCTGATTGCCTCGTGTGCGTCCTGGGCGCCGCTTTTCTTCCGAAAATACCTGGTATCCTCTGCCAGGTAGTCGGGTCCTATTTCCCCCTTGATGAATTTTCGCAGGGCGTCGTTTGCCTCTTCCGCGACCCTGGTCGAATCCGTCCTCATGTATGTTATGAGACCCTCGACCCCTTCGTCCAGTTCGACACCCTCGTAGAGGGTCTGAGCAACGCTCATCGTCTTGCTCGGAGTGAAGTGCAGGACGGAAGAAGCGGCTCTCTGCATCGTAGAAGTAATGAAAGGTGGCAGAGGGGATCGTTCGTTCCGCTTTTCCTTGAGATTTGAAATCCTGAACTCCGACTCTTCCAGCTTCTCCTCCAATTCCTTTGCCTCGTCCTCGCTGCCGATGTCGGGTTTTTCACCCTGGACCTTTTTCAGCTGGAGAGGGAAGGCCTCGGCCCTGGACTCCTTATATAGGTCTACTGCGACCTTCCAGTACTCCTCCGGGTCGAACTCCTCGCGCTCCTCTTCCCGTTCGACTATATATCGAAGCGCAACTGATTGAACGCGACCCGCGCTGAGCCCTTCGAAACGGCTTCCGGATACGGTCTTCGAGAGTAGGGGGCTAATCAGGTAACCGACGAGCCGGTCTAGGATCCGCCTCGCTCGCTGAGCGTCGACCTTCCGTAGGTCGATAGAGGTGGGCTCCTCCAGGGCGTTTTTAATACTGTTCTTGGTTATCTCGTTGAATATAATGCGTTTGAACTTATCGTCATCTTCTCTTCCGTTCCCGTTTTTGCTGAGGAGCTCGTACAGGTCGAAGGCTATTGCCTCGCCTTCGCGGTCGTTGTCCGTTGCGAGGTAGACGTTCTGTTTCCCTTTCGCCTCGTCCTTTAACTTATTTACCAGCTTTTTCTGGTTTACGACCAGCGTCGGGCGGAAGCCGTCTTCGATTTCGACTCCGAGTTCCTTTTCGGGCAGGTCCCGGACGTGCCCCTTTGAGGAGAGCACCTCGAACTCCGGGCCCAGGTATCTATTTATGGTATTGGCTTTCGTGGGTGATTCGACGATTAATAGATTGTCCATCTTTCCTCCTCCAGAACGGGGATAATTATATTTATCCGCCTATACCTTATCAATGGGAGGAAAGCATCCGGTGGCCTTCAGGACTTCAATCTCGTTGGCTCTTCGGGAACCAGCAACGTGTCTCGTGGGTCTGGAGGGGTTGAGGCTCTGTCAAACGTCGCTGATCTCTTGCCGGAGTTTATTTTTTTGCTCAATCCTTTCACCATAATTAATTCGGACTGCAACCGGGTTGAAAAGGTGAAATAATTTAGTTGTAGTTAGTCTATTGAGGAATTGATTTTTGGGCTGGTGAAATCAATTAGTGATCTAAGCTATCGTGATTATTGATTGAGGTTAAGATAAATATTAATTCGAGTTATAGAGACGGGCCCGGATTACGGCTAAACTGACAAAAAGACTAAGCCGAGAGGCTTACAAGAGAGGTGAAAGAAGTTGAAGAGGTCCGTTTTGAAGTATCTGCTGATTTCCGGAGTGTTGATCGGATTACTGGGTAGTGCCGCCCTGGCGAGTTCGGGCAGACGCGTAGAGATAAGTGAGGTTGCCTGGGCGGGGACCGAGGCTAGCTGGGCGGACGAGTGGATAGAATTGAGAAACCTGACCGACGAAAAGATCGACCTCTCCGGCTGGAAACTTACCTGGGAAGAAACAGAGATCCCCCTAGGCGAGGAATCCGAGGATACGCTGAGCCTTAGGGAGACCGTCTTAGGCCCGGGAGAGGTCTTCTTGCTGGAACGGTCCGACGACGAGACGATATCTACCCGCGAGGCAGACCTGATTTTCAAGGGTTCGCTGGCCAACTCGGGCGAGAAGCTCGTTCTTAAGGACGAAAAAGACACGGTGGTTCACGAGGTCGACGGGATAGATGGTTGGCCTGCAGGAACGGGTGCCGACGGTGAGCCCCCATACGCTTCCATGGTCTTGCTCGACGGTGAATGGAGGAC
>JBKGZT010000087.1:0-3297 GCA_046543235.1 Candidatus Acetothermia bacterium | reverse complement strand
CCAGTTCCGGCAGAACTTCTCCATAAGCATCCCGTATCTTTACCTTTTCATCTCTATTTTCAACTAGCTTTGACAATATAACCTCCTTCTACTTCAACAAGGTTAACTTCCCGGCGAGAACTTTTCATCGTGGGTAGGGTAAAGCTCCTTGAACTCGCTTACAAGCTGCTTGAAGAATTCGTAACCTTCGCTATAGCAACGGGCTCGATCCCCATCCGGGGTGAACTCCTTCCCCGTCTTCACCATTTCCCCGCCCGCTTCCTCAAGACTATCGTAGATACCCATAGTGTTATAAGCGAGCATCGCTTCCCCTATCAAGGTGGTATCTTCAGTAAGGGTCTTCTCAACCGGCAACTCAGTTACGTCGGCGATTATCCGGGGCCAGAGGTCGGAACTCGCTCCGGACCCTCCTATCCTTATCCTGTCAAAGTCTATCCCGTTTTCGGTCATCGCTTCCCTTACGAAGTTCAGGCTGTAGCTTACCCCTTCCAGAATCGCCCTAACCATGTGCTCCTTTCCGTGGTAATCCTTCAGGCCGAAGAAGGAGCCGCTCGCCAGGTTGCCGATTCTGGGGTCCCTTTCCCCGGTAAAGTACGGCAGGCTAAAGACCCCTTCCGAACAGGGCTCCACCCGGCTGGCCTCCGCTATCATCTCGTCGTAGCTCCCCGAGGCCTGGAAGTTATCCCTGAACCAGCGCAGGCCGACGCCGGCGTTGTTAATCGCACCACCTACTGCCCACCTGCCAGGAAAGAGAGAATAAGTCTGCAGCCTCCTTCGTTCCGGATCGTCCAGAACCGGTTCGTCCGAGTAAGTCCTCAGCATTCCTGTCGTACCCAGGTTACAGACCCCGTAATTTCCGCCCACCCCGCCCAAACCGAGCACCATTGCGCCGCCGTCGTAAACACCAAGATTGACCTCGACTCCGTCCCCAAGGTTCATCTCCTCGGCGGCTTCCGGCCGGAGCGGCCCTATGAGATCTCCACCGGCACCCAGGTCAGGAAGTTGGTCCCGGCGGACGCCGGCCAGCTCCAGCAGTCTATCGTCCCAGTCGAACTCGTTTATGTTGAAGAGCTGGCTGGAAGAAGCAACTCCCGGTTCCGTCACGAAACTGCCGACCAATTCCCGGGCGAGAAAGCTCTTTATGTCGGCAAAATACCTGCTTGACTCGAAAACTCGGGGCTTCTCCTCCCGGAGCCAGAGCAGCTTCGGTAGCTGATACGTAAAAAGCGGCGGACAACCCGTCCGCCGATAGATATCCCCCAGGTCCTCCCTGTTCTGCAACTCATCCATTGCGGACTTCGGGCGCTCGTCCATCAGTGTCATCATTCCGATTAGCGGCTCTCCGTCCTCGTCGAGCGGCAGCAACCCATGCTGGTAGCCGGTCAGGCCAAGAACTTCGATCTCTGCCTCGTAACCCTCGGCCGCTCCCCGAACGACCCCGTAAAGTGCCTCCAGAATTTCTTCCGGATCGTGTTCGGCGGCACCTCTTTCGGGCCGGTGTACCTCCATGCTCCGGCTCTCCGCGGACAGCAGCTCACCTTGAGAGCTGACGACCCCAGCTTTTACGTTCGTTGTCCCCGCATCAACCACCAGTACCGAATTCATCCCGCCACCCCGGCACGGTTGCCGATTCTCAGCACCTTTGGATTCACTACTTCGTCCGGTACCCTTCCCTCGTTCAACTTTTCCACGTCCTCGACCATCTTCTCGTCCATTTTCCTCAGGGAACGTTCGGTGTAACTCCCGACGTGGGGCAAGACGTACAGGTTATCCGCCTTCAATAATTCCTCTTCCGGCCCGGGGGGCTCTTCTTCCAGAACGTCCACCCCGGCACACCGGACTTTGCCGGATTCCAGGGCCCCCAGGAAGGCGGAATCGTCGATAAGCTCGCCCCTGGCCGTATTTACGATCACCACGTCGTCCTTCATCAGTCCGAACTCCTCTTCCCCGACGAAGTGGTAGTTATCGTCGTTCAGCGAAGCGTTGAAGCTAATCAGGTCAGAGGTCCCAAGCACCTCTTCGAAGCCGGCAGGTTTTATCCCGTTCTTCCTGATCACCGCGTCTGCTATATTTGGATCGTAGGCGGCAACTTCCGCCCCGAACCCCTCGCGAATTATCTCCGCGACCCGGCTCCCGATATTGCCGTAACCGATGATCCCGACCTTCATGGAGGAGAGTTCCTTTCCGACGAACTCCTTCCTACTTTCCCAGTGGCTTTGCTCAACCGCCCGGTTTGCCGGGATGACGTCCCGAATACAGGTCATTATCAGGGATAGCGTAAGCTCGGCCACGGAGTCCCTTTCGGCCTCGTGTGCGACACGAGTAACTATTACGCCGGCCTCCGTGGCGGCCTCCAGGTCAACGTTGTCGCAGCCTATGCCGTGTCTAGCGATAAGTTCAAGGTCCTCGTTTTCCTCGAAGAACGCCTCGGGGAAGTTCGGCGTGACGCTTGCGATGGCATACTGGTAACCCTCAAGAGCCTCAGCCAGCCGTCTCCCGTTCACGTCCGGCTCGAACCGGAAGCCCTTCACTGGCCCAATCGCCTGGAGCCGTTCCATTAGATCCTCGAAGTTCTCCCCGAAGGTGCTGGAATTTACTATAGCCGTCCTGACCTCGTGTTCGTCGACTGAGTTGATTTCCCTCACCCCACCTAGACGTTTTTGATATCCTGCCACTCGGTATGGAAAGTTCCCTCTTCATCAATTCTCTGGTAGGTATGGGCTCCGAAATAATCACGCTGAGCCTGGATCATGTTTGCCGGCATCCGTTCGGATGTCAGGGAATTGAAGTAATTCAAGCTGGCACTAAGAGCCGGACAGATCAAGTCGGTCTTCGACAGTGCCGAAACTACCTTACGCAGAGAAGGCAAGCCGCTTTTATAATCCCCGATGAACTCATCAGATCCCATAAGGGTATCCAGCTGATCGTCGGCGTAGCTCGCCGAAATCGGATCTAGCAGGTCGGATCGAATAATGCAGCCGTCCTTCCATATCTGGGCTACGTCCTGGAGGTCCAGGTCGTAGTCGTATTCGTCCGAAGCCACCGTAAGCAGATCCATCCCCTGAGCATAAGCCGTCACTATCGATAAATAGAGGGCGTCTTCCAGGTCGTCCTCGAAACCGTCGTAGGCGTCCTTGTTGCTGGAGCCGTATATTTCCGACAGCCTACCCCTACGTTCCTTGCGAGAGGAAAGCAGCCGGGCATCCACTGCGGCGGTAATCGTCGGGGTCGGCACGCCCAGTTCCAGGGCGCTCCGGGACGTCCACTTTCCGGTCCCCTTTTGTTTCGCCGTATCCA
>JBKGZT010000033.1:0-15882 GCA_046543235.1 Candidatus Acetothermia bacterium | reverse complement strand
ACATGCCTTTTTCCGCCTTGATCATGTAGAATTCTCTGGCCCTGAGCAGGACCTTCAGGCGGACCCGGTGATCTCGGTTATCGTTTCCGCCCCCACTAGGTTTCGCCCCCCACGTGGGCCTATCCGAAGCTGCCCCAGGTCGGCGCCGATAACTCCGTTCTCGGTCTCGGCATGTGCAATCCGGACAAAGGTGGTTTTTTCATATCAGTACCGCCGAGTACTAGCACAATATCCCTTTTGTTTGTAAGTTCCTTAATTGTCGCGGAGGACTCGCTTGAGTTCTTCATCGGAGGCCGAATGGATTGTTATGCTTCAATGAAGGTCGGGTCTACGGCGAATATTTTTGTTTTTAGGTGTCGCGTCGTTCAATCTCGCTTTAAGAAGGTGAAGCGGGCGAATAGCCCCAGAGCGAAACCCGCGGCAGCCGTGAGGAAAAGCAGGGCTGCTCTTGGCATCTTTACGGTCGCGAATAGCAAGCGGGTCGATACTGGTTCCAGGTTCTGGAATATTATTACGATCAGGACCACCGATATCAGAGTGACGATACCCAGTTTGACGTTTTTCATTTTTACCTCCGTTTTCGTACGAGCCCGTGGGTTCCCCGGTCCTTTCCAGCCGGAACGGTTTCGTAACTTTGATGATATGGTTAAGAAAAAGTCCTGTCAACTGCATTAGAGCAAAGGAAAGCGGCGGAGTTTGACTTAGTTAAAACTTACAAATAGACTTTATGTTGAAGAGTATAGGATTTGGACGGAGTAAATTCTCAAAGGGAGGTAACGAAGATGTCAGGATTTTCAAAATTTACGGTTTATTCGTTGTTGGTTGTGCTTGTTGGTGGACTGCTTTTCGTCGGTTTTAACTTCAATGGCCGGATTAACTCGGCCGATCAGTCGGAAAAAGTAGAGGAACTCGAGTCCCAGGTAAGTGGTCTCCAGGACCAGCTTGAAAACGTGGAAGAAAGTCGGACGGAGGAAATTTCTTCCCTGGAGTCCGACCTAAGCGAAAGGATTGAGGACCTTTCGGGCGACCTACAGGACCTCACGGATAAAGTCGGCGGGGTTGAAGAAAACTATAATTCCTTGAGCGAGAGCCTGGAGGACTGGAAGGAGACTTACGGGGAACTTTCCGGTAAGGTAGAGCAGCTGGAGCAGTCCGATGAACAGATGGCGGAAAGACTCAACGCGGTAGACCAGCTTCAGGCCGAGCTGGAAGAGACGAAGTCGGGTCAGTCGGAGCTGAGTTCTCGGCTTGAAGAGGCCGTTAACGATTTCTCCCAGAAGAACACGGCGCTGATGGAAGAGATAGAAGGGCTTCGATCGGAGGTTAGTGACCTGAACGGGGCGGTTAATTCGCTCGAGACTTCGGATAACGAGCTCTCAAACCGGCTGGACACCCTGGTTTCTGACGTCGATACTCTGGGAGGACGTATAAACCGACTTAAAGAAGTTTCCCAGTATAACTCGGAACAAATCGAAGATTGGAAAGAGGAAAGCGCTGATTCCGAAAACTAAATTGGTTGAGGCTTGACTCCAGGTTGCCCCAATACCGGGTGGAAGTTTCCGGTTTGTAAGCTCGTTCCACGGTATCTGGGGCTCTTCCTTTTTGGTCTACTGACCCCTTTTTCTCCACTGTTTTGCTCGGAAGATTCGGGTTGTAACTAACCATGCCTAAGAAAACCCAAGAAGACCTACATCCGGCGAAAGTTGCCGAAGAACTTCTGGCTTTACCGGAAGAAGAAGCCGCAGGGAAGCTTCGTGGTTTACGGCCGGACCATGCTTCCGAAATACTGGAATACATGGATCCGTGGCAGGCATCCGGGTTGATTGCTCGGCTCCCTCTGGTTTATCAGGCGGGAATACTGGAGGAGATGGAGCCGGATGATGCGGTCGATCTCCTCCAGGAGATCGAGCCCGAGACCCGCGAACGAATACTGGGACGTCTGGACAAGCTAACCAGGAAGAGGCTGAAAAGCCTGCTCGAATATCCCCAGGATACCGCCGGCGGAACCATGTCCCCGGACGTTCTCAGCCTCCCAAGTGACATGACGGTGAGAGAGGCGATAGCCTGGTTGAGGCGGGAAGAAGGAAAGCTCGAGAATATCAATTACGTTTACGTTACGGACCAGAAGGGCCAGCTCTGTGGAGTCCTGCCTTTGCGGGAGATCGCCTTCAAGGAACCCGAGCTAAAGCTGAACGAAGTCATGCAGCCGGATGTAAAGACAGTTCCGCCGGAGCTCGATCGAGAGAAGGTTGCCCGCCTCTTCGACAAGTACGATTACCTCGCCCTTCCCGTGGTGGGCAGAAGCGGGAGGTTGCTCGGGGTAATAACCGTGGACGACGTGATAGACATCCTGCGCCAGGAAGATACTGAGGACATGCTGGAGATGGTGGGTATTAGCAACGCGATGGAGGAGTCCATATGGACTCCCTGGCCCACTTCCGTAAAACACCGCCTGCCCTGGCTTGTTATCAACCTGGGAACAGCCATGTTGGCGGCCTTTGTGGTCGGATATTTCGAAGATACAATAGCTCGGTACGCCGTTCTTGCCGTCTTTATGCCCGTCATAGCCGGTCAGGGAGGCAACTCCGGAACCCAGACCGTCTCTTTGCTCGTTCGCGGTATCGCCCTGGGTGAAATACGGGAGGGGCACGAGCTGAGAGCACTGCTGAAGGAATCCTGGTTGGGATTGCTTCACGGGGTTTCGATAGGGATTATCGTTGGAGGAATTGCCTTTGCCTGGACCGGGTCGTGGATGATGACCTTCGTGGTTAGCCTGGCGATGGTGTTGAGCATGGTCGCGGCCGGGGTGGCCGGGGTGGTGATACCGCTTGGCCTGCAAAAGATCGGCTTTGATCCTGCACTTTCGGCGAATATATGGATGACCACGGTTACCGACGTGGCTGGTTTTATCTTCCTTCTGGGCCTGGCGACCTGGCTGCTCCTGTAGCTTTCCGGGTTTCGGACCCTATCTGTCCCCCTAGCTGGGCCTTCATTCTGAATACCTTTCCTCCCCGAGCCGATAATGATTACATGGATTCAATTCTTTTACCATGGTTAATCCAGGCTAAGGCCAGTTTGGCCGGCAATCGGGTTACCTTGGTAGAGGTGAAAGACCCCAGACGGAAGGATTTTAAAATTGGGCTTTCATCCGATATACTTTTAATATATCGAAAGAAATTTTTGTTAAAAATTATTTGGTCTTATACATCTTGATTCCGGAAAGAGCCTTGAAGATCGGGCTCCTCGTATTGGTAATACTTATTCCTGGTCCATCAAGCCCTTCGGCTTTATTTGGGGAGGCGATATCATCAAGACCTCTCAGAAGACTCGAAAGGTCGAGTATATTAGAAGCAGAATGGACAAACCGGATTGGAAACTGGCTGACGAGCTGGACGAAACCATATACTACGTCTGGCTGGTCAAGGAAGTAAAACGTAATCCGAAGCTTCAGCGAAAGCGGGGCCACATAAAGAGATAGCCGGAAGTTCTGGTTGGAGCCGTTCAGGCCTGCAGGTACTTAAATATCTGGCGTGAATCCGATTATTCCGTAAAGATTTGGTTCGGTTACTGTTGTACTGTAAAAAATTGTAAAATAGGTAAATACTAAATTCTCTCACCGCTACAGTTCTTCGACAGACGGGGGGTTTCCAGGTTCGCTGTCGGGCACGGTATTGGTTTTTATACTTGCTCTTTGCTAGAACTAACTTAGTTATTACCGGAGTCAATCGTTCAACACTTTGACCTCGGTAAACACCGGGGGTGGAAACCCCCGGCTCTCGTATGGTTTTAAACGGAGTATTTTGGATTAAACTTTTTCGATAGTTTTTTTCTGGAGCCGTCGCTGTGTTTGGTCGAAGTGTTCTCGTCTTTGTACTAAAAACTTCTACAACACCAAGGTTAAAAACCTTGGCTATCGTATTTTCTTCCCTTCAGTGGGGTGGTCCGCTTGAGCAGAAGCCTCGATGGACTTTTTAAAGGAGTAACGGGAGTCGTATTAGTCGGTTTGTTTGTACTGGTGCTCCCCCTCTCCGCTTTTCCGAACGGTGCCGGGGTGGAAGGTGCCGTGTCGGACGGAGTAGTGGACAAGATACTGACGTTCCTGCATACCGCGGCTGAGGCCATCGGGAGGGGGCTGGTCCGTCTCATAGACCTTATTGCGGGGGTAGATGTATCAGAACTCTCCGAACCGCTGGGATACCTGGGGATTCTTACCGTCTCCCTGATCGTATTTGGGGCTCTGAAAGCTGCACAGAAGGTAGTCTGGTTCGTAGTCTCGCTCGGTTGGGGGCTTATAATCATCCGGATTATCCTCGAAGTGCTTGACAAAAGTCCTGCTCGTTAGCTCGAAATTGAGGCAGGGAAAGGAGAATTGAATTTTCCAAGTTTGGCCAGCTCGGAGCCGGCAACGGCGACATCTACCTGACCGGAAACGGTAACTGAAAGGAGGCGACAGTGAACCTCTTGCGTCAGATTTACCTCTACTTGATCTGTCTCGGGGCATTTTTGGTGATCGACTTCACCTGGCTTGGAGTGGTCGCACGGGACTTCTATCGGGGGGAGCTGGGAAAGCTGATGGCCGATTCCACGAACTGGGCCGCGGCTTTCGCGTTTTACCTTCTGTTCGTAGTCGGTATAGTACTTTTCGTCGTAAATCCGGCAATCCAGAAGGAATCACTTGCCTGGAGTATCGGTATCGGCTTTTTGTTCGGGCTAATAACGTACGCGACCTACGATCTGACGAACCTGGCCACCCTGTCGGGCTGGTCAGTGAAGGTCACCGTGGTTGATCTCCTCTGGGGTGGAGTCCTCTCGGCGACCGTTTCCCTCATAGGCTATCTCGCAGGGAAATCCCTTTTGTTCTAGGTGAGGGGCCAACCCCGAACATGCCGGCGATAGCTATCGCGCCAGCTTGTATATTTCCAGTACGTCTTCTTCTTTCAATTCAACGAAGTTTCCCACCGGACCCTTTTCCGTGCATTTTCTTGCCATCTCCTTCAGGTTCCGATCCGATATTTCCGGTTCCAGGTCGTCCAGCCTGGTGGGCAGGCCTATTCCTCGGTAAAAAGCCTCCAGTTCGCCGATACCTTTTAGCGCCGTCTCTTCCAGGTCATAGAAATTCGGATCGACGTTCCAGACCCGGACGGCGAACTGGGCGAATCGTTCAAGGTTTCTCTGGTAGACATATTTCATCCAGGCGGGGAATATGATCGCCAGACCGGCCCCGTGAGTTACGTCGTACATCCCGCTAAGTTCGTGCTCTATCTGGTGAGAAGCCCAGTCCTCCTCTCTGCCCGTTCCGAGCAAGTCGTTATGGGCAACAGTACTGGCCCACATTAGCTGGGACCTGGGGCCGTAAGTTTCAGGGTGCTCGAGTGCTTTCGGCGTATTCTCGATAATGGTTCGGAGGGTCGCCTCGCTGAGCCTGTCCGTGAAGTCGACGTCTGGTTCGTTCGTAAAGTACCTTTCCATGACGTGAGAGATGATATCCGCTGCTCCCGCGGCAGTCTGATAGTCGGGCAGGGTGTAGGTAAATTCCGGGTTCATGATGGCGAACTTGGGCCTGATTTTTTCGCTCCCCACGTCCCTTTTATACCCGCCTTCTTCTTTGGTGATGACCGACCCCGGACTGGATTCGCTCCCGGCCGCAGGTATCGTCAGAACCACCCCTACCGGAAGGGCCTCTTCGACCTTTTTGTCCGTTTCGTAAAAGTCCCATACGTCTCCCTCGTAAGGAACCCCGATCGCTATCGCCTTCGCCGTGTCGATCACGCTTCCGCCGCCCACGGCGAGAACGAAATCGATACCCTCGGTCTCGCAGATCTCTATACCTTCTTTTACAAGGCTTAACCTCGGGTTTGGTTTGACTCCTCCCAGTTCGACGGTTTCTATATCGTACTCGTCTAGGGAGTCCATCACTTTGTCGTAGATTCCGTACTTCTTTATGCTCCCCTGGCCGTAGAGGAAGAGCGCCTTCTCGCTGAACTCTTGCACTTCCTCGCCGGTTCTGGCTTCGACACCCTTACCGAAAACTATCTTCGTCTTGTTTTGAAAAGTGAAGTTCTGCATGTTTTCCTCCCCTTATTGCGTGTTAATTTACCCCGTGGTTAGCCCTCCCCGGCAACGATTCCCTTAATTGATAGCGGTCGCAGGTAATCCGAACTGACCGTTTACCGTTCCGTGTCTTTAATAGTACTGGCCCAGGTGCTATAGTCAATTACCCCGCATAAAGCTACGGGGCTTTCTCGGCAAGTTTTGGTAAAACCATCGGACAAATTTTCCTTCAATCGAGGGGTGTCATCATGTTAGACGGTAAGAAGGTGCTGGTTACCGGGGTAAGGAACAAGCGCTCTGCTGCTTACTGGATTACGAAGGAGGTCATGGCTCAGGGCGGCGAAGTGGTTCTGACCAGCCCTGAAGTCGAGAGGACGGAAAAGGCCGCAAAGAGATTGCCTGATGACCCGCCGGTCTGGGAGCTCGACGTTACCGAACCGGAGACGATAGAACGGGCCGCCGCAAAAGCTGAAGAGAAGTGGGGGAGGTTAGATGGTCTGGTTCATTCCATAGCCTATGCTGACCGGGATTGTATAAATCCGGACTTTTTCAGAGCCGACAGGGAGGAGGTAATGGAGGCGTTTGACATTTCCAGTTTTTCGCTCTTTACGCTGGCCCAGGAATTTTATCCACTGCTGTCGGGCGGAGGGAGTATAGTTTCGCTGAGTTTCGACACGGAAAGGATATGGCCTCCCTACGGCTGGATGAACTTTTTCAAGGACGCCCTGGAGTACTTTACCAGGATGCTCGCGGTAAGGCTGGGCGAAGAGGAAATCAGGACGAACGCTATTTCCGCGGGGACGATGAAGACGCTTTCCGCCAGGGGTATACCGGGATTCTCGACGATGGCGTCGGAGTACGAGGATTCGGCCCCGCTTGACTGGGATAGCAGCGGTTCTCAGGAGTTCGTGGCGGATGCCTGTACCTGGCTGCTTTCCGACAAATCGGAGATGGTAACGGGCGAAGTAATTCACGTCGACGGTGGTGCTAACGTAAAATCGGCGTTTGGTTTCGAGGATTGACAGAGGCTCGGAACGAAGTGCGGTAAGGGGCATAGATTAAGGGGGAGAAGAAATATGCGTGTCTTGGTCACCGGAGGAACCGGCCTGATCGGGAGGGAGTTGACCGGGGAATTGATCGATAACGGGTCGTACTTCCTTCTCCAGGGTGCCGGGTTTCGTCCTCCGGGGCCTCCTGGGTGAGGCGGCTACGCTGGTTTTGGATGGGCAGAGGGTGAAGCCGGAAGCCCTGTTAGATAGGGGTTTCGAGTTCAGATACCCGGAACTGAGCCGGGCTTTGGAGGATCTTTTGGGCGAGGAGCCCCGTTAGGCCGTTTTTGACTGGACGAAGTCCAAATAAGGAGGGTAGATTTGGGAAGGCCGTCAGAGCCGAAACCGGTTCAGCTTTTCGTGGGCCTTCTGACTGGCTACCCGGATTACGCGCCGAAGGTAAGGGAAGAGCTGGAAGAGCGGTTCGGAGAGGTCGGCAGGGAAAGTTCGTTTATTCCTTTCGACTATACGGACTACTATAGCGGCGAAATGGGTGAGGGGTTGGTGAAGAAGTTCTTCGTATTCCATGACTTGATCCAGCCCGACGAATTGCCCCGAATCAAACTCAAAACTAACGGAATCGAACTTGCCCTGGCGGAGGAGGTCGAAGCCGAGGTCCGGAGGCCGGTAAATATCGACCCGGGCTATGTCGGTCTTTCCAAAATCGTTCTGGCTACCACCAAGAATTATTCTCACCGGATTTACCTTGAACGGGGGATTTACGCCGAAGTTACCCTCCAGTACCGGGACGGTGAATTTCGACCTCAGCCCTGGACTTATCCCGACTACAGGTCGGAGAAATATCTGGAATTTTTTGAAGAAGTCCGGGACCTTTACGTCCGCCGACCGGAACTGGCCTGAGATCACCCGGGTCCGGTTACCTTCCGGCCTTACGACCTACCTCGACGTTTCTCTTTGGTCCCGGGGGGTTCCGGTTACTCCTGAGGCTCCAGGTTTTCTTTAAAAACACCCTGTCTTAATTTATACTTTCTAAACAAAAAACAGGAGGGATGATCAATGTCCGTAGAAGTCGAGATCGATCAAGATACGTGTATAGCCGACGCAATCTGCTACAACCTTTGTCCCGAGGTATACGAGTCGGACGAGGACGGAAAATCGAGGCTGGTAGAGGAATACAGAACCGAGGACGAGGCGACCGGTGAAGTTCCCGACGATCTGGCCGATTGTGCAGAGGAAGGTATGGAAGAGTGTCCCGTTGATGCCATCGAAGTAAGTTAACCGGAAGATGGCCAGGGTTTCCTAAACACAGGACTACGGAAGGTGCGTTAGATGTCAGAAGCTGAATATAATTTCGAATCTTTTGCCAAAACCCCTGAGTACAGGGAGATCAACAGGAAGATCATCGTTAGCTGGGTGGCGTCGATGGTGGATTCCGGCGTCGACGGAGTAAGTCGGTTGCTGGATATCGCCACCGGTATTGGTACCATGGTTCGGATATTCCTGGACGAACTTCCGGATGATTGGGAGCAACCCGAGGTCATCTGCCTGGATAAGTCGGAGGGAGCGCTTAAAGTTGCCAGGGAGAAGCTCAAATCCGTCGTTCAATCCCTCGATTCGATTCACTCCCCGATCCAGGAGTTGAGAGGAGGCGGGGAAAGGGTGAACGTAGTCCTGTGGGGCAACGGTATCCATAACCTCTCCGAGGAGGATCAGGCGGAATCGGTAAGGCGCATAGCAGCTTCTCTGGAGGAGGACGGTTGGTTCTTCTTCAATACGGCCTTTTACGAGGGTGCACGGCCGGAGGGGACGAAATCTTTCTACAGGTACCAGATCAGGAAGGCGGTGGAGTTCCTGAGGGAAAGGGGTATAAAAAGAGAAAAGAAAAAAGGAAAGGCCGAAGCGGCAAAGTTTCATTCCAGGGCTCACTACGGGGATCTGATTCAGGAGGCGGGGTTGAACCTTCACGAAGCCGAGGAACTGACGGCTCCGCTTTACAGGGAAGCCTGGGAATACATAAGTGGATTCAAGAACTACGCCCTGGGAGCACTACACGGGTACCCGGTGAAGGAAGCCCAAAAAGCATTAAAGGAAGCCGTGGCCCCGGCCCTGGAAAAATACGGGTTCGAGGACGAATCGGGGGAACTCTATATACCGAGAAAGTGGCTACACGTCTCCTCCCGGGCGTCTTCTTAGTCCCTCCGTCGTGCCGGACTGCCTAGACCTGGAATCGGTGCCAGCGTGATCCGGTTTTCGAGCAGCTTTCTCGTTCCAGTTCTTTGAGCCTCTCGTACAGGCGCCGTTCGTGTTCAGTAACGAAGACCCGGCTATCCTGCTGTGTCTGCTGGTCGGAGTCAATTAGGGAGTCATCTATATCCAGACCGATCTTTTCGAACCCTTCCTCGACGTGCGGAGCTTTTTCCAGGAGCGATTCGTAGCTCACCAGAATGCTTTCCTCTATGTTTTCGTAGGCGGCGATCAGGGCGTTCCCGTTCTTCATCCAGGATATGGGGAACTCGCTTATACCGCGCTTGAAGAGGCTGGCTTTGACGTTAGACGGCTTGCGAAATATCCCGACCATCTTGAGCTCCTTGGCTACGTGGCGGTAGAAGAAGGCGGCCGGGATCCTTACGATCTTGAGTCCGCTCCAGCCCTTTTCCTCGTTGAGGCGTTCTACTACCTCGTTCATTTCCTCAGTATTTTCCTCGGTCATCGCCTCTTCCAGGAGCTTTTTGGAGACCTCTTTGCTCTTCTCCATTTCGTAGTAACCAGCCTGGTTGTACTGGTCGCCCCCGAAATCGTTTGGAAAGTTTACACCCGCGCTTTCTACGAGCTGGCAGGCCAGCGAAGTCCCGCTGCGGGGATGCCCGGTTACTAGGACGGTCTTCTCTAACGCTAGTGGCTTTGTCATCTCGTATTCCTCCTGTGATGAATTATAGTAAAGGTACATTTGAATTAATAGGGTGTTGCAACGTACCTCTTGAAGTCGGGAGGTTCAAAACGAATAAGGGAAGCTGGTGCCGAGGGCGGGACTTGAACCCGCACGGACTGAAAAATGTCCACATGGACCTGAACCATGCGCGTCTGCCAATTCCGCCACCTCGGCAGATAGACAGACAATTATATTTGAGTGCCGGTTTTCAATCAAGTTCTCGAGTTGTTTTGACTCAAACCGTTCATCTCAAATTTCAAGGTAAGAAGTGAGTTTGACCTTTCTTTGTTCTTCCCCCGTCAGTTCGAGCTCCACGTCCAACCGTTCCTCGGGAAGAACTTCTTCTATCCTGTCGGCCCATTCGATTGCGACCACGCCTTCTTCCAGGAGCAGGTACTCCTCCAGTCCGGCCTCCAGGAACTCCTGACTGGACTGGATTCTGAAGAGATCGAGGTGGAGCAGCTTGGAGCCTCCCTCGTATTCCCGCAACAGCACATAAGAGGGGGAGACTATGGTTTCTTCGATTCCCAGCGCCCCGGCGAGTCCCTTGACGAGCGTGGTTTTCCCGGCGGCCAGGGGCCCGTAGAGACAGATCAGCAGGTTGGTTCCGAGGTCCTTGACCAGCTTCTCCCCGATTCTTTCCGTATCTTCCGGACTCCCGGATTTAAAGGTTTGCAAGAATTACTCCCTGAGCGTTATTCCTCTGCTCTCCAGGTCTTCCCTGATTTCGGAAACCATTTCATCGACTTCGTCGTCGCTGAGGGTTTTGTCCTCGTCCCTGAAAGTTATCTCGTAGGTCAGGCTTCGTTTGCCCGCCTCGATCTGATCCCCCTGGTAAAGGTCGTAGAGATAGGTCTCCTCAACCCTCGGCTTGCCGGTTATAATCTTACGGATCTCTCCTTCGGTTACATCTTCAGGTACCGTCAGCGAGAGGTCCCGCTTTGACGCGGGGTACCGGGGGAGACTTTCGTATTCGCCTTCAAAGCTCGTTTCCTCGATTATCGGTCCGAATTCGACGTCGGCGAGATATGTCCTTTCCGGTAATTCCATGTCGCCGACGGTATCCGGTGCGAGCTCGCCGGCGTAACCCACTGATTCACCGCTAACCTCGATTACCGCCTTCCTGCCGGGGTGGAGGAAGTCCGGTCCTCCGGCGCTGAAGCTTGCGGTGACCGACATGGTTTCGAAGAAGTCCTCGAAGACTCCCTTTAAATCCCGGAAGTCGAAGTGGCTCTTTCCGTCGATCCCCTCGTACCGTCTGCCAGCGAGCAGTATTCCTAGGTGGCCCGATTCTTCAGGTCCGCCGCCGGTCGCGCGAAAGACCTTTCCTATTTCAAAGAGCGCTATTGAATCCGACTCCTCCTTGAAGTTGTACTCGGCGTGTTTTATCAGGCTCGATCCCAGGTCCGGCCTGAGTTCGCTTCTCTTATCGCCCATCGGGTTTTTCAGCCGAACGCCCGTGAGTCCTTCGTCCAGCTGTCTTTCCGGGGCAAATCCCGGACTAATTGCTTCGTTGAGACCCAACCCGGTGAGGGTTCTTTTGGCCTTTTCCGTCGCCCGTTCCTCTCTGGTCCGAAAGAGGTCGATGGTTCCCGAGCTCGGCGGCGTCTCGGGTATCCTGTCGTAACCGTGGATCCGGGCAAGTTCCTCGATCAGGTCGGTCTCCCTCGTCAGATCGACCCGGTAGGAGGGTGGTTCGACCTGAAAATCCTCTTTCTCACTTCGAACCACGCTGCAGCCCAGGCCCGTAAGGATACGGTGGATTTCTTCTGTCCCGATCTCCACCCCGACTATCGAGTTCGCCCTTTTTTCCCTTAACTTTATTTCCCGGGTTTCCGGGGGTGAGGGGTAGCTGTCCGCGAGTGCAGAACCCTTTCCGAAAGCGTTCTGTTCGGCCAATAATTCCGTCACCCTGTCTATCGCTCTCACGGTGGCAGTCGGGTCGGCTCCCTTTTCGAACCTGTTTGAGGCGTCGGTTCTCATTCCCACCTTCTGGGCTGATTTTCTTATCCTGGCCCGGTTGAAACAGGCTCCCTCCAGCAGTACCTTCGTGCTATTTTCCTTGACTTCGCTCGATTCCCCTCCCATGATACCCGCCAAAGCGACCGGAACGGTCTCGTCAGCTATTACGAGGTTTTCTTCGTCGAGCTTCCTTTCTTTTCCGTCCAGGGTTTTCAGGGTTTCTTCCTCCCTCGCCCGCCTTATCTTGATCGTCTCTCCCTTGATTCGGTCCAGGTCAAACGGATGGAGGGGATGCCCGAGCTCCATCATGGCGTAGTTGGTAGCATCGACCACGTTGTTCTTCGGGCGCAATCCGACCTTGGCCAGTCTATGCTGGATTTTTAACGGCGAGGGTCCGACGTCCACGCCGGTAAGGGAACGAGCCGTGTAGCGCGGGGTGTCCTCCGGGTCCTCTATCTCTATCTTGACGGGCGAAGGGGTATCCGGTTCGAACGAAGGGTCCGGTTGTTTCAGTGGAGTTTCCGTTAGCACGGAAAGTTCTCTGGCTATGCCGAGGACGCTGAGCAGGTCGGGTCGATTGGAGGTGATCTCGAAACCGAGTACGTAGTCGTCGAACTCCAGATATTCCGTCAGGTCGTCACCGACGGAGAAGTCGAAACCGTCCAGCAACCATATGCCCTCGGACTTTTCTTCCAGACCCAGTTCTTCCTTCGAACAGAGCATACAGCGGGATTCTTCTCCGCGAAAACTCCGCGTTTCTATTTTCGTTCCGTCCGGAAGCTTCCCCGGTGCTTTGATCATCGGGACGATCGCTCCGACCTCCAGGTTGTCCGCGGCGGTGATGGTAGGTACGGTCGAGTTGTCGTCCTGAACTGTCGCCAGATGTAGGTTCTCCGCCTCAGGATGTTCGGTCAGCTCAACGACTTTCCCCGCGGTCAACTCCGAGGGGGAGCCTATCCGCTCTATTTTTTCGACCTCCGCGCCCGCCATGGTCAGACGGTCCGCGTGGCGGTTCACTGCTTCTTCGGAAAATTCTAGATCGAGAAAGTCAGCAAGCCAGCGATAAGATACTTCCATTTCTCCTCCTAAAGACCAAGTGAAAAGTTGAAGTAAGGCCTTCCTTTATCCTGACCATGATAAGCATAGCCAATAGCCAAATCAAAGGGAATTAACCCGCCCAGGGTCTTTCCCTTCACGGATAACTCGGTGCCGCCTTCGTACTTGACGGTATCCGGTCCGACGCCTTCGAGGGTGTCCCAGGTATCACCGGCTGAGAGGAAGAAATCCTGTCTAACGTCGGTGACCAGTGCCAGGCTCCCCAGGTAATATTTTTCGTCCTTCTGCAGCGGAAAGCCGAGCGAGACCTTCGAGAAGAGCTTGTAATTACCCGGATAACTGTATCTTTTCCAATTGAAGGGGCTCGTAGCGCCTTCTGGTCTTTTCCCGTAGCTTTTCAGCTCCGGCAGGTCGAACTTGAGGACATCGGGCAGGTCTCCCGGACTAAGACCGACGCTGGCTGAGAGATCTAAATAAATGCCGGGGAGGAACCTTTCAGTTTCTTCCGCGCTGAGGCTTAACTTGGTATCCCCGCTCAGGGAAAAAGCAGACTGGAAGCTCAATTTTCGGTTTTCCGCCACGGTTTCACTGACCGTACCGCCGAGCCCGAGCAGGTTGAAGGTCCGCCCCGAGTTGTCCTGGAAGCGTTCGAGCCTCAAGTCCAGGGATCTGTCCTGGACGCGATAACTCCCTGCGTAACCCGTTGCCGGCGTGGACCAGAAATCAAAGTTACCTTCTAACCAACCCCCGAAGTCCAGGTCGGTCAACTTTTCCCCAGACACGGAGAACCCTCCGGATGCGGTCAGGTTTCTATTTGGGTTCCACCTACCCTGGACGCTTCCCGGACCGATAGCCCAGGCGTACTCGTTCGGCGTTCTTCCGGCCACCGTGCCTGCCCCGACCATGATGAAGTAAGCGTCGAGGGGGAGCCGGTTCTCTCCGAAGGAGACCTCGACCTTTCTCGGGTAGTGGTTGTTCAGTCGGTTCGTATCCATGACCTCGCTGTCCGGATCCACGGTCGCCTTCTTGACTTTTTCAGGTTCTACCAGGGTGACCTTTTTTCGGTCGGATTCCAGAGTGACCCGTCTTGAGACCGTATCGCCGGAGCTGAGAGTGGCCCGGAGATCGACTGGAACGGTGAGAGAGCCCTCTTTCGTCAGGGTGATCTCGTTTACGTACTCGCCATCCGATCCTTTTTCGGCCGAAATGTTCTCGATTCCGTAGTCGACGTAGTCGGAAGAGAAGAGCCATTCCCGGAAGAATTCCTCCGGGATCTCGTCCCCCGACAGTTCACGGACGTCGTTCGCCAGGGTTTCCACGTCGACTACTTCGTTCCCCCTCTCACGGTGGACCTTTTTTATGAACTCCTCCATCTTCTCCTCGCCGATGATTCCCTCCAGGGTTCTCAGGATCAGATAACCTTTTTTGTAAATCCTCGTCTGAGTTGCGTTCGCGTACTTCACTTCCTGTCTGGGTTTGATGACGGCCTCGTCGAATCCGTTATGATAGTTTTCCATGTAAGGAAGCTCGAAGGTATGTTGTCGCAGGTTGACGTAACCGAGCTGAGACTCTATCGCGTTTCTTACGAAGCCGTCCCGTTCAAACCGAAATAGGTTGGGTTCCTCCTCCGGATACTTGCTGTGAAAGTAACGAAGGGAGAGGAATTCCGCGAAGGCCTCGCTTATCCAGTTTTGGGAGTGGAGGTCGGCTCCGACGCCGATGCCGAACCACTGGTGGGCGATCTCGTGGGCGATCAGGTATTCCGAAAGCCGATTTGTAATAGTTGAAAGGGCCAGTTCCTTTTCCGAGAAGAAGGAGTCCCCGAGGACGATCAGGCCGTCGGCAGCCATGCCGAAATAGCCGGATCTTGGGCTCTGGGCGAAACTGAGTTGTTCCCTGGGGTATCCTCCGAACCTTTCCGAGTAGAATTTCAGAATTTCGTTTGCGTAGGAGGATAGAAGCCTGGCACCCTCCTCGTAGCCCGGGCGGTACAGAACCTCCACCGTAAACTCCTTGAAGTCCTCCTTTAAGACCCGGTAGTTTTCGCTCATCGCCAGCGGAAAGGAGCGGGCTGACGGCAAATCCAGCTTCACGATTTCCCTTCCGTTTCCCTGCCCGACCTCCGACCGGGAGATGACGTTTCCGCCGACAGCGAAGCCCTCCGGTACGTCAAGTTCGACGTGGTAGTCTGCCTTTTCCATGACGATCTGGCTGTAGCTTTCCTCGTCGTAGCCTTCCCACCACTCCGCGGGTGCCAGGGTAGGGTGCCAGCCGAACCGCCAGGTATATACATCCCGGTATACTTCCTCGTCACCGGTTTTCCTGTGGGGAAATTTCGTGGAGAACTCCACGTTTATCGTGGTTTCTTCCCCCGGGGGTAACTCCTCTTCTAGCTGGACCCTCATCGTCGTTTTCTCGAGGGAAAAGGTCTGGTTGTTCGGCGGTCGGGATTCGGTTTCGTAACTTAGCTGTTCCCCGTCCGGACCGGTCACCTTCTTTATCTTCGTCCATCCGGGGTCGAATCCGGCAGGGTAGGAGGAGTCCTGGTTTATCTTGCTCATGTAAGGGTTGGGTTCTTTCAGGAAGTTACCGTCTAACTTGAAGACGACCTCCTCGACCGTCTCCCCTAAAGGATTGGTGAAACTTACTTGCTGGTCGGCCGTCAGTACGTGTTTATCGTCGTCAAGGCGTGCCTCGATATCGTAACCCACTTCTCCGGCTCCGGGAACCGCCAGAGCCGAAACCATCAGGATGATCGAGAACAGCGAAAAAACGAGCGAGCGAGGCTTGGCGGTGGGAACTTTTTTCATTTTCCTCCCTGTGAGGATAAAGGGTTCAGCCGTTTCGTCGAGGGTTTATCTGAATAACCGCAAA
>JBKGZT010000003.1:0-46667 GCA_046543235.1 Candidatus Acetothermia bacterium | reverse complement strand
TCAGCTATCGATTAATGAGCCACAGTAATAGGTTGATAAGAACCGTCAAACCCAGGCTTATCAAAACCGCACTTCCCAGGGGGAAAAAGATTTCGAACCGTTCCCCTTCGAAATGAAAATCACCCGGAACGTCCCCGAAAAAGGGGATTTTGCCGCCGAAGAAAAAGACCAGACCGAGGATAAAAAGGAGGCCACCCGCAAACAACAGCAGGACACCGAACTTCCTCGCAAAAGGCGGCATGTTATCACCCCGCTACGAGTCGAGCAATACGCTGACTTAACCCTGCTGAGGGTTTCAGCTAATTTTCCCCCTCCAGGGTTAACGATTCAACCGGTTAATTCACGGGTTCTATAAATGGGGGACTGTCTCGGCTTTGTTGCAATGAATTATGTTTTTCTTTATCATTCCCCTGCATAGTGGTAGTTTTTCTGAAGGTATTGGCCGAGGTGGCGGAATTGGCAGACGCGCATGGTTGAGGGCCATGTGGACATTTTATCGTCCGTGCGGGTTCAAGTCCCGCCCTCGGCACCAATTTTTTTATAGGGAATTATTCTTACCAACATGAAAGTCTTGCTGGATACGATGAGTGGGGACGTGCCGCCCGGCGAAATTATCAAAGGTGCGGTCCGTGCCCTGCAGGAGACCGGCGACGATCAACTGACAATTACCCTGGTGGGCAAGGAAGAGGTAAATAGGGAATTGCTGGAGGATTTCAAGCCGGCAGAAAACCGCGAAAGGATTTCCTTCCTTCACGCCCCAACCACCATTTCGATGGAGGATACCCCCGCAAAGGCCGCTCGGAGTAATCCGGATTCTTCCCTGGTAAGGGGTATTAGGGCCCTGAAAGACGACGGGGAGATATTTGTTTCTTCGGGAAATACCGGAGCCGTTGTTGCGGCTGC
The DNA here is from genome assembly GCA_046543235.1 of Candidatus Acetothermia bacterium. Taxonomy (GTDB): domain Bacteria; phylum Bipolaricaulota; class Bipolaricaulia; order M55B111; family M55B111; genus JAGXLP01. Next base: position 45,764 of record JBKGZT010000003.1, on the reverse strand, counting down.
TCTGTTCAACCTCGGCAGGATCCAAGGCGTGGAACGGCCGGGACTTGCGGGAGTTGCTCCCACGGTCGACAGCGGGGACGTCGTTCTGATAGATATCGGCGCCACTACCGACGCGAGTCCCAAGAACCTGGCCCAGTTTGGAGTAATGGGAAAGATACTTGCCGAAATAGTAAAAGGCAAGGAAAACGCCGACGTAGGTGTCCTCAATATAGGAGAAGAGCAGAGCAAAGGGAATAAACTCACCAAGAAAGCCGTTTCTCTGATAAAGAATAGCGATCTCTCCTACGCTGGGAACGTTGAGCCCCACCTGTTGTTGACGGATCCTCCTGCGGACGTGGTGATATGCGAGGGTTTCGTCGGCAATATTTTAATTAAATCTTTTGAAGGTGCAGTTGACGCTACCATGGGGTTTTTCAGGAAGGCGATATCTTCTGGTTTCCGTAATAGGTTTGGTGGCCTGGTTCTGAAACCAACCCTGAAGGGGCTGAAAAAACAGCTGAGTTATTCCCGATTCGGCGCGGTACCTCTGCTTGGAGTAAACGGCGTTGTTTACGTCGCCCACGGGAGATCGGGTGAGCGGGCAATAAAGAATGCAATTTTAAACGCAGGGGAGGCATCGCGCTGGGATCTGCCGGGAAAAATAGAAGACGCAATAAAGAGGATTGATTTCAGTGACCGATGATTACGACCGGGCGGACAGAGCAAATATAACTGGTTTGGGTGCTGGGGTACCCGAGAAGGTACTGACAAACGAGGACCTCGAGCGCATGGTCGATACCTCCGACGAGTGGATCACGAGCAGGACCGGAATAAAGAGACGTCACGTCCTTGAAGAAGGCGAAAATCCCTCTTCGCTCGGCGTGACTGCCGCGAAAGAGGCCATTCGAAATTCGTCAATAGGACCGGACGAAGTGGATCTCGTGATCACGGCTACCAACGTATCCGACATGCCAATACCCGGATCTTCACCTTTTATTACCCAAGAGCTCGGAATATCCAGCGATATACCCTTTTTCGACCTAAAAGCAGGCTGCAGCGGCTTTCTTTACGCTCTGGACGTAGCTTCCAACCTGATCCTCGGACCCCGGTACGAAGAAATCCTGATAGTTGGGCTGGAAGCCCTCTCAAGGATAGTAAACTGGGAAGACAGAAGTACCTGTGTCCTGTTTGGGGACGGAGCTGGGGCGGCCGTTGTCAGCTCTTCCGGTTCGACGGGAACGGTCCTTGCCTCTTCCATGTACGGGGATCCTTCAAAGGCGAAATTGATCAACCTCGAGGGAGGCGGTACCAGAAACCCTCCGGCGGAAGGAAACCCCGACGACGAGAGGTATTACGTCGCGATGGAGGGCAAAGGGGTTTTTAAGAGCGCGGTTAACATGATGAAGAAGTCCTCTCACGACGTACTCGATGAGGCCGGGCTCCAGCTCTCCGACGTGGATCTAATAGTACCCCACCAGGCCAACATAAGGATTATAAAACAGCTCGCAAAGAGTCTCGGGATTGGGATGGAGAAAATTGCCGTCAACCTGGAAGAATACGCCAATACATCTACGGCAACCATTCCGCTTGCTTTTAAAGAATACCTCGAGAAGGGGGAAGTAGAGAAAGGTGACGTAGTACTCATGACTGCTTTTGGTGCCGGTGCGGCGTATGGGGCTACGCTGGTCGAGTGGTGAGCTACATGGGTGAAATAGCATTTCTATTTCCGGGACAGGGATCTCAATTCGTCGGAATGGGGGAGGAGATACGCGAGGATCCTAGGGTCGTCACCCTTTACGAGAAGGCGAACGAGGTGCTGGATAAGGACATCAGCGAGCTGATGTTGAACGGACCATCCGCTGAACTGGACAGTACTCGGAATGCCCAGCCGGCGATTTTTACGGATAGCCTTGCCCGCTATAGAATCCTGAGGGACGAAGGCCAAGAGCCGGACTGCGTTCTTGGGCACAGCTTGGGAGAGTTCTCCGCTCTGGCAGCGGCAGGATGCCTGACCTTCGAAGATGGGTTGAGAATAGTAAAAAAGCGGGGAGAGCTGACGAGCAACGTAGACGTCGAGGGTTCCATGGTAGCCGTAATGGGGGCAAGTTACACGGAGGTAGAAGGGGTGATCGAGGAGATGAACGATTCGGTTACGGTGGCAAACCACAATTCACCTAGGCAGGTCGTGATCTCGGGGAGGGAAGAGGAACTGGAGGAAAGCTGTGATAAACTGAGCAAGGAAGGGGCAAAGTGCATAAAGCTAGACGTTACGGGTCCGTTTCACTCCTCTTTTATGAAGGAGGCAGAGAGGGAGTTGAAGAACTATATAAGAGGGTTTAGTTTTTCCGACCCGGAGTTCCCCGTTCTATCGGGAGTTTCCGGGTCGTTTGAGGAAGACGGAAACAGGCTTAAAGAGCTATTGAGCAGACAAATGACCCAGCCGGTGAAATGGGTAGATTATATCCGTCTCCTGGGGAAGACGGGAATAGGGAAGACGATTGAAGTGGGGCCTGACGCTACGCTTACCCGGTTAACGGGAAGGATATTGCCCGAGATGCAGAGCCTGGAATTTGACGAGGTGATTTAATTTGGAACTTTCGGGGGAGGTCGGAATCGTTACCGGCGGTGGAAGCGGTATCGGGGAAAAGATATCGGAGGGTCTGGTTGAAAACGGAGTTGAGACGAAAATATTTTCTCGAAGCCGGGGTAAAGAGACGGCCGTGCGCCTCGGAGAGAAGTGTTCCTTTATCGAAACCGACGTAACGGACCCGGATGGAGTTAAAAAATCCATAAATAGGGTCTTAGATGACCACGGAAGGATAGATTACCTTGTAAATAACGCCGGATTTACGAGCGATAACCTGCTGGTCCGAATGTCAGAAGAAGAATGGAACGAGGTATTGGACGTAAACCTTAATGGCGTTTTTAACTGCACCAGAGCCGTACTGCGTTACATGATAAAGGGAGATGGGGGCAGCATAGTTAACATATCCTCGGTTTCCGGTTTGCTGGGTAACGCAGGTCAGGCAAATTATGCTGCCTCGAAGGCGGGAATTATCGGTTTCACGAAATCCCTGGCCCAGGAATACGGGAAAAGGGATCTTCGAGCCAACGTCGTTGCTCCAGGCTTCGTGGACACTGCCCTTACGGAAGATATTCCCGAGGAATCCCGGGACTCCTACATGAAGAACGTCATTTTGGAGAGGTTTGCCAGTCCGGAGGAGATAGCCCACCCCGTGCTATATCTGTTGAGCGACCAGGCCAGCTATATTACAGGAACGGTGCTCAGGGTTGACGGTGGTTTATCATTTGGCTAGACTTTGCATCGCTAAACTTGAACTTATAATAAATTAGGAGGTATTTCTATGGAAGACCTCGAATCACAGGTCAAAGAGATAATCAGTCGGCAATTAATGGTGGACGAGGAAGAGCTTACCCTGGATGCTTCTTATGTGGAGGATTTAGGTGCGGATTCTCTTGACACGGTAGAGATGATAATGGAATTCGAGGATGAGTTTGGAATTGAAATCCCCGATGAGGACGCCGAGGATCTGACTACCGTCGGGGATTCAATAGATTACCTTGAGGATCTCCTGGAAGAAGAGGAATAAAGGTTTAGTTCCCACTTTTTGAGAATTGCATTGTTCTCGACCATGCTGAGGGTTTCGGGGTCGTTATAACAAGTGGAGTTCTTCTTAAATGCCAGGCTGGTCCTGCCTTTAGGTTTTAACTGCCATTAGTTGAGAGTCCTTGAAAAATTGGTCGGAGAGGTGATCAGATTGGGAGAGGAACGTCGGGGTGACGTGGGCCACGAATCGAAGAACCCTTATTACGAGGGGAAGAAGTACAAAGAACCTACCTTTTGCTCCAACTGTGGTTTGATCTATCACCAGGGACGCTGGGTTGATGAATCGACCGACCCCTCCAAAGAGGACGCACATGAAGCCCTGTGTCCGGCCTGCCGGAGGAAAAGGGATAGAAACCCGGAAGGGCTTGTCTATCTTTCGGGAAATTACTTCGAAGAACACCGTCAGGAGATTCTGAACATCGCCAAAAACAGCGAAGAGCGCGCCAGGGAGGAGAGACCTCTACAACAGATTATGTGGACCGAGGAAGACCCCGATACCCTGGAAGTGGCGACCACGAACGAACACCTCGCAAGGAGAATAGGCAAATCTATTGCCCGGGCCCACGATGGTAACCTCGAGATCAAATCGGGAGACAGTGGGAGAAGAGTTAGAGTTTACTGGTCAAGGGAGGATTAATATTTTATGTCCGAATCCGATGACCTAGAGCCGAGAAGTCAGGAGATCGCTGGTTTTCTAACTGACCTCGCGTCCAGCAAACCTGCTCCGGGCGGCGGCTCAGCCGCTGCAGTGGCAGGCGCGCTTTCGGCCGCACTTTCGTCGATGGTTGCCAATCTCACCCTGGGTAAGGAAAAATACCAGGACGTCGAAGAAGAATTTGAAGCGCTTCTGGATGAAGCTGAGACCCTCAGGGAGGAATTCCTGGATTCGATAGAGGAGGATATAGAGGCCTATAACAGGGTGATGGACGCGTACGGAGCCCCCCGGGATACGGCCGAGGAAGAACAGCAGCGAAAAGAAGCCATCCAGGAGGCTCTCAAGGGGGCCACGGAACCCCCTTTCAAGATGGCGGAACTGGCCCTTGAGGTACTTGATCTGGCTAAAAAGTGCTCCGTCGATGGGAACCAGCATGCGGTGACGGACGCAGGTGCTTCGGCCATTTTGGCGGAGGCGACAGTCAGAACCTCTCTGTTGAACGTGGATATAAACCTTTCGTCCATTTCCGACAAGGATTTCGTGGAGGAAAAGACCGCCAGGAGGAACGAGTTGAGCTCGGAAGCGATAGAGAAGTCGGAAGATATAGTAGCGATCATGGAGGAAAAGATCTAACTCCATGAGCCGGGAACTACTAAAGTTGGCCATCTCTGCCGCGAAGGACGCCGGAGAACTCTTAATTGACGGTTTAGGTGAGACCCGAGATATCTCTCAGAAGTCAGGTCCCACGGACCTGGTGACCCAGTTTGATCACGCCGCCCAGGACTTAATTTCGGAAAGAATTCGAGAGAAGTACCCGGCCCACGCGATTCTAGCCGAAGAGGAGTACGACTTGGAGGGTAACGCTACGAAGTGGATCGTCGATCCCCTCGACGGTACGACAAACTATATCTACAACTATCCGTTATTTTGCGTATCTATCGCCGTGGAACGAGAAGGCCACCTCTCGGTTGGTGTCGTCCATGTACCCGTTATAAACGAGACTTTCACCGCCATAAGGGACGAGGGCGCCTGGCTTAACGGCGAGAGGATAAACGTCTCCGACACGGTAGATTTCTCCAGGTCCCTGTTATCTACAGGCTTCCCATACGACGAAGAAATGGTTCCGGCGGCACTTGAGGCTTTCTCTCGGTTGGTTAGGGAGGCAAGAGGGATCAGGCGCGACGGCGCTGCGGCAATGGATCTTTCCTTCGTGGCGGCGGGGAGGTTCGACGGGTTCTGGGAGCTCGGACTTTCGCCCTGGGACGTGGCGGCGGGGAGCTTGATAGTTGAGGAATCCGGGGGTACGGTTACGGATTTTGACGGCGAGGAATACGACCTTTACGAATCGGAAGGAATAGTCGCCAGCAACGGAAAAATCCACGATGAACTGCTGCAACGATTACAAAAATAGGGTGGGAGTATGATGGAATCGATCTCGATCGGAGAAGTCGATCAGTACCAGGATCAGGAAGTTCTGTTGAAAGGGTGGCTTTACAACAGGAGGTCGAGTGGTGGAATTCAGTTCGTCCAGATCAGGGACGGGACGGGCATCATTCAGGGGGTGCTAAAGGAGGACGAAGTAGATTCCGAGTTATTTGAAACCGTCGCGGACCTGAAAAGAGAGTCTTCCGTGAAGGTGGAGGGACGGGTTAAGCAGGACGAACGGGCCCCTATTGGTTACGAGCTGGAAATCTCGGACGTGGAGGTTCAGCATTCAGTCGAGGAGAATTTCCCCATTACTCCAAAGGAGCACGGGCCTGGGTTTCTCATGGACAACCGCCATCTCTGGATCAGAGCTAGGGGGGCAGCGCCCGTCCTCAGAATAAGGCATGAAACCCTCCAGGCAATTAGGGATTTCTTTGATCGAGCCGGGTTGATAGCGACGGAGGGTCCAATTCTTACGGGGGTTTCGGTTGAGGGAACTACCACCCTATTCGAGACGGATTACTTTGGCGAGAACGCCTACCTGACGCAGAGCTCCCAGCTTTACCTGGAGGCGACGGCTGCGGCGCTTGGTGAAGTATACTGGGTCGGGCCCGTCTTCAGGGCGGAAAAATCGAAGACCAGGAAACACCTGACGGAATTCTGGATGGCCGAAGCAGAACTTAGCTGGGTTGAACACGAAAGGAACCTGGATTTCCAGGAGGAAATGGTAAACTACGTGGTGAATCGGGTCGCGGAGAATAGGAAGGAAGAACTGGAGAGGCTGGACGTCGATACCGAGGAACTTTCGGAAAAAGTCGAAAGGCCTTTCCCCAGAATTACTTACTCCGAAGCAGTAGAGATCGTTAACGAAGCTGGCGTGGAGATGGAAGAAGGGGAGGACTTTGGTGCTCCGGCTGAAACCGCCCTGGGGGACCACTTTCAGAAACCGGTATTTATAGAAGCTTTCCCGAAAGAACTAAAACCCTTCTACATGGAGCCAATGCCGGACGGCGAACGGGTCTACGCCGCCGACCTGATAGCCCCGGACGGATACGGTGAAATAATAGGTGGGAGCCAGAGGATAGACGATCTCGAGCTATTGGAAGAAAGGTTTGAAGAGGAAGGGCTCCCGAAAAAACCATATCAGTGGTATCTGGACCTGCGTCGTTACGGATCTGTTCCTCATTCCGGCTTCGGACTCGGCGTAGAGAGGACGATCGCCTGGATTTGTGGCTCTGACCACGTAAGGGAAACCATACCGTTTCCCCGTCAGATAAACAGGATTTATCCATAATTATGGGATTAAAGAGCCTGTTCCGGTCTTTCAAAAACGCGTTCTGGTTCAGGTCGATCTCCGAAGACCTGGAGGAGCAAAGCGCGACCCCTGACGAATACGACGTTTTCTACAAGGTGGAAGACGCCGGGGACGTCGAGGACGACCTGAAGGGCCTTAAACCATGGATCAAGCGGGAGTTCGACGATCCGGAAATAGTCCTGAACGATCCCGACGTCATGGAGGACTATATAGACCTCAGTCTGGACGTGGAAACCCCGGAAGGTAAGTTCCGATTGGTTTATTACGAGAACGACGAACTTATCCTTCGCGGTGACCGGGTTCTGGTGCCGGACCTGGAAGAACCGGTCGGCCGGAAGCTGGGTCTGGAATTTAAGCGCGTCTAGAAATGTTCCACAGATAACCGTTACCCCGAACTCCGGGAGCCTCTGACTTCCCGAAAATATCGCCACAGTTCGGCCACAATAGTTTCTTTCCGAAATAGGCTCTGGCGGTGCCTTCCGAGAAATTGGCGGGGCGCTTTACTTGTCTTTCAAGCCTCCTTCGGTAAAATGGGGTTCGTGAAACCGAACTTTTCTAAGTTTAGAGGAGGTAAAATGACAAACCTCGACGTTGACGCTTTTTTCGACTTTAACTTCCTTTCCGAGCCAAAGCTCTCGCCGGACGAAAAGCTCGTTGGGTTCGTTGTTCGTGGGGTTGGAGAGGAAGGAGAAGAGTACGATTCAAACATCTGGCTTTACGATTTCGAAAACGAGATCTCCACACGGATTACGACCTCCGGTGAGGACGGTAGTTTCGTATGGCTGAATCGCCGGGAGCTACTCTTTACTTCGGGTAGGGGAAGTGATGAAGGAGAAGAGGAAGAAGAGAAGACGGATTTTTACAGAATAGACTTGACCGGAGGAGAGGCGGTGGAGGCCTTTTCCGTTCCACATAAAGTCGATTCCTTCCAGGTGGAAGGGGGAAAGATAGTATACCGGGCCCTTGTTGATGTAGAGGGAGACGAAGAGGAGGAGGGCGAATGTCTGATCCTTGATGAGATCCCTTTTTGGGCCAACGGAAAGGGATTTACGAGTAAGAAAAGGAGCCATCTTTTCTCCAGAGGCCTAAACGAGGACTCGGAGGTCAATGAACTGACCACCGGATACATGGACGTCGAGGAGTTCGCCGTTCAGAGTGATCAGCTGGCTTTCGTCGGCCGAAGGTACGAGAACAAGGCCCCCGTAACCAACGAGGTATATCTGGCTTCCTTAAAGGACGATTCTTCCAAACCGCGTCAGTTGACGGATAAAGGAGGGAGGTTCTGGCTCGTGGAGTTCGCCGGAGACCGTAGACTGTTTCTCACCTATACTGATATGGAAGAAACAGGGTTAAATGAAAACCAGAGCCTTTACGAGCTCGATCCCGTGAACGGCGACTTCGTTCGGCTCACCGAGAACTGGAAGGATTCCTTCTCCAACAGGATACTGACGGACGTCAGGCTGGGAAAGGGACAAAACAGCAAGAGCAGTAAAGACGGCTTTTACTTTCTATCTACCCGGGAAGGGATTTCTTATCTGGCTGAAGCCCGGGAGTCAGGCGAAGTAAACCTCCTGAGCGGGGATGGTGGTTCCGTGGACGATTTCGACGCGGGGTCGGACCGGGAGGTCTTTGTGAAGTTGACACCGAATAGCCCGCAGGAATTATATACCCTCTCGGAAGAAGGCAGTGAGGAGAAACTGACCGGTTTTAACGAGGGAGTAGTTCCGGAGGAAACGCTGACCAGGCCGGAAGGGTTTACCGTCGAAAGGGATGGGCGGGAGATCAACTCCTGGGTTCTTACTCCTCCGGGCTTCGACCCCGAGGATTCTTATCCCGGAATCCTGGAAGTGCACGGAGGGCCAAAAGCCGCCTTTGGCGACGTTTACTTTCACGAACTCCAGTTGCTGGCAAATAACGGCTACGTGGTCGTCTACTCCAACCCCAAAGGAAGCGACGGCAAGGGCGACGGTTTCGCGGACATTCGTGGTGAATACGGGGAGGACGACTACAGGGATCTAATGGCGGTAATGGACCGGGCTCTGGAAGAGTATCCTTTTATCGACGAAGATAGACTGGGGGTAACGGGGGGTTCGTACGGAGGATTCATGACGAACTGGATCATCGGCCACACGGAAAGGTTTGGGGCGGCGGTTTCCTGCCGTAGTATCTCCAACTGGATTTCGAAGTTCAATACCACCGATATAGGCTACTTCTTCGTCGCGGACCAGCAGGACGGAACCCCCTGGGACGACCATGATTCCCTCTGGGAACAGTCACCGTTAAAGTACGCCGAACGGGTCACCACGCCGACGCTATTTATTCATTCACGTGAGGATTACCGCTGCTGGGAGGGGGAAGGGATGCAGATGTTTACGGCGCTCAAGTACTTCGACGTCCCGGCTAAGCTCTGCCTCTTCAAAGGGGAAAACCACGAGCTAAGCCGAGGTGGAAAGCCGGTAAACCGCGTTAGAAGGCTGAAAGAAATGGTCGACTGGTTTGACGAGTACTTAAAGTAAGGAGTACCGACGTACGGGGTTTAGCCAGTTAGTTCTTCCGGGTCCGTCTCTATTTCCTCTTCCAGGACCTTACATTTTATTTCGGCCTTCGCCAGGGTAGTCCCTGATCGATCCACCACTTCCGCCCTTGATAAAGCTATGCCGTGTCGTTGTTCAACGACTTTTGCCCTTGTCGTGATCTCTTCCTCGAGCGGAACCGGTTCGAAGAATTCGCAGTTTAGCTTGAAACTGGGAGCGAGATGTTTCGTCTTAGCCATGACCGCCCAGGAGGAAGCCTCGTCGAGTAGGGTGGCAATTATCCCCCCGTGAGCGCTGGTCCGGAACCCTTGGAAGTGTCGGTCCAGCGACGTCGTAGCGGCGAGCCAGTCGCCGTCCTTTTCGAACTGGAGCCCCAGCCCCCGCGGGTTGTCTCCGCAGCCAAAACACCTGTTTTCTTCCGCGGTCCAATTGAATTCGGACATAAATATCGGTCACCTCCCAAATATAAAACCGGGAGCCCCGAATGCGGGACTCCCGGAAAAGGTAAGTTGTCTTTTCTTATAGAGAACTAAAAGATTATCGGGTAGACCGGGAAAAGGGACGCAAAGAGTATGGAGACTACGGACATCAGTTTGGCCAGAATGTCAAGGGAAGGCCCGACCGTGTCCTTGAGCGGGTCACCGACCGTGTCTCCTACGATGCTTGCGTCGTGTGCCTCTGAGCCCTTTCCACCGAAGTTTCCTTCCTCTATGTACTTTTTAGCGTTATCCAGAGCTCCACCGGTATTTGCACAGTAAATTGCCAGCTGGAGACAGGAAAGAAGTGCTCCGATTAGAAAACCGGCCAGGGCAAATCTACCGAGTATCAGGCCGACAATTATCGGCATGAAGACCGCCAGAAGCGAGGGAACGATCATCCTTTTCAGGCCGCCCGCGGACGTAATGGAGATGCATTTGTTATAATCCGGCTTCGTCTCACCCTTCAGGATTCCCGGCATCTCTTTGAACTGGCGTCTGACTTCGTTGACCATGGTTCCTGCCGTGTCACTTACGCCTCTAATCAACAGTGAGGAAAAGACGTAGGGTATCATCGCGCCCAGAAAAAGCGCTGCTACTACCGATCCACCTATTCCCGGTTCCGAGGAAAGTATTTCTATCGTCGGTACCTGTACCGCTTCGGCGCTACCGATCGCGGACCACATATAAGCGGCAATCAAGGCCAGGGCGGAGAAAGCCGCGGACCCGATTGCAAAACCCTTGCCGATCGCTGCGGTGGTGTTACCGATGGAGTCGAGCTTGTCGGTTCTGTCCCTTACGCTTTCGTCCAGGCCTGCTCCTTCGGCAATTCCACCGGCGTTGTCGGCGATTGGCCCGTAGGTATCGACGGAGACCGTGATTGCAACGAATGAAAGCATGCCCAAAGCGCCGTAGGCTACGCCCATCAATCCAGCAAGCCAGTAGGTGATCATTACGGCTACTGCTATTACCAGTGCTGGGACGAACGTGCTAAGCATGCCTACGGCCATACCGGAGGTGATACCCACCGCAGTTCCGGAATCGTTCTGTTCTGCAATCCTCTGTACCGGGTTGTAGTCGGCGGAAGTGTAGTACTCGGAAATGTAGCCAATTACCACGCCCACAATCGCCCCGGATAGGACTGCCCAGAAGGGAGCAAAGTTCATCGGCGATATCCAGATGATTATGAAGGCGAAGACTGCGGTCAGGAGGGCCGAAATCCTCGTCCCGTTCATCAGGATCGCCTGCATGCCTTCTTCTCGGGAACTACCGCGTATGTAGTAAACACCGACGATACTGGAAAAAATACCGGCCGCTACGATCAACATAGGCGTCCAGATGGCCCACCAGAAGTGGCTTGTCGATAGTCCGACCGAGAGTCCAAGCTGGCCAAGCATATTTTCCAGGGAAGGAGCTACACTTCCTTCAACTCCCTGACCGACGAATACGTAAAGCATGATGACTATGACGGAGATTATGGAGCCGATGAATGATTCCAACAGGTCGGCGCCGAGACCACCTACGTCACCGACGTTGTCACCGACGTTGTCGGCAACTGAGGCGGGGTTGCGGGGGTCGTCTTCCGGTAAACCCTGTTCGACCTTACCTACGAGATCCGCACCCATGTCGGCTGCCTTGGTGTAAATGCCTCCTCCTACACGGTCGAATAGCGCGACGAGCGATGCCCCCATGGAGTAAGCACTGACTATGAGAGCACCCTTGATGAAGTTAATGTCCCGGCCGAGTAGCTGGCTGATCACTGGTATGGATTTCGACTGAATATCCAGGGTCGCCGGGTTAAAGGACCCCCGAAATATCGTAATAACGAGAACCAGTCCGCCCAGCGCGAGGCCCGCTACCGCTAACCCCATTACCGCTCCGCCGGAAATAGCTATGTTCAGAGCCTTCTTGAAGTTCGACCTGGCGGCGTTGGTGGTCCTGCCGTTGGACAGGGTAGCGGAATTCATGCCTATGAAGGCGGCTGTCATGGAGAGAATGGCGCCTATTACGAAAGCTAAAGCCACTTCCCAGTAAAATATCCCCCACAGCAGCCCAGCTATCCCCAGCATCACCACGGCAAAAACCCGCACCTCTTCGCTCATAAACGTCCAGGCGCCTTCCCGGATGTAACCCTGGAGATCTTCCATCTCCTGGGTGCCCTTATCCTGTTTTTTGACGTAACGTATCAAGTACCAGGCAAGAAGCAGCCCGAGAGCCGCAATAATTCCCGGTACCAGACTCAAATCGTAAGTGGACATCAATAATCTCCTCCGTTTTACGTTGTTTGGTTTTTGGTATGTAAAACCGACAGACTGTAGTTCTCGTCTTTCGTAAAATCAGGGCGGTAAGCGGTCGTCAATCCAGCCCCTTCAAGGCTTTGCTAATTCTTTTCGCGGTCTCTTCCGCCCCCAGAATGCTTATTACTTCCTTTATTTCCGGGCCGGATGTCATGCCGGTTACCGCTGCCCTCAGGGGTTTATAGACCTTTTTGTAGCTTACGTCCAGTTCTTCTTTTACCTCCTTGACGAGCCCCGAGACGTCCTCAGGTGAGAGTTCTTCCAGGTCCGAAAAAGCTTTCTCGAGTTCCTCTAATACTTCGGGAGTCTCTTCCCAGTTGAGGACTTCCTCCGCCTGGGAATCTAGTTCGGACGGACCGTAGAATATCTTGAGGTCTTCGTAGTCCACGAGATCTTCCAGATTTTCGAGCGAAGGCCTGATCAGGTCCAGGACGGATTTGAGTTTCTCCCTTTCAACTTCATCAAGTTCGCCCTCGGTGTAACCACCTTCCTCGAGAAAGGGAAGAGAGAGATCGACCAGCCGATCGAGTTCGACCTCCTTCAGGTACTGTCCGTTAAACCAGTCCAGCTTTTCCCTGTCAAAGACCTGAGGGCTGTCTATTATATTATCCAGCGAGAACTTTTCCGTGAGCTCCTGAATGGTAAAGATTTCCTGCTCGTCCTTGGAAGACCAGCCGAGCTGCGCCAGATGGTTGACCAGTGCTTCCGGCAGGTAGCCCCGCTCCCTGAATTCCTTGACGGACGTTGCTCCGCTTCTCTTGCTCAGCTTCGATTTGTCCGGACCGAGCAGCATGGAAAGGTGGCCAAATTCGGGCGGGCTGAAATCAAGTGCGTCGTAAAGCAACAGCTGCTTGGCCGTATTGGTCAGGTGATCCTCTGCCCTCATAACTAAACTCACTTCCATGAGGTGATCGTCCAGGACGCAGGCGAAATTGTAACTCGGAGTTCCGTCCGATTTCAGGATAACGAAGTCTCCGGTGGTCAGGCTTTCGAATTCCACGTCTCCTTTAATTCTGTCCTGAACGGTGACGGATGGTTGCTGTTGAGGGAGCTTGAACCTGATAGTAGAATCCCGTCCTTCTTCCCGGTATTGTTCCTTTTCCTCCTCGGAGAGGCCCCGACATCTCCCGTCGTAGATTGGGGGGCGCCCCTCATCCAGTGCCCGCTGACGCCTTTTTTCCAGCTCCTCTTCGGTACAGAAGCAATGATAGGCTTTTCCCTCGTGTACGAGTCTCCTGGCATATCTCTCGTAGATTTCCAACCGATCGGATTGCTTGTAGTACTCGTCCCAGTCCAGTCCGAGCCACTTTAGGTCCTTCTTGATACCCTCGGTATATTTCTCCTGGGAACGTTCCTCGTCCGTGTCCTCGATCCTGAGGATAAGCTTTCCGTCTTTCTTTTTCGTGTATAACCAATTAAATAAAGCCGTCCTGGCTCCGCCGACGTGGAGCCACCCGGTCGGCGAAGGCGCAAATCTAACTCTCTCTGTCTTCACTAATAGTTCCCTCCAGCTATGTACTGGTAACTCTCTATAAAAAATCTAAGGTAAATATTATAGAGTTGAAGGCGAAAGTGCAAATTGATGGTGACCAAACCGAGCTCCAACGTAGCGTTAGCTTCGACACCTCAGGCCGCCATTTTTTCTTTCAGCTCCTCGATTTCATCTCGATACGCTGCTGCTTTTTCGAACTCCAGCCTTTCGGCCGCTTCGTTCATGGATTTTTCCAGTTTCTCCACGATCATGATGACCTCGCTCTCGTCCATTTCTTCGACCTCTTCCTCGTCCGGAACTTCGACTTCCTTTTCGGATTCGGGTTCGATCAACTGCGCGATGTCCGTGATTTCCTTCTTTATCGTCTCGGGTTCTATGTCGTGTTTCTCGTTGTACTCGAGCTGTTTCTCGCGGCGTCTTTCCGTCTCGTCTATGGCACGACGCATCGAATCGGTCATTCGGTCCGCGTAAAGTATGACTTTTCCTCTGACGTTCCTCGCGGCTCGCCCCATGGTCTGGATCAGGGAAGTGTCGGAGCGGAGAAAGCCTTCCTTGTCGGCATCCAGGATCGCGACCAGGGACGCCTCCGGTAAGTCCAGACCTTCCCTGAGCAGGTTGATTCCGACCAGAACGTTGAATTCTCCCTGCCTAAGCTCCCTCAGGATCTTGACTCGGTCGAGTGTATCGATTTCCGAGTGGAGATAGCGCGCTTTTACTCCGACCTCTACGAAGTAGTCCGTCAATTCTTCGGCGAGCTTTTTCGTCAGTGTAGTTACGAGGACGCGCTCGTCCCGGGCCGTAACTTTTTCTATCTCGTTCAACAGGTCGTCGACCTGGTTCTCTATAGGTCGAACCTCCACTTCGGGATCGACGAGTCCCGTCGGCCTTATAATTTGTTCCACTACCTTGTTGCTGTGCTCGTACTCGTAAGGACCAGGCGTCGCCGAGGTGTAAATGATCTGGTTTATCCTTTCCTCGAATTCCTCGAACTTGAGAGGGCGGTTGTCCATCGCTGACGGTAGCCTGTAGCCGTGTTCTACCAGGGTCTCCTTTCTAGATCGATCCCCGTTGTACATGCCACCCAGCTGTGGTATCGTCTGGTGGGATTCGTCGACAAAGATAAGGAAGTCATCCGGGAAATAATCGATTAACGTATAAGGCGGTTCCCCGGGATCCCTCCCCGTCAGGTGGCGAGAATAGTTCTCGATGCCCTTGCAGTAACCCAGTTCCTCCATCATTTCCAGGTCGTGCCTCGTCTGTTTTTCGAGCCGCTGTGCTTCCAACAACTTGTCCTGCCTCTGAAACCGGTCCAGCTGTTCTTCTAGTTCCTCCTCTATGCTCTCCATCGCTTCGTTCAATCGGGAGCGAGAAGTGATAAAGTGCGTTGCCGGGTAAATGACTACCTTCTTCTTCTCCTCCAGAGTCTTGCCGGTAAGGTGGTCGACAATTCTTATCCGATCGATTACGTCGCCAAAGAACTCAACCCGGACGACCTCTTCTCCGTAAATAGGAACGATTTCCACTGTATCACCGCGGACGCGGAAGGTCCCCCTCTCCTGCTCGTAGTCGTTGCGTTTGTACTGTAGCCTGACCAGCTTGTGGAGAAGGTCGTCCCTCTCCAGGTGGCTGTCCAGTGTAAGTGGCCGGGCCATGTCCTCGTACGTGTCGGGGGAACCGAGCCCGTAGATACAGGAGACGCTGGCCACTATGATTACGTCCTCCCGTTCGAAGAGGGCGGCGGTAGCCTTGTGGCGGAGCCGGTCTATCTCGTCGTTTATCGAGGAATCCTTCTCTATATATGTATCCGTCTCCGGTACATAAGCTTCCGGCTGGTAGTAATCGTAGTAGGAGACGAAATAGTGGACGGCGTTATCCGGGAAGAGCTCGTTGAACTCGTTCCAGAGCTGTGCGGTCAGGGTCTTGTTGTGCGCTATTACCAGGGTTGGTTTTTGAACGTTCTCGATTATGTTTGCCATGGTAAAGGTCTTCCCCGTGCCCGTAGCCCCCAGGAGAGTCTGGTGAGTCATCACGGATTCGACGCCCTCCGTCAGTTCTCTGATCGCCCCCGGTTGATCCCCTTTGGGCTCTTTGTCCGTCTTTAATGCGAAGTCTTTACTCATGGTAGCTTAATTTTAGCCGAAAGAAGTCGATCGATCAGGCCATGTCCCGCCCGGGTCACAAGGATTGAAGGCAAACTCGTTTCATCTCTTTAACTTTAGTGTTCCATAAACTCCGGCTCGGGCTCCTCAAACTCCCTCGCTGGCGCTCGGTCAGGCATATGTGGACCTCTCGCCGGAATTCATCAACCCGTTGGAGGTTATTAGATCTTTTTGATGAAAGAATTGAACTCGTGTAAAACACTCTATTCGTATAGTTAGTAGTTTTTCAGTGGGATTGAAAGGAAATGGCGGCTTAAAGCAGGCGCTGGTCCTCGTAACCCAGATGCTCCAGACCCTTGGAGGTTATCTTTCTGCCCTGACTGGTCCGCTCTAGGAACCCTTTGGTGAGCAGGTACGGTTCGTAAACCTCGGAGATCGTATCCTTTTGTTCGGAAAGGGCGGCCGATATCGTATCAATTCCTACCGGACCTCCGTCGAACTTTTCGACAATGGTCTCGAGGATACGTCTGTCCAGTTTGTCCAGGCCTTTTTCGTCTATTCCCAGCATTTCGAGGGCCTCCTTTGCGACCTCTCGGTCGATGTAACCGTCGGCTCTGACCTCGGCGTAGTCCCTGGTCCGTTTAAGCAGGCGGTTCGCGACACGAGGGGTCCCCCGGGAACGCTTGGCGATCTCGTTTGCTCCACCACGACCGTCGTTTATCTCGATGTCCAGAAGATCAGCCCCCCTCAAAACTATGTCCTCTATTGCATCTACGTCGTAAAAGTCCAGATGGAGTACTACTTCGAACCTGTCCCTCAGCGGGGAAGTAAGCAGTCCGGTTCTGGTCGTGGCTCCGATAAGCGTAAAAGGGGGGACGTCGAGCCTGATCGACTGCGCGCTTGGTCCTTCGCCGATCACTATGTCTATCTTGAAGTCCTCCATCGCGGGATATAGGACCTCTTCCACGTTTCGTCTCAACCGGTGGATCTCGTCTATAAAAAGTATATCCCCGGGAGTCAGGTTGCTGACGATGGCCGCGAGGTCCCCGGGTTTATCTATTGCTGGCCCGGACGTGGTCTTTATGTTCACGCCCATCTCGTGAGAAACTATGTGGGCAAGGGTGGTTTTGCCCAGGCCGGGAGGACCGTGGAATAAGGTATGATCGACCGAATCGCCACGGTTTAGCGCTGCTTCAAGCAGGATGGATAGCCTTTTTTTAACCTCTTCCTGGCCAATGAAATCATCCAGTTTCTTGGGTCTGAGGTTCGATAGACCGGAATCACCCGGTTTTTTATCCCCGCTTAAAGGCCCTCGGTCCTCTTCTTTTTCGTTCATGGTTATTCCATTGTAAACGCAATTCCGTGACCGGTGCAACGGGTATTTGTTTTGACTTGTTTAAATCCCGTTGATATAATTGATCGACAGTTATCCAGGGTTGGGAAAAGCGACCCTCGCTTTTGCTAATCGAAACCATATCCATCCACAAGGTGTAAAAATCATGAATCGATTAAAAGAGATAGAAGACGAAATATCCCGACACGAGACGTTTTTTATCGCATCTCACAGAAGCCCTGAAGCGGATGCTATCGGCAGCCAACTGGGTTTGAGCCGCGCTCTGCGGGGAAGAGGAAAAAAAACAGTTTTATACAACAGGGACGGAGTACCGAAAAACCTGAAGTTCCTCAAGGGGACTGACCAGGTACTGGAACCGGATGAACTGGACGCCTTCATGGAGGAGGTTGACGTCGGGATAGCCGTGGACTGCAGCGACCTGGACAGGCTGGGAGACAGGGGAAAGGGTATTTTGATGAATCTGCCGACGATCAATATAGATCACCACAAGGACAACACCAAATTTGGCGATATAAACTACGTCCGTCCCGTTGCAGCGACGACTCAGATTATCGCCGAACTGATAGAGTACATGGGACTGGAAATCGACGAGCCTATTGCCACCGCCCTTTACGCGGGGATAATTGCTGATACCTCCTCGTTTCAAAACGAAAACGTCAGCTCTGACCTCTTGCATAGCGCGGCGGAACTGCTTGAGCACGGCGCCGACGCCAGGTCCGTCATAATTAACCTTTACGAACGCGAGCCCTTTTCCAAGCTCAGGCTGCTCGGGGAGGTTCTCAGTCGGGCTAGCTTCGAGGACGGGATCGTCTGGGCTGAAATAACTCCCGAGGTAATCGAAAAAGCTGAAGCAACCCAGGAGGATACGGAGGGGATCGTGGGTAAGCTCCGCAGTACCGAAGGTGCGGAAGTGGCCTGTCTGTTCAAGCAATTGCCGGATCAGCGGGTCAAGATCTCTTTCCGTTCCAAGGGGAAATTGGACGTTAGCAAAGTCGCAAGGGGTTTTGGCGGCGGAGGGCATAAAGTGGCCTCCGGGTGCATGGTCGACGGAAAGCTCGACGAGGTGGAGAAAAAAGTACTCCGTGATCTCAAAGAGAGGATGAAATAATGAATCTCGAGACGGGGGGAAAATCCATAGAAGACGGTCCAGGTCCAGCCGGAAAGCCCCGTGGCACCGGAAATGGTAGAGTTGCTCTTACCATCGGGACCTTCGACGGGGTCCACATAGGTCACCAATCGTTGCTGGAAAGGACCAGGAGGATTGCGGAAGAAAGAGGGATAGAAAGTGCCGCTTACACGTATGAAGTTCCCCCAAGGCGTCATCTAAAGGAAGAAGGGCCTCCACTGTTGATGGAGCCTGCGGTAAAGAAAGAGCGTCTCCTGGACTATGTCGATAGGGTCGTCCTGGGGGATTTCCCGGAGATGAGGGATTATACCCCGGAAGAATTTGTGGAGAGAGTTCTGGTCGAACGCCTCGATACAGCTGCCGTGGTCGTCGGAGCGGACTGGCGCTTCGGTCGAAACAGGTCGGGGTCCTTCAGGGACCTTGAGCGTCTCAGCAATGGGAGGTTTTCCGTTCACCCGGAAGAGCAGGTCAAAAAGGAAGGAAGGCCTGTTAGCAGTACGTGGATCAGGGAGGCGATCAAGGATGGGAACATGGAGATGGCGACGGAACTGTTGGGCAGGTATCCTGCATACAGAGGTACGGTAGTCAGGGGGTACGGCGTCGGGGTAGAACTTGGGATCCCCACCGCAAACCTGAACGTCGACGACCGGATCGTTTCACCGAAAGACGGGAGTTACGCGGCTCTGGTCGAGTTAGAAAAGGAGGTTTTCAAAGGAGCAGCCCACGTGGGCAATCGTCCGACTTTTGAGTCCGAAGAAGGGTCGGAGATAGAGGTTCACCTGATGGGCTTCGACGGTGATCTATACGGAAAGGAGTTGAAGGTGGATCTGGTTCGATACTTGAATCAAAACAATAAGTATTCCGAACTAGGGGAACTGAAAGAGGCAATTGAGGGTTATATAAAAAGGGCAGAGAAGGTCTTAAACGACCTGGAGCATAGCTTTGAGACGGCCGATAGCTGAGGATATATTTTCAGACAGGGGGTTATTATGGCTGAATCCTGGAAAGAATACGTGAAACAGGAGTTCATGAAAGCAGACAGCGAGTTCGTCGAGAAAATGCCGGTAAATTCGATCGATCTTTCTACCTTTGGTTTGATAAGCGAGGCGACCTCATTCGTCCTGGTCAGGATAGACGGTGACGTCCACCTCCGTCCTTTACCTGGGGGTCTGGCTTCCCTGCGTGACGACCTAAAGAATTCACCCGGGCCAGGAGGGAGTTTTGACCTGGATAACGCGGTGAAAGCCTTGACCCAGTTCGCGGATGAGTGGGAGAAGATGATAAAAAAGAAGAACAAGTGGGAGAAAACGCTCGAGTTAGCTCGAGAAGAGGACGAAATAATGTCGCAGGAGGTTTACGAGCAGGAGACGAAGACCGAATCCTCTCTTCTCGGTAAGCTGAGGGGTCTCTTTGGCTGATATGGTCCGTGTTGATTCGGATCGGATTTTTAACGAACAACCGCGGGCCCGGGAAATACTGGAGCGTCTGGAAAAAGAAGGTTATCGTGCGGTTGTAGTCGGCGGGGCGGTGCGGGATTTGTTGCGAGGGGTCTACGAGGAGGATTACCTCTTCCGGCCGGAAGAGGTGGACGTAGATATCGCGACCTCCGCGACCCCTGCCGAAGTAAAAGAGACCTTTCCGGATTATAGTTACGTAGAAGTTGGTGAGAGCTTCGGGGTTCTGGTTTTGGTCTCCCCCGACGGCGAGGAATACGAGGTCGCTCAGTTCAGAACCGAATCCGAATACGACGGACGAAAGCCCGACGAAGTCGAACCCGCCGACTCTCTTGAGGAAGACGTAATGCGGAGGGATTTTACGGTCAACGGGATGGCCCTGGAGCTAGATGGCAGGGTGATCGATCACGTAGACGGTATAGATGATCTCAAGCAGAAAAAGGTTCGGGCCATAGGTGATCCGTTTGAGAGATTTCGAGAGGATTACCTGCGACCGTTGCGGGCCGTGAGGGTAGCCTGCGATCTGGACGGGGAAATCGATCCCGCTACTGAGGAGGCCATAGAAGCGGTGGCGGATAAAATCACCGATATCTCCTGGGAGAGGATCAAGGAGGAACTGTTTAATATCCTTTCCACTGATCGCTCCGAAGAGGGGCTGAGGCTTCTGAAAAAAAACGGCATGCTGTCCCGGATACTGCCCGAGATGACTTCCAACGAGAGGGTGCCCCAGCCTGAGGAGTACCACCCCGAGGGTGACGTGCTGGAACACAGTTTTCTGGCGCTCGGAGTGGCGGATCGGCTTGGGTTTCCCGAGTTGACCAAGCTCGCCGTTTTCCTCCACGACGTAGGTAAGGCCCCTGCTTATCGGAAGAACGACGGAGAGCATCTCGGCGGGCACGCCGGGGAAAGCGAACGCCTGGTGGGAGAAATCGCTTCGAGGCTCAAGTTATCGAATCGTGAGAAGGAGGAGTTGTCCTGGCTCGCGGCGAACCACATGCGGGGATCGATCCTGCCTGAGATGCGTAAGGCCAAACAGGTCAAGCTGGTCAGACATAACCGTGATCTTTCCTTCCCGCTGAACGACCCGCTCAACAGATTTGGGTATTTCAAAAATCTGCTTCGTGTGATAATTGCCGACAGCGAGGCCAGTGCTCACGGGGTGGATGGCTGGTTGCCTGCCCTGAAGAAGTTCACTGAACTTTTGCCCCACCTTAAATCACTGGAGGAGCTCGGTTCGGCCCGGAAGTTGATTGACGGAAACGACCTGCTTGAGCTAGGTATGGACGAGGGGCCCGAGCTCGGTCAGGTTTTAAATGCAGTCCACGAAGAAATTTACTCCGGGGAAATCGATGACCGCGAGGAGGCACTTAACCTAGCGGAGGAACTCATCGAAGCCAGGATCTGATTTGCCAGGGGTAAAAGTATCGTCTAAGCTCCAAGGGGGGAAGGGAAGTATCACTCTTGGTGTATTTCAATTACGTCACCGTCTTCCAGTATATGGTCACGAGCGACTTCTTGTCCGTCGTACTTTCCCGAACCCCAGATTCGAATGTAATCCAGGTTTTCGACCATGTCTCTGTGGATTGAACGTACGCCTTCCAGAACGGTACTATCCTTGTCCAGCAGATAGGGCTCCTCCATATCGGGTTCCTCTCCGGGCTTTTTCGTGTAAATCCTGATTTTTAGCAGGCCTTCAAATATCGACTTTCCGAGACGGGAGAGGCTTTCGTCGTCCAGTATCGAAACGGGGACGACGGGAAGTCCGGAGATTTCTTCTATTTCCTTTGGGGGGGAGGCGTTTGCAAGCTCGTCGCTTTTCGCGAGGATTACCTCGCCTCTCCTGTTTGTTCTTCCGATCGCGTCCCTCTGGAAGTCGGCTTCGGGGTGAAAAAGGTAAATTCCCTCATCCTCCAGGTGCTCCCTGGTTCGTTTAAACTCTTCGGTTGGTTCGTCGGCAGAAGCGTCCACGACGGCCAGGACGAGGTCTGCCTTTCTTATCAGGTTGTAAACCCAGGTCTCGACGTAATCATCCGAGATCGGAGGTGTGTCTATGAGCTGGATCTGGACGTCCTCGTATTCCAGCATACCGATGGTGGGGCCCTGAGTGCTGTAGGGGAAGTCCGCGACTTTCGGTGAAGCGTTGGTGGTGACGTCCAGTAGCGCCGATTTACCCGAGTTCGGCAAACCCGTAAGCACTACCTGTCCGGCTCCCTGTGGCTCTATCTGATCCGGGGTCTTGGCTCTCGTCGGTCCCTTTTCTTTTTTGGGGCTCTTTTTTAGATCCGATATCCTCTTCCTTATGTCGGCTTCTATCTTGTCCGTGCCTTTGTGGTTGGGTAAAAGAGCAAGCATTTCCTGCAAAGCATCCAATTTCTCGTCTTTATCCTTGGCGTTACGGTATCTTTCTTCTTCTTGAATGTATTCAGGGGGTAAATTAGCTGGCATGGGAGACACCTCGTTACACGATTTTCCCAGAGAATGATAGTAATCAGGCCGGAAAATGACAAACCCGGCCGTAATGCCACCCTTTTGGGGACGGATTTCGTAATTGGAAGCCGGGTTGCAACGAGGCACCGGGGCCGATATTATTTGCATAAGCACAATATAGTGATAACAATCACTAGTCTAAGAAATCCACTTAATAATTGAGGAGGTTATTTATGGAAGCAAAAAAAGAACTAAAGAGAGTGCAGGACTGGATGAAGACCTTCGGCAAGCAGAGCCCGGATAGCATGGAATGTTTCAAAAGCCTTATGGGGGCTGTGGAAAAGGAGAAGGTTCTGTCGGCCAAGACCAAAGAGTTAATGGCCATCGCGATATCCATTACCCAGCAGTGTGAATGGTGTATTGCATTTCACGTAAATAACGCCTTTGAAGAAGGTGCTACGGAAGAAGAAATCATGGAAGCGGCCTGGGTAGCAGTACTTATGGGTGGCGGTCCCGCGCTCATGCACGCAGGTCTTGTTCTGGAGTCGCTGGAAGAATTGACCGAATAAGTTTTCAAAACTGAACTTTTATCGTATCATGAAGTTACGGAATACCCCCGTCGAATCCGGCGGGGGTTTTGATTGTTCTGAACCAGTGAGGAGGTAATCCATGGACTTGGAGGAAGATCAGGAAGTAGTAATTATCGGAGCCGGGCCGGGAGGTTATACCGCGGCAATCAGGCTGGGGCAGTACGGCCTCGAACCGGTAGTGGTTGAGGAGGAAAACGTCGGTGGTGTTTGCCTCAACTGGGGCTGTATCCCGACCAAGACGCTTTACAGCACCACCGAGCCCCTGGGAATGGTTGAGTCGTGGAGTAAGAGGGGTGTGGAGGTAGAAGGCATCGATTTTGACCTGGGTGAAGTTACTGATTACCAGAAGGAAGTCGTGGGTAAGCTGACCGGTGGCGTGGAAAAGCTAATTGAGTCGAATGGAGGTAAGGTGATCGAAGGGAGGGCCGAACTCCTCCCCGGACCGGAGGTTAGGGTCGAGAGAGAAGCGGCTGAAGAGTTGCATCTAAGCCCGGAAAACGTCGTACTGGCGACCGGCTCGAAACCGGTAGAGTTGCCCGGCTTTCCCTTTCCTAATGAAGACGTCTGGAATTCGAGGGATGCCGTCTTCCCGGAGAGGGTTCCGGAAAAACTGGTAGTGCTAGGAGCGGGAGTAATCGGTTTGGAGATGGGAACGATTTACCGCCGCCTCGGGGCCGAGGTCGAAGTGCTCGAGATGCAGGAAGAGATGCTGCCGGAGATGAATCTGAACAGGCGGTTTCAGTCGTACCTGGGCCGGGCGTTAAAAGGGGAAGGTATCGAAGTACATACGGAGACGAAGGCCGTGGAATTCAGGGAAAGGGATGATGAGAAGGCTGTGCTCGGGGAGAAAGGCGGCGAAACAAAGGAGTTTCCCGCCGATAAGGTCCTCGTCGCCGTCGGCCGGAGGCCAGCCCTTGGGGCCGTTTCCGACGGGCTCGGGCTCGAAACCGACGCGGACGGATCCCTGTCGATAGATGAGGACTGCCTTACCTCGAGTGATGGTATATACGCGATCGGTGACGCCGCGGGAGGACCGCTGCTTGCTCATAAGGCTTCCCGGGAGGGTCTGGTAGCCGCTGCTTCGATCGCCCGTGAGGATATAAGCAATTACAGGCACGTGCCTTCGGTTGTTTTTTCCGATCCGGAATACGCGGAAGTGGGTTTATCCGAAGAAGAGGCCGAGGAGAGGGGCTTCGACCCCTTACTTGGTAGATTTCCCTTCCGTGCATCTGGAAAAGCCCTGGCAATGGATGAAACGGAAGGAATGGTCCAGCTCGTCGTGGACGGAGAAACGGACGTGATCCTGGGCGGTTCAGTTCTCGGTCCAAACGCGTCGGATCTGATCGGTGAAATCGGAATTGCAGTTGAAATGAAACTGACCGCTAAGGAGGTCGGGGAGACCATCCATCCCCATCCAACCCTGTCCGAGGCCATTATGGAAGCAGCTGAAAACGTCCACGGCAAGGCAATACATACCGCCAACAGGTAGTTTCTAGCCAAGCAGGAACCCGGAAGCTTTTGGGTTGGCGAACCTAGATGTCTATACTCGATTCTTTCACCATAGTTTAGCCGGACCGCGGGAGATTAAGCCGTTAATCATATTATATTGACGGAGTTGAAGAGTCTGAGTTCAAGCACTACTACGGCCTTGTAAAGTAGAACTACCACGGATAACTTTTATTACGGGATATTTGGAAGCAGCGATTGAGTACTGAGGAGCGCAAACTTAGTCATGGCAAGTAATGAGAGGAGGTAGATATGAAGTCTTTAATGATTATTGCGGATGGCCTTGGAGGGAGGCCCACCGACGTAGATGGGAAAACCTGTCTTCAGGTCGCGGAGACGCCGGAGATCGATGCTCTGCTTGCTGAGAAGGGAGCAGCCGGATTGATGGATCCGATCAAGCCCGGTGTCCGACCGGGAAGCGATACGGCTCACCTGTCCCTGTTTGGATACGACCCCTACGAGTACTATACCGGAAGGGGGGTTTTCGAAGCAGCCGGGATAGGGATGGATATAACGGAGGACGACGTCTGTTTTAGGACCAATTTCGCTACCCTGAATTCTGAAGGGAAAATCGAGGACAGGCGGGCCGGGAGGATCTCCGAGGGTCAGGACCGCCTGGAAGAGGCACTTTCGGAGTTGAAGTCCGAGAAATATCCCGAGGTGGAAGTCAGGTTCAAAAGAAGCACGGAGCACAGGGGCGCACTCTGTTTCACCGGTTCGGGACTTGGTGGGAACGTGACACCGACCGATCCCCACGAGCTGGGTATTCCGTTACCGGAAGCGAAAGGAGAAGACGAGCGATCGAGAAAGACCGCGGAGGTCCTGAACGAGGTCACGCGTCAGGCTAGGGAGGTTCTCGAGGATCACCCGCTCAACGAAGAAAGGAAGAAGAACGGAAAACTTCCCGCCAACGCCATCATGGCCAGAGGCGCCGCCACCTATCCACACCTGCCGTCGATCGAGGAACGTTTCGGTGTCTCAGCTACGGTCGTGGCGGCCGGTGCCCTCTATATAGGTGTCGCAAAGATCGCCGGCATGGAGTACAAGCACGCGGAAGGTACTACGGGCACGGTTGATTCGAAGATCATTAACAAGGTAAAGCTCGCACTGGATGAGTTTGAGGCCGGAAAGGACGTCGTCTTCGTCCATTTCAAGGGTACCGACAATGCCTCACACGATCACGACTCCGAGGCCAAGGTGAAATTTATAGAGAAGATAGATCGTACCTTTGGCTGGTTACGGGATAACCTGGACTGGGAAGATACTCACCTATCATTCGCCGGTGATCACACTACTCCGATCGATTACGGGGGACACGTTGCCGATCCGGTACCGGCAATGGTGGCGGGCCCGAACGTGAGAAATGACGGCGTGGATTCGTTTAACGAACTGACCTGCCATTCGGGTGGCCTGGGACGTTTCAGCGGTAATCTGTTGCCTATTACGCTAGGATACAGTAACCAGCTGAAGAAGTTTGGAGCCTAAACTATACGGGGCGGTCGTCGTTTTCGACGGCGGCCCCGGATGAAAGTGGAAGAAATAAGGGAAGAAGACAAGCGGGTGATTCGGGGTCAGCTAAATAGGCAGCCGAAAGGCCTGATAGAGGTGCCCGTGAGATGTCGATTCGGCTTTCCCGTCGTCCTGAAAACGAAGCCGCTGATTGGCGGAGAAAAAGGAGATTTCGAGGTTTTCCCCACGCTTTACTGGTTGAGCTGTCCCAGGAGAAGCGAGAAGGTATCCCAGATAGAGTCGGGAGGATACATAACGCAGCTGGAAGAAGCGCTTGAATCCGATCCCGAGCTAAGATTTGAGTACCGGAGGAACGAGGAGAGTTATCTCAGTGAGCAGAAGGAACTCCTCACGGAGGATGAAGTAGGGTTTCTCCGCTCGAAAGGGGCAATTGGCGCTTTGGAGAGAGGGATCGGGGGGATAAAAAGCGACGAGCACATCAAATGCCTCCACCTTCACCTTGCCCACGAGATCGCGGGGGGAAACGTGATAGGGAGGATTTTACGGAGGGTTTTTTACTTCACCGATTGCCCGCCGGGAAAGGTCAGGTGCAAGGGTTTTCTCTAATCCTCATTTACCCTTATATGGGATAGTGTATAAGTAACTGTGTAAAATGAATTTATAGCTTTGGAAACCGTTCGACGAAATCAGGGATCAATTTCCCCAGCGGGGAAATCCCCTTTTCCGATCTAAGTGTTGGAACCATGACCGCTCGCCTCGATGTTTAGCTTTGACTGAAAAGATTTCCTGAACGGTTTCCAAAGCTAGTTTTACAGGTAAAATGCTACACTATGCTTATGGCGAAAAAAAGGAAACCTGGACCTTGTCGGTATCCCGGCAATGGAGTTTCGTTTCCTTGTATACCTCTTAGAGGAGAAAAACTTCCCCGCCGATTGAGCGGATCAGGCCTTCTCCATATCTCCGTAGCGCGTCAGGCCTTTTTTCAGGAGTTCTCCGACTCTTGCGAGTTCCTCCCTGTTCAGGACATAGCTTAACCTAACCTGATCCTCTCCCTTTCCCGGGGTCTGATAGAAGCCCTCGCCCGGTGCCATCATGACAGTCTCTCCGTCATCACGGAAATCCGTAAGCATCCAGCGGACGAAGCGCTCCGCGTTCTCGACGGGCAGGCCCACCATGATGTAAAAAGCCCCCTCCGGCTCACCGTAATCGATACCGTCGATTTTGCTCAGACCTTCAACCAGTACGTCACGCCTCTTCTCGTACCGATCGATCATTTCTCGAATCGCGGAGGGATAAGCCGGGGAGTTCAGGTAATTCGTCAGACCGAGCTGTCCCATCGTCGGAGGAGATAGCCGTGCCTGGCCCAACTTTAACGCGGATTCCATTACCTTATCGTTTTTGCTTACCAGCGTTCCGATTCTGGCTCCACACCCGCTCAACCTCTTTGAGATGCTATCTATCATCACGGTCCTTTCTTCCATGCCTTCCATTTCCAGGGAGCTCCTAGCTTTCCCGGTTCCGTATACGAACTCCCTATAAACCTCGTCCGTTATCAAAAAGAGGTCGTGCCGTCGTGCGAGATCACCCGCCAGGCTCAATTCCTCTTCCGAATAGACCCTTCCGGTCGGGTTGCTCGGGTTGGTCAATAAAAGGGCGCCGGTATCTTCCGTAATTAGCTTTTCTATTGTCTTACTTCCGGGCAATCTAAAATTATCTGACTTCCTCGTGGGGATCGGCTGAATATCTACGCCGGTCATTCGTGCGAAGCCACGGTAGTTGGTATAAAAAGGTTCCGGTATCAGGACCTCCTCTCCGGCCTCCAGGGTTACGTAAAAGGCAAAGAGTCCCGCTTCGCTTCCCCCGGTCGTGACCATCAATTGTTCAGGTGTTACTTCGATATCGTGGTCCTGGTAATAGCTTGCTAGAGCTTCTCGTGTCTTCCTTTCCCCCTGTGAGGGGCTGTAACTGAGCACGTCTATCTCTGCTCCGTAAACGCCCTCCATGAATTCGTCCGGAGTAGGGATGTCCGGCTGGCCTATATTTACGTGATAGACGTGAACTCCCTGATCTTTAGCGCGGTCCGCGAGGGGGTTCAGCTTCCGGATCGGTGATTCGGGAAAGTCCTCCGCCCTTTTCGAGATTTGTACTTTGTCTTGCCTTTCGTTCATCTTATCACCTGCTGCCTGAATAGACGAAGATTTGAATCGTTAGGTCAGGTTTGGATTAACCGATCACCAGGTGCTCCCTTTTATCGCCCTTTCGCCACTCCCGCTCTACCAGATGCAGCTTGTCCAACACCAGCTGGAGGGCTTTCTCTATTTCGACTTCTCTGGAGATCACAGGAACGAAGTTCTTCTTTACTTTTATTATATTGGGGCCCATCTGGTGGGCCAGCAAAGTGTTAACGGATCTCGTCTTTAGGAGAGAAGATATGCTTTTGGCTTTGGCCGGGTCTCCGTGGTGCTCGTCTTCGTCTTCCTTTTTGGAGATGTTTTCTACCTCTTCGACAAGTTCGTAACCAGTTGAATTCAATTTATAAAGTTGGAAATAGGGTGATTCTCCGAAATGCTCCGAATAAAGCCTTTCTCCGTCCTTGGTACCACAGGCTACCAATGGTTTCATACTTAGCTTATCTCCTCTCCTTCCCTTGACCTCTACCGGGGCTTCCTCGCTTCTTGCGCCTCTCTCCTCCGCCACGCCCCGAACCCAAGCCTTTTCCCCCGAAATCTCCCCGTAATTCGGGATTTTCGGAGTTTGGCCGTATCAAGTCAAAAGGGCAGGCTTCGAAACAACTGCCGCATTTCGAGCAGATCACGTTATCTATCTTCGCTCTGCCGTCCTCTAGAGTAATGGCATCGGCCGGGCAGCTATCCAGGCAATCCCCGCAACCCTTGCAGTCGTCTTTTACCCAGGGCATACCGCACCTCCTTTTCGTCGCTTCCCATGATTATCTGAATCCCGGAGGCCAATATCAACACTTGACCTCGGGAATCCGTTCCCCTCACCGGGCTTCCCTCTTTTGCTGACGCCGGTTGGGGCCTCTGAGTTTCGCAAACGTTTCTTTTACCCAGTCCGTTCCATATAATTCTACCAAACGGTCAAAAATTACCTTAAGCCATATTTGGAGTATTTGGGAGGAGTTAAAGCGTGACAGAACTGAATTACTTTCGGGACGAGGTAATCGAGCTGAGCAAAGAGGCCGGCGAGGAGGCCATGGGCTACTATCACCGTGATTATTCGGTGGAGGAGAAGGCGGACGAGAGTCCGGTGACGGAGGCGGACATGGCCTCGGAGAGGATCCTGATCGAGGGGTTAAAACGGACTGGGTATAACATCCTGGCCGAAGAGACCGGCCTTATCGAGGGTGAGCGAGACGACGTTTACTGGATAGTTGATCCCCTGGACGGTACGCAGGATTTCATCGACAAGACCGGAGAGTTCTCAATTATGGTTGGATTGCTGGTCGATGGCTATCCGGAGTTTGGAGTCGTTTACGCACCTGCCCGGGGGAAGTTGTGGTACGCGGCCAGAGGGGAGGGTTCTCATCTCATAGAAGATGGCAGGAGATTGGACCTCGCCGTTGCTGATAAGGGTTCGGTCTCCGATTACAAATTAATCGCCAGCAGGAACCATTTTAGCGAAAAGGACGAGGAGATCTCTCGCCGGCTGGGTATAGAGAAAATAACGAGAATGGGTAGCCTGGGAATCAAGTTCTGTACTATTGCCGAAGCCAGAGGTGATCTGGTATATTACACGACGGACAAACTCGGAATCTGGGATTGCTGTGCTCCGCACGTAATTCTGGAGGAAGCCGGTGGAGAAGTTTTTGACGTCGAAGGAAGGTCTTTGAAGTACGATCTCGAGGATAGAAGGATGGAAAAGGGCGTCGTCGGTTTAGGCGGCGGTCCCAGAGACGCCGTGGTTTCTATTTTGGAGGAAAGCGCGGAGGAGTTAGGGTGAACCTTCCTGTGGTTTTGTCCTGACTCCCTCGGTTTTTTCGGTGGTTTTGGAACTTTTTGAGGCTATTCAAGTTAGTATCGGAGGTCCTGAAGATGATAGAGTGGTTTAAAACGCTGAAGCCCGTCTATCAGGCACTGGTTGGGACTGGGTTTACCTGGCTTATGACCGCTGCTGGAGCCGGAGTGGTTCTCCTGTTTCGCGAGGTCAACCAGAAGGTACTCGACTTCATGCTCGGTTTCGCCGCCGGAGTGATGATTGCAGCAAGTTATTGGTCACTCCTGGCGCCCGCTATAGATATAGCTTCCGATTACCTTTTACCGGCCTGGTTACCCGCCGCGATCGGATTTCTGGTCGGAGGGGTCTTTTTAAGGCTGATGGACAACTTTATCCCCCACCTTCACGTGGGGTTTCCGGAAGAGGAAGCGGAAGGGGTGAAGACGAGCCTGCACAGGAGTATTTTGCTCATCCTGGCGATTACGATCCATAACATTCCGGAAGGCCTTGCGGTTGGGGTCGCCTTCGGGGCTCTGGCAGTCGATTTGCCGTCGGCCTCCCTGGGTGGGGCAGTTGCACTGGCTCTCGGAATAGGTATTCAGAACTTCCCGGAGGGTACATCCGTATCCGTCCCCCTTAGACGGGAAGGTTTCAGCAGGCTGAGGAGCCTCTGGTACGGCCAGCTATCCGGTTTCGTCGAGCCGATATCGGGACTGCTAGGGGCAATCGCTGTTATAGTAGTCAGACCCATGTTGCCCTACGCGCTGGCATTTGCGGCCGGGGCAATGATTTACGTAGTGATAGAGGAGCTAATTCCGGAAGCCCAGCTCGAGGGGAACGCCGACCTGGCCACCATGGGGGCGATGGTCGGCTTTACCATCATGATGACGCTCGACGTGGCCTTCGGATAGGTCAAAGGTACTTTAAATTAGGGGAATTCCTCGGTCCGGGTAAGGTGCTTGGGTGGATATGGCCGGTAACGAGGTGGTTGATTGAGTGCAATGGGACCGGGTTAGGTGGGAATACCATGATACCCGACGAGCACTTAAACGTTTTGCGGAAGCTGTATTCCAGGATAGAAGACAACGGTATTGACTGGGTCGTCACGGGTAGTACCTCTTTTGCCCTGCAAGGAGTCCCGGTTACCCCGAACGACGTAGATATCCAGACCGACGAGTCCGGGGCCTACGAGATCGAGGAGCTCTTTAGCGACAGGGTGATCAAGGAAGTCGAATTCTCCTCCACGGAGAGAATCAAGTCTCATTTTGGCGCCTTGATGATCCATGGAATATTGGTCGAATTGATGGGGGCTGTCCAGAAATATTACGACGGTGAATGGGAACCCCCGATCGATATAGACAGACATAAGAAATTTATCAGCCTGGAAGGAATGGAAATTCCCGTCCTGGATCTTGCCTACGAATCCCTTGCTTACAGGAGGTTTGGAAGGGTTGAAACTGCCGACAGGCTTGAGAAATTCCTCGACGGTGAATTTATTCAGTGAGATTTTTCCCGTTGTTAAACCAGACTACGACCGTTTTTCGGCTAAGAAAGCTCTGGGGTCCGCATACTTCCGACCGAGCCGAGATCGGAAAAAGGGTATTCCCCGCCGGGGAAATTGATCCCTGGTTTTGTCGAATGTTTTCCAAAGCTAGTTTTACACATAAGATGCTACACTATGGAGCTAGAGATTTCTTGGCCGGCAACCAAATTGAGTTGGAAGGGGTGAAAGATCTGAGATTCAGCGAACCAAAATCTAAGTCGCGTTTTTGAGGTGTCTTTAGAAGAAGTACTTCCAGGGAGGTAAACCATGGAAGAGTACGATTACGTGATAGTCGGTAGCGGTTTGGCCGGAGTCTCCGCGATAAAGGGAATCCGGGATGAGGATGAAGATGGGTCGATTATGTTGATAGGTAGAGAAGAGGAGCTACCTTACGACAGGCCGCCTTTGTCCAAGGACCTTCTGCTCGAGGAAGGGAAGGAAGTCGAAGGTGTGCGGATCGAAGCCGAGGACTTTTATCGGGAAAACGAGGTCGACGTCAAGCTGGGCACCGAGGTCGTGGATCTAGAGGTCGACGCAAAGCACGTCATGGACGAAAACGGTGATAGATATGGTTACGAACACTTGTTACTCGCTACGGGCGGCCAACCGAAGACTCTCGATATTCCCGGCGGGGATCTGGATGGAGTAATTTACTATCGTTACCTCGATGATTATAGGGAGGTAGACCGGAAGCTCGGCGCTGCCGAAAAAGCCGTGGTTATCGGTGGAGGGTTTATCGGGTCCGAGATGGCGGCGGCGCTAACTCAAAATGATTTAGAGGTTTCCATGGTCTTTCCGGAGCGCTACCTGCTGGAAAGGATTTTCCCGGTGGAACTGGCAGGAATCGTCCAGGAGGACTACCGGCGCAGGGGAGTGAAGGTATTTAACGAGGAGACCCCCGAGAGCATAACAAAAGAAGACGGGGTTTATCGGGTGAAGACTTCGAGCGGGCGTACTATTGAAGGTGACGTGGTAATTGCCGGGATAGGTATTGCCCCCTCGGTGGAGCTGGCCGAGCGCGCGGGCCTGGAGGTTTTTGACGGGATAGGAGTGGACGGCTGCTTGGAAACGACTGTTTCCGACGTTTACGCGGCCGGGGACGTGGCATATTTCCCGTACGCCGCTCTGGGTGATTGTAAGAGGGTGGAGCACTGGGATAACGCGATCAAGCAGGGAAAGCAGGCGGGTAGAAACATGGCCGGAGCCGAGGAGGCCTACGATTACGTTCCATACTTTTTCTCTGACCTATTCGACCTCGGATTCGAGGCCCTGGGCGAGATAGATTCCCGTCTGGACACCTTTATAGACTGGAAGAACGAAGGCGAAACCGGCGCTATCTATTACCTGTCCGAAGAAGGGAAAGTCCGTGGCGTGGTTTTGCTGGGGCTCTGGGGTAAAAAGAAGGCGGCGCGCCGTCTGATAGAAAGCGACGAGACGTTCGAGGGCCATGAACTGAAAGGAGAAATAGAGTGAATATTTCATGTAGAGGTTAATTATCGATCGACGGTTCAGCCAGGAGGTAGTTTCCCGATGCGGGAAGAATTCGCCGGAAGGACGGCTATGGTGACTGGAGGAGCCTGCAGGATCGGTCGCGAGATCGCCCTGAAACTGGGGGAAATGGGTGTCGACGTGGTGGTTCATTACAGGTCCTCCGCCCGGGCTGCAGAAGAACTGAAGCGGGAGCTGAAGGGAAAAGGGGTAGAGGCCTGGACACTGAAGGCTACTTTTGGTGAAGAGGCGGACTACTCGGAAATCATGTCTGAGGTAACCGAATTGAGCGGAGGTCTGGATTTCCTGGTAAACAACGCTTCGATTTTTTCGGAGGGCGGGTTAGAGGATCTGGAGTTTTCCGATCTCCGGAGGAACTTGGCCGTCAATGCCTGGGCACCCTTTGCTCTCGCCAGGGCGTTCACCGATGAAGCGTCGACCGGAAAAATCGTCAACCTTCTCGATACCAGAATAGAAGGCTACGATTGGAACCACCTGGGTTATTATTTCAGCAAGGTCCTGCTGGGAAGGATGACAAAGGCTATGGCAATTTACGAGGCCCCCGAATTTTCGGTCAACGGAGTTGCACCCGGCTTGATTATACCACCTCCCGGTAGAGACGAGGATTACTTGGAGAAAAGGACGGACCGGGTGCCCCTGCGGAAGCACGGCGATAAGGCGGATGTCTCGAAGGCGGTGCTCTACCTCCTTGGTGCGGACTTCGTTACGGGGCAGGTTATTTACGTGGACGGCGGCAGGAATCTGCTTCACGAATTAGAGGGTTAACATGAACAATTGTGATGATACCTCCGGTGAAGGATACGACAAGATCAAAATCAACGGCATTTCCGTCGGGGCGATCATAGGGACCGAGGACTACGAGAGGGAATCACGACAGGAGCTGATTCTCAACCTGACTATTTTCACGGATCTCGAGCGGGCCGGCGAAACGGACGATTTAATGTATACCATCGACTACGCCGAACTGGAATCCCGGATCCGGGAAGCGGTGAGGAACTCCAGCTATCAGCTG
Source organism: Candidatus Acetothermia bacterium (assembly GCA_046543235.1). Classification (GTDB taxonomy): domain Bacteria; phylum Bipolaricaulota; class Bipolaricaulia; order M55B111; family M55B111; genus JAGXLP01. Next base: position 11,919 of record JBKGZT010000003.1, on the reverse strand, counting down.
GTGGAGGCCCTGGCGGAAGAAGTCGCGATCATGGCTCTGGAAAGCCCAAGAGCAAAGAGAGTAAAGGTCGCAGTGAAAAAACCGGCCGCGCTCAATATGACTAAAAGCGCGGAGGTAGAGATAACCCGGGAAAGTTAAAACTCGTAGCCGAACCCGATGACCGGACCTCTTCGAGATTGAAGTGAAGCCTGGAGTGAAAAGTTTCCGGGCTTGAACTGCAGCCCCGCATTAAACGTGGGTTCGAACCGGTAGACGAGGCTGGCGTTTCTTGGCACGGAAGCAGCTAGCACCAGAGAAGATTCGGCTCCCCCCGAGTTTAGTTGCTCCAGCTGGGCCTGGGGTTGGACGCTAAGTCCCGCTCCACCCCTCAGGTAAAGGTTTCGATAAACCCTCACCGGATATCCGATGTATGCTTCCCAAGTGGGACCGTAATCCAGTTTTTTCCCGCTGTAAGACCTATCTTTCCAATTGATACTTTCCGGTAGGTCGGGGTCGCTGTTCCCGTAGAAAGATATCCCGGCGATCAATTCGTTCAGCGAGATTTCAAGCCCGGGCGAGAAAGGTTCTACAAAAAAGCCACCCAGGTTCAGGCCCAGACCGAAAGGAAATTCGAAATCAAACGAGGTCTCGATGTCGGTTTCGGAGGTCAGTTCTACGCTCAGTTCTCGTGATTCGTTAGGGTAGAGGCTAATTTCTCTCTCCCGATTCAGGTAGCCTTCCTTCCGGAGCTCGATGGTCCGCTCTCCTGCCTCTACGGAAAACCTCCTCGGGGTTTCACCCTTTAATTGGCCATCTACGTAGATTTCAGCTCCAGGGGGGTCGGAACTGATGGAGACGGTGGCGTAATCTATTCTTTCCAGGCGGGCTTGGATCTTCTTGGACTCGCCCGATTCTATGAGAACTCCCTCGGTCCAGCGAAGGTCGGTCCCCATTAGCAACCTTAACTTCCGGGTACCGGGTTTTACGGCTATAGTCTCTGGGGTTCTACCCCTGAAGTTTTCGTCGACGTAAATCTTTGCTCCCGAGGGCGTTGAAGTGACCGTAAGCCTTCCCGTCCTCTTTGTTATCTGGATACTTGTCCAGTCCGTATTCCAGCCGTCTGGGCTGTCGATCGAGGCGAGTTCCTCGGAGGTATCTTTGGCAAAACTACCGGGATCGTCACTCAGGCTCCGGAAGACGTCTTTCTCCGAACCTTCGGTCGGCGGTGGAAACAGGGGAAGCTCCGCCGGGCTAACAATTGCCTGGAAGTACTCTTCGCCTTCCGTCGCTGAAGCGAGAAAGCTATAACCTTTCCTAGGTAGTTGGCCTTTCCCTGCTTCTAACTTATTTTCCCTATCGTATTTGTTCGGAAATAACAGGTTGACCTCGCCATCGGGATCGACGTTAAAGAGGTAAAGGTAAGATTCCCTATTTAGGGAATAGTTGATTTTTACTTCTTCTTCCGGGAGGTAACGCGTCCTGTTGGTCGAAATATCGACCTCCAGGGGTATATCCTCGGATGGCTCCGGAACGATCCCTCTCGGTTCTTTTTGATCCGATTGAGAGAATCCCGGGAGGAAATTCAGGAGGAGGACCACTATAATTAACGTTAAGGTAAGTAGATTGAGTTTTTTGCCCAACTTCGACCTCCAAGGGACTGTTTATAAAGCTACTTGAAAGTATAATCGCGATCCTTGATTTGTACAACTTGCTTTGGCGATGTGTCGGTCGGTTCCATGTTGACGCTGAAAATTTAAGTTTTTATGTTCTCAATTTTTTCATCATAGTTATTCCGGACTATAACAGTTTTTGGTCGGCTAAAAAGCTCTGGCCCGGTTCATGGTATTCCTTCGTTAACGTTCCAATCAGAAGTAGGCGGAGCTTCTCCAGAGCTTTCTCGGCCGGTAATCAAGTGGGGCCCGATAGTTGGTCTGGACCTGGCTAACTTGGAGGAAGTTAAAAACGTGCGAGGTGTAGTCTAAGTGTCGAAGTACGAAAGGAAGAAAGTAACCAGGTGGCAGGAAGGTGAAGTGGAACGAGTACAAGACGATATAGTGGTCGAATCCTCGCTTGAGCTGGTCGTGAATGGTCAAGAGGTCGCTACACTCTTGTCAAGCCCGGATAAGATGAAGGAACTTGGCCTCGGTTTCCTGATGACGGAGGGGCTTATAGATAGTGTAGGAGAAGTCGAAGAGGTGAATCTCGAGGATTCCGGGAAGAGACTGGAAATAACCCTCGACGGGTCGGAACCCCTTAAGAGCTATTTTGAAAGGAAGCGAGCCCTTACCTCGAGCTGCGGGATGGCCACGTCCGTCATAGAAAACCTGGACCGGCTGGAGCTGGTCGGAGTCGGTCCGGAAATCGAAAACCCAGGAAAGTTATCTGATTTCATGCGGGAACTACAGAGTCGGGCGAAACTATTTCAGAAGACCGGCGGATCTCATACCGCCGCCCTCGCCGACAGGGAAGAACTCGTATGCCTTGCAGAGGACATAGGGCGACATAATGCAGTTGACAAGGCAATTGGGAAGGGTATGTTGATTGGAGACGAGCTGAGTACGAAGATACTGCTGACCAGTGGCCGTCTCTCGTCGGAGATGACCCTGAAGGCCATCAGAAGCCGGGTTCCCGTCGTCGTATCACGCTCTGCTCCAACGACGCTGGCAGTTAGAATTGCGCGGACCGCCTCGATTACAATGGTTGGTTTCACCCGGGGGAAGAGAATGACTTTTTATTCGGGAGAGGAAAGAGTGCTGAGGTAGCCGGTTGGGGGTCCCCGGCACTGACTGACGGACTAACCCAGGATGATCCGCTGGCTTGTAATGGAAGGCTCATTTTACTAAAATCTTTCAGTTATAATACCTGCCTTTAAGTGGCTATTTTAAAAATTCTGGAGTGGATTTATCAGAGATGTCGGAAGATAAAGATAACGTTTTGATCTGCAGTGCCTGGCCATACGCTTCGGGGGAGCCGCACCTGGGAAACATCCAGACCTCCCTGCTTTCCGGCGATGTTTTTACTCGTTACTACGAGTTAAAAGGTCATTCGGTGCTCTACGTGTCCGGTTCCGATGCTCACGGAACTAGAATAGAGTTCGAAGCGGAGAAACGGGGGATAAAACCGGAAGAGCTGGCAAATGAGGTACACGAAGTAATCCTGGAAATTCTGGAAGACTTCAACATCGAGTTTGACAACTACACCATCACCACGAACCCGACCCACGAGGAATTCGTCCGGGAGATTCACCGGCAGATGGACGACGAAGGCTATATTATTTCAAAAGAGGAAGAAAGGGCTTACTGTCACGACTGCCAGCGGTTTCTGGCTGACAGATTTATAGAAGGGACCTGCCCGGAGTGTGGTGAAGGTGGAGCCCACGGGAACCAGTGTGACAGCTGCGGCTCTCTGCTTGAACCGGAGGAACTGATCGAACCGAACTGCGCGATATGCGGCAGCGACGAGATAGAATTCCAGAATACCAGACACTGGTACATCGATCTCGAGAAACTACAGCCCCGTTTAAAGGATTACGTGGAGAACCATTACGACGAATGGCAGGACAACGTAAAGCGTTTTACCGATCAGATGCTTCGCGACGGACTTGAACCAAGGGCGATAACGCGTGACATAGATTGGGGAATACCCGCTCCTTTCGAAGGTGCTGAAGAAAAGGTAATTTACGTATGGGCGGAGGCGGCCCTGGGCTACGTCTCCGCGACCATCGAGTACTTCGAGAAAAACGACGACGAAGGAAGCTGGGAGGACTACTGGTTTTCCGACGACGTCAAGCAGGTTTACACGTTGGCCAAGGACAACATACCCTTCCATACCCTTTTATTTCCGGGACAGTTACTTGCCTCGGGCCAGGGGTATCACTTACCCGATCAGATAAGCGCGGGCGAGTACTTGAACTGGATAGGTGGTAAGTCTTTCTCCAAGAGCAAGGGGGTAGGTCTCTTTGCCAGGGACGCGACCGACCTGATGGATCCGGTTTTCTGGAGGTTTTATCTTCTTTTTCAGAGGCCGGAAAAGAAGGACGTAAATTTTTCCTGGAACGAGCTTGATAAGGCAGTAAACAATATATTCATCGATAACGTCAGTAACTTCATCAATCGGGTGACCTCTTTTACGTATTCCAGGTTCGGCGGTTCGATACCGGACGGAGAGGTAGACGAAGATATCGACGAACGGATTGCCGACACGGTTGACGATGTCGAAGAAATAATTGAGTCCGGCGGCCTATCCGGGGCCTTGCGGGAGATATGCGAGCTGGCGAATTACGGGAACAGGTATTTCCAGGATAGGAAGCCGTGGGAAACCGGAGACGAGGACGTTATAATATCGAGCCTGAAGATCGCCCGGGCCATATCGTTCATGCTGGAACCGTTTGTACCGACCTTTTCCAGGCAGGTGTACGAGATATTCGATATCTCCGAGCCCGACTGGGAGGAAATCAAACGGGACCCGGGGGGCGAGCTTAGGGAACCCGAGCCTTTGCTGGAAAAGCAGGACGTGGAGGAGTTGAAAGAGAAGTATCGAAGGAAGGTAGAAGCGAAGTCAGGTCAGGAGGATGAAACCGAGCAGAAAACGGAGGGTGAAGAACAGATGGCGAAGAACACGATCAGCTTCGATGATTTCAACGCGCTTGATATGCGCTCAGGCAGGATCGCGGAAGTAGAGGAAATCCCGGGAGCGGACAGGTTATACCGGGTTCAGGTGGACGTGGGTGACGAAGAGCTTCAAACCGTTTCGGGCTTGAAGGACCACTACGAAATAGAAGAGCTTGAGGGGAAGCAGGTAATTGTTTTGACCAACCTGGAACCGGCCACGATTCACGGTGAGAGGTCCGAGTGCATGCTTCTGGCGGCCGAAGGGGAAGAGCTTTCCCTGCTGACCGCGGACAAGGAATTGGACCCAGGGGCGGAAATTGCTTGATTTGACGATAACCGGCCCGCTGGGTTGAAAAGGATCGGAAAGGTAAATTAGAATAAATCGGAGGAAATAATGTACGCAATTATAGAAACTGGCGGAAAACAGTACAGAGTTAGCGAGGAAGACGAGTTACAGATCGAAAAGTTAAAAGGGAAAGGACCGGGAGAAGAGGTACGGTTCGAGAAGGTACTTATGGTGAAGGAAAACGGTGACGTTCAACTGGGTAGACCTTACCTGGAAGACGCATTTGTAGAGGCCGAGATCATCGAGGAAGGAAAAGAAGAAAAGGTCACGGTTTTTACCTATAAGAAGCGGAAGGGTCACCGCAGAAAGCTGGGTCACAGGCAACCGTATACCAAAGTGAGAATTGACGGGATAGAATCGTAAGCAAGGGGAGATATCATGGCACATAAAGTAAGCAGTGGTTCCACTCAGAACGTTCATGATACCGCTGGAAAGCGTTTGGGCGTCAAGAAATTTGGTAGCGAATGGGTTGAACCGGGGAACATTATCGTCAGGCAGCGCGGCACAAAGTACAAACCGGGAGAAAACGTAGGCATGGGCAGAGACCACACGATCTTTGCCAAGGTCGAGGGTCACGTAAAGTTCGAAGGATCAGGAGACAAGTATATCAGTGTTATTCCTCCCTCCTAAACCCCACTTCTTCGCCTGTTCCGTACGTTCCACCCTGTCAAGGTAGATATGTTTATTGACGAGGCTACCATTACGGTCAAAGCGGGTGACGGGGGGCACGGGATTATCAGTTTTGCAAAACAGCTAGGTCAGAGACACGGAGGACCCGATGGTGGGAACGGTGGAAAGGGAGGAGATGTTTACCTCAGGGCGGTTAGGAGTGTAAATACCCTGCTGAGGTTCGAGAAAAAGAATACCTTTAAGGCGGAAGACGGAGGGAAAGGTGGCACTCAGGATAAAACCGGCGCTTCCGCGGACGACCTTTATATAGATCTTCCGGTCGGGACCGTCGCTTACGACGGGGAAACGGACGAGAAGATCGTGGACCTGGAAAAAGAAGGCGAGAGTTACTTGATAGCCAAAGGCGGAAGCGGCGGGAGGGGAAACAAGGCTTTTTCCAATTCCAGAAATACCGCACCCAGGATCAGGGAATGGGGTGGGAAGGGCGAAGAGAGGTACCTCCGCCTGGAGTTAAAGCTTCTTGCGGACGTGGGGATAGTCGGATTTCCGAACGTGGGCAAGTCGAGTTTGATTTCCACGATTTCCGCCCAGAAGCCCGAAATAGGGAGCTACCATTTTACTACTATGAAGCCGCACCCCGGCGTAGTTGCCCTTGACGAATGGAATGACTTCGTAGCCGTCGACGTCCCGGGGTTGATCGAGGGTGCACACGAGGGAAAGGGGCTCGGGGACCAGTTTCTCAGACACCTATCCCGAACGAAAGTCCTGCTTCACCTTGTGGATCTGTCCGGCATCGAAGGACGGGATCCAATTGAAGACTGGGAGGTATTGAGAGAGGAGTTGAGAAAGTACGACACCTCGCTCGGTGGGGTCCCGGAGATAGTGGCCGGAAACAAGATAGACTTAATTGACGAAGCGGATATCCGACAAGAACGGAGGAAGTTTGAGGAAAGGGGGTTGGACCTGTATCCTATATCCGCCGCCACCGGTGAGGGAGTCGACGAACTGGTCAAAGATACCTACGAGTTGCTTCAGGAGGTTGAGCGGGAAGAGGAAGAAGGGGAAACGGAAGAGGATGAATCAAGCGGCGACTACAGAGTATATAAGTTCGACGGCGAAAAAGGTTTTCGCGTGCTGAAAGAGGAAGATAGATACGTGGTCGAGGGGAAGGAAGTGGAGAAACTGGCGGAAAAGCTGGATTTTTCCACGGAAGATGCCCCGGCCTATTTTCATCGCAATCTGGAGCGCCGAGGTGTCATAGGCGAGTTAAAGAAAAAGGGCGCCGAGGACGGGAGCCTGATAGAAATTGGGGGAAAAGAGTTTGAGCTCGTACTCTAGGGTAGGGTTATTTGGAGGAACTTTTGACCCAATTCATAGGGCTCACCTCGAAGTAGCCAGGCAGGCTCTCCTTCAAATGGATCTTGATAAAGTCGTACTGATTCCGTCGAAGCATCCACCCCACAAGGACGAAAAGGGTTTGACTGGAGCCGAAGCAAGATACAGGATGGTTGAGCTGGCCGTCGAAGATAGAGAAAACATGGAAGTTTCTTCGGTCGAGATTGAACGAGAAGGGCCTTCGTATACGGTTGATACGCTGGAAGAAATGAGTTCGATCTACGACGAGATAATGTTCGTGGTGGGAGCGGACAATCTTATAAATATAAAAACATGGAAGAACCCGGAAGAGCTCCTGGAGACCTGCCCTTTTGTAGTTGCCCCCAGAGGCGGGGTTTTGGAAGATGATTTCGAGGATGAGATATTTAAGGATAAGGACATACGTTTTCTCGATATGAGCGAGATATCCCTCTCTTCTACGGAAGTGAGAGAACGGATTGCCGGGGGACAGTCCGTAGAGGGTCTGGTACCGGATAAGGTGCTTGATTATATTGTCGAGAAAGGTCTGTACCGGAATGTTCCGGAGGAAGTTTGATATTCTTGCCCATTATCAACAAGAAGGAGGAGGGAGAAAATCTCTAACGATACAAGAGTAAACCACGAAATTACGGCGTCGGAAGTCCGGGTTGTAGATGAAGAGGGAGAACAGATCGGGGTCATGAGCCTGGAAGATGCCCTGAAGGAAGCAGAGGATAGGGAACTAGATCTCGTGGAAGTTGCGCCTGAGGCTGACCCGGTCGTGGCCAAGATACTCGATTACGGGAAGTACAAGTACAAGCAGCAAAAAAAGAAACAAAAACAGCAGAAAAAGAAAAAGCTCAAGACGATTAAGTTCTCGATAAAGATCGAGGAGCACGATTTCAACACCAAGGTAAATCATATAAAGAAATTTCTCAAAGATGGCCATAAGGTCCGCGCTACGGTGTTCTTCCGCGGTCGGGAAAAGGCACACAAGGACAAGGGTTACGACCTCTTGAACGATATAATTGACGAAGTAGAGGAAGTAGGAGACGTTGACCAGAAGCCGACTCAAAAGGGTCAGGTCGTTCAGATGTTGCTAAAACCGGGAGGAGATTAATATGCCAAAAAAGAAGACTCATAAAGGTATCGCAAAAAGGTTCAAGCTATCGAAAAACGGGAAATTAACCCATAAAAAGTCCGGATACGGACACAAAAGGACCAAGAAGAGCCCGAGCAATAAACGGGATGCCCGGAAGGATAAACGGGTCAAAGGTAAAACGGAGAAGAACCTTAAGAAACTACTTGCGTCATGAACTAGAGATCGGTGAAGTTAGCTAACAACGCACAATTCGGAGGTAAACTATGCCCAGGACTACGAGAGGTAATTCAAGGCTAAAAACGAGAAAGAAGATTCTTAAAAGATCAAAGGGTTTTTACGGCAAGAGGGGTAACTGTTACAAAATAGCGAAACAATCGGTGATGAAGGCGCTGAAAAACGCATATATAGATAGACGGAGGAAAAAGAGGGACTTCCGTAGGTTATGGATAACTAGAATAGGAGCAGCTTCCAGTGAAAGGGGACTCTCCTACTCCAAGTTCATGGGAGGGTTAAACAAGGCGGACGTGGAGCTGAACAGGAAAATGCTGGCGGATATAGCGATCAGTGATCCCTCGACGTTCGACCACCTAGTAGAGGTTGCAGAGGAAAACCTCCAGAACTAAAGAATGAACCTCCAAGACCTGATCGCCAGCCTCGAGGATTATTGGAGGAAACAGGGGTGCCTGATCCTCCAGCCCTACGACGTAGAAACGGGTGCGGGAACTTTTAACCCGGGGACCTTCTTCGGCTCTCTCGGCCCGGATCCCCTTAAAGTGGGGTACGTCGAACCCAGCAGACGTCCTCCGGACGGCCGGTACGGTAAGAACCCGATCCGGGTAAGGCTTCATCATCAGTATCAGGTTATTCTGAAACCCCCGCCGGAGGAAGTTCAGGAGCTTTACCTGGGGAGCCTGGAGCATCTCGGGATCGACCTTTCCGCCCACGACGTAAGGTTTGTCGACGATAACTGGGAGTCCCCTTCTCTTGGAGCCCGAGGTACGGGCTGGGAGGTCTGGATAGACGGGCTTGAAATTACTCAGTTTACTTACTTCCAGCGAGTTGGAGGTATCGATCTGGATCCGGTCTGTGTTGAGCTCGCCTACGGACTGGAGAGGATAGGCACTTTCGTTCAGGGCACGGAAAGCGTCTACGACCTGGACTGGAGTGATGTCCTTACCTATAGAAGGATATTCCAGGAGAAGGAAAGTCAGTTTTCCGAGTACAACTTCGACGTCGCCGGCGTCGAGGAGTACCAGGAACTGTTCGAGATAGTGGAGAGCGAAGCAGAAAGGTCTCTGGAGGCGGGGCTTTATTACCCGGCGTACGACATGACTTTAAAAGCGGCGCACTTCTTCAATATTTTGCTTGCAAGAAACGCGATTAGTGTAACCGAGAGAGAGAAATATATAGGCAGAATCAGGAAGCTCGCCGAGAAGATCGCAGGAGGATACGTCAACTCCCTGGAGGATACCCCCGATGAGCGAAGACCTATTGTTTGAGCTCGGCACCGAAGAGATACCGCCCTCCTATTTACCGACTATAGCCGATAACTTCCGAAAAGATATAGAGGAAAGCTTCGAAGAGGCTCTTCTCGAGTTCGGTGACGTCCGACTTTATTACACTCCGAGGAGGCTGGCAGTACGAGTGAGCGATCTCCGTGAAGTTGGAGAGGATGCCTTAGAGACGCACCGAGGACCTTCGGAGGAGGTTGGACTCGACGAGACCGGCGAATACGGTATACCGGCGAAAAAATTTGCGGAGAGCCACGGCGCTACGACGGAAGATTTATACCTGAAGGAGACGGAAGAAGGCACGTACTTCTTTGTCGACGAAAGGATCGAAGGTAAAAAAACCCGGGATCTGTTGCCGGATATACTGCCCGAAGTCGTCATGGACCTCGATCAGCCGGAAACAACCCGTTGGGATGATTCTGGATTAAGTTTCATCAGGCCGATCCGGTGGATCGTTTGTCTTTACGGGGACGAGGTTATCGATTTGAGCCTCGGAAACCTCAGCTCTTCCCGATATACAAGGGGTCATCGTTTCCACGGTAGCGCCGAGATAGAAGTGGACGAACCAGGTAGCTACGAAAGCCTGCTGGAGGAAAACTACGTGATACCCGATCCGGACAAAAGGGAGCAAGTCTTCCAGGACCAACTGGAGTCGGTAACTTCGGAGAAAGGTACCAGGAGTGCAGCGGATAAGGAATTTCATAAGACCCTGGTTAACAGCCTGGAGTACCCGAGTGCCGTGGTTGGAAGTTTCCCAGAAGAGTTCCTGGAACTGCCCGAGGAGCTCCTGGTTAAAACCCTGACCGGGGAAGCCCGGTTAATTCCGCTGGAGAACTCTGACGGTGAACCCGTAGCTTCGTTCGTTGGTTTCCGTGATGGATCCGAAGAAGCGATTGAGGGGGTAAAAGACGGCTATCAGTCGGTAATATACGCTCGACTTAGGGATTCTAAGTTCTTCTTTGAACACGACAGGGAAAGACCGCTGGAGGATTACGTGGCGGAGCTCAGCGACGTGACTTATCAGAAGGAGCTGGGGTCGATTCGAGAAAAGGTCGAAAGGATGAGGAGGATTGCCGGCCGGCTCTCCCAAACCCTGGAAGGGCTGGATACGGAATTAGTTGATCGGACCGTACTGCTTTCCAAGGCCGATCTCGTTACGGAGGTTGTAGATGAATTTCCCTCGCTGGAGGGAACCATAGGATCGCACTACGCGGAACTCGACGGGGAGCCGGAGGAAGTCGTACGGGGTATAGCCGAACACTACCAGCCCCGCAAGTCCTCGGACGATACGCCCGAGTCGCAAACGGGGATCGCCACGAGCATTGCCGATAAGCTGGATACGCTCTATGGTTCTTTTCTGATAGGAGAGGAGCCCAGCGGGACGCGGGATCCGTATGGCCTGCGCAGGAAAGCTGATGGAATTATCCGTACCGCCATAGAGGCCGAAATCGACCTGGATCTGATGGACCTGATAAAGTTCGCCGGTTCCATATTTGACCTGGACCTTCGAGAAGATACGGATGAACGTCTTGCTGAATACTTCGACGGGAGGATAGACCAGGTGCTCGAGTTAAATTTTGACCTTCCCTACGACGTCGTCGACTCGGCAAATATACGAAATACTTTGAATCCGTACGATACGTATCTGAGGGCGAATAGCCTCCGAGAGTTCAAGCAAAGCAAGGGTATGAAAGACCTGGTCGATTCGTTTACCAGGCTGGTCAATATAACGGAGGGGAAGGGGGCTGAAGGCTTCGATACGGAGTTCTTTGAACTGGAAGAGGAAGAGGAGCTCTGGCGAACCGTCTCCGATAAAGAGGGAAGAGTCGAAGACCTCCTCGAGCACAAAGCTTACGGTAAGCTAATTGAAGAGCTTCTTTCCCTGAAAGAACCGATAGATTCGTACTTCGACAACGTCATGGTAATGGCAAAGGACGAACGGCTTAGGGAGAACAGGCTGGGGTTTTTAAACTACTTGAAGGAATTCTTTTTCAACGTGGGAGATCTTTCAAAAATAGTTAACGAATAGCGTTATCTCCTAGCTGGAGTCATTTTCCCTTTCTCCTTCTCGATCCTGCTTGGGTACCGGGTCAAAGCCTCCGGAATTCAGGGGGTGGCACCGCAGGACCCTTTTGATGCCCAGGTAAAGCCCCTTAATCGTCCCGTGTTCTTGGATTGCTTGCTTGCTGTACTCCGAGCACGTCGGGTAGAATCGGCAAGTATTGGGCAGACCGGGAGAAATGAATTTCTGGTAAAATTTGATCATCCAGAGCAGTAGTTTTTTCAACCTCGTGACCTCGCTCTTCTTTTAAGGTCGTTTAACTCGTCCTCAATTCTTTTACCACTACAATTCTTCGATAGGCAGGGCTTTCTAGCCCCGCTGTGATG
>JBKGZT010000032.1:0-16242 GCA_046543235.1 Candidatus Acetothermia bacterium | reverse complement strand
CAGGGTCGCGGCCATGCTTGGTTGAAGTGTCAGTTTTTGTGTCGAATTTTCCTATTTATCTCTCTGCCCTGAGTTACTCTCCCCTTCCAGGAGTGATAGGATCTCCTCCCTCAATTTTTCTTCCAGCTCAGGTAATCTATCCTGCAGCGATTCCGAAAGTTCATCCCGAATGGATATATCCTCGGGGATGATCCCCATAATGACGATCTCTTCCGGACGCTCCCCGATCGTTGCCGAAAGTTCGATCGCCTCCAGGAGGTTGGCATCGTGGGTGCTTCTAACTTCTATATCCTCCTCCACGTCATCCGGGCTAAAGAATATCGAGTCGCCCGGCTCGCCCTCGCTTCTCAGGGCGTCGACTATAACGGCCGAATCCAGGTCCTTTAAGTAATGCAGAATATTCATCCCCGACGTGCCGACTTCATGGACTTCGACGTCGTCGGGGATGCCCTTTTCCTTCAATCGATTGACCAGTACGGGTCCGATTCCGTCGTCTCCCTTTAGCGTGTTACCTATCCCGAGTACGCCTAATTTCCCCACTATCCTCCTCTATTCCACGAACTCCACGTCAAGCTGATGGGTCGAGCAGGAAATGCACGGGTCGTAAGCCCTGACCAGCATCTCCAGGCTGAGTTCTATTTCTTCCTCGGGTTTATCCTGTTCCATCAGGCTTGGGGCCAACTCTTCCATGTCGTGCTGAATATTTGCGTGATTCTGATTTGTCGGGATCACGCAGTTACCGGCGGTGCAGGTTCCCTCTTCGTTGTAGGTGTAATCGTGGAATAATATACCTCTGGGAACCTCAACTGCCCCTATGCCCCGACCGGCCTGAACGTCGATTTTCGGTTCGTAGTAGTCGTCCTGGGGTTCCAGGCCGTCCTCAAGGATAGTATCGATTATGTTTATCGAATCCCGGACGTTGTGCACTACTTCTACAAGTTGAGCTACGTTATTCATGAACGGGTTATGGTTGACCGGCTTGAGGTTAAACCTTTCCGCGACGCCTTTGGCCATCGGTGAGAGCTGGTCGTAATTGTTGTTGAGCCTGGCCAGTGCACCCACCATGTAGGAAGACCTGTTGTTTTGGGCGTACTTGGCCGTGGATTGCTCCACGACGTACTCGTTGGTTATATCCTTGTAATCTACTACCGGCGAAACACCCGTATCGGTAGAGCGGACCTGGCCGTCGTAGAAAGCGTATTCCTCTTCGTTCGTAAGAGAAATGAATTCCGTCTCGCGCGAGAAATTCGGAAATTCATCCGCTTTTTCCTCACATAGGTCGGCAACTGCCATCAAGTCGTTGAAGGAATTCCTCAGCTTGTCCTTCAGCTGGAGCAGTTCTTTCTCGGTCGGTATCTTCGAAAACCCTCCCGGGATCAACCTCTGCGGATGGGTAGTCCGGCCACAGACCATGTCGGACATTTCGTTTGCAAGCCTGTGTAGTCTTATTACGGTTTTAAGCTCTTCGGGATGGGAATCCGCCAGAGGAATGACCGACCCCTCACCCATCAAATCGGGGAGGGCCAGATAACCTACGTGAAGGACGTGGCTCTGCATGTTTTCGGCGTGGAGGGCCAGCTTCCGCAGAAGTTTGTCCTGTTCGGAAATTTCCACGCCCAGAGCGGCCTCGGTGGCCTTGAGAGAAGCCAGGGTGTGACCAATGGAGCAGATGCCACAAATTCTGGAAGTAATGTGATGCAGTTCCTTCCAGCTGTGGTCCACGACCATGGACTCAAAGTAGCGCGGCGTCTCTACTACCTGCCATTCGCACTTTTCGATCTGGCCGTCCTGTGCATTTACCTTTATGTTTCCATGTCCTTCTACTCTGGTAAGGTATTCTACGTCGACGTTTATTTTCTCTTCACTCATTATTTCTTTCCTCCTGTTGCCAGCCGAAGTAAAGGTTGAACTTATTTATAACTTCATCCACGGTTAATCCGTATTTGTCCAGCACCTTCTTGTGGGCGTTTTCGTTGGGATTATCCACGAGTCCACGGCAGCCCCAGCAGGTCGTCCCTTCGTTAACGCACTTGGAGTCACAGCCGGCTCGAGTTACCGGTCCGAGACAGAAAGGCCCCTGTTCGACCTGCATATCACCAGGGGTCTGCATTTCCCTTCTGCTGGAGGACAACCGCGTCGATTCCCTTTCCCGTGCGAAGACGCAGACGTTTTCGTTCATCTTGCATTCGACACAGACGGGATAAGTAGGAATTTGCGGTTCTTTCCCCTGGACCAGCGATTCCACTACGTGAATGAATTCATCTTTATCTATCGGGCATCCATAGATGTAGTGGTCTACCTCCACCACCGCATCCGCTGCTTTCGCCTTGTCCCAGGCATCTATCTTATCCGCGTCGTCGCCGTAGACCCTTTCCTCCACCAGTTCCGGGTTCTGCGAATTCCGGATCGAATTTATTCCACCAATGGCGGCGCATGAACCCAGAGCCACGACTATATCGGCGTTAGTTCTTACCTCTTTCAACCTTTCCGCGTCGTGATCCGAAGCAATTGAACCTTCGACGAAAGCTATATCGTAGTCGTCGGATTTCTGGGAAATCACTTCTCGAAAGTTGACGACTTCGACGAGATCCAGCAGATCAAGGATTCTCTCTTCCAGATTTGCTACCTGGAGCTGGTCACCTTCACAACCGGCGAAATCAAAGAAAGCTACTCTTGGTTTGCTCATTATACGGCCTCCTCGAAACCCTTGACTCTATCGTAGTTAAATACCGGGCCATCCTGACAGGCGTAAAGCACTTCTTCTGCCCCGTTGATCTGGCAATGTCCGCACTTGCCGAGGCCGCACTTCATCCTTCGTTCCAGAGAAAGGTAGATCTGTTCGTGCGGGAGTTCTTTTTTGTCCAGTTCTTCCAGAACGAACTTGTACATGACGGGTGGGCCGCAGACCACGGCGTAGGTTTCGTCTAGATCTATGTCGACGCCCGGGACCAGTTCCGTAATCAACCCCACGTTCCCGTCCCAGCAAACGCCGTCGGGACATACGTCCACGGTTGCTTCGTGATATATATCCTGGCGCCTGGCCCAGTGGTTTACCTCTTCCTCGAACATCTGTTCGCAAGGTCTCTTACAGCCATAAAGAATGTTGACGTCGTTGTAATCGTCCCGTTTATCAAGGACGTAATTAATCAGGGATCTCAGCGGAGCTATGCCAAGGCCACCGGCTATGAACAATAAGTCCTGTTCATGAAAAGTCTCAGTGGGAAAACCGGTTCCATAAGGGCCCCTAACCCCCACCGTAGTCCCAATGTCCTTCTCGTGAAGAGCGTTTGTCACGTTCCCTACCGCCCTTACACATAGTTCAAATGATGGGACTGCTCTGGTCGGCGAGGAGGTTACGGAAATCGGTGCTTCCCCGACGCCCGGAATTGACAGTTCGACGAACTGTCCGGGCTCGTGGTTTAACTCCCCACCGTTCACGAGCTCTAGCTCGAATAACTTCGTATCGGCAGTCAACTCCCTCTTGCCGATTATCCTTGCCTTTTCCGGATTATAAAGGTTATTTTCAGCGTTCATGAGGATTCCTCCTTCATTTGGTTAAATACATCGACCGGGTCAGCTATGTCCGGTAGACACTGTTCCGAACACCTGCCACACCCGACGCAGGCGATATCGCCGTATCTATTGTACATATATCTGCCTTTTCTCATGTACCTGTGTCGGTAACGGGCCGCCTTTTCTTCCCTGAAGTTTTCATCCCCGGCTACTTCGGCGAAAGCCTCCAGCATACAGCCATCCCATGTTCTTAACCTTTCCCCTTCTGACAGGGAGATATCGTTTACGTCCTGGACGTCAAAGCAGTAACAAGTCGGACAGACGAGATTGCAGGTCCCGCAACTGAGACAATCCTCCGCGTTCTCCTCCCAGAATTCGTCCTTCCCGTAGAACTTTTTCAGAAGTGATGGAAGTTCGAAAGGATCGAACTCCGGATCATTTCTGAATTTCTTCGGTAATTCCTCTTTGTACTCTTTGACTTTCTTTATTCCTTCAGATTTTATATCGTTCACAGCGCCACCGGCCTTTTCCAGCAGGTTGCTCCCTTTGGAGGAGCCGACTTCTATTGCGTAACGATCCCCGATATCGGTCAGCATAAGATCGTAGCCGGAGTCGGTCGTCGCGGTTCCCATGGTGTGGGCAAAAGACCAGTCGGAGACGTTAACCATATTTACCCCGACCAGCACCGATTGTCTTCTCTTTTCCAGGTAATAAGGATCCTCGTGAGTATCCTCGAACACTTTGTCCATCTGTTCGATGGCGACGAGGTCGTAAGGGTGTATTCCCATAATTATCCGCGGCACGACCTGGTTGACCGGAGTCGTTTCTCCCTCGTCCAGGTTATACTCGACCAGGGTTTCCCGTTGAGGCATGAAGTATTTCTTCGGGGGGAGGATCGTAACGTCGTAGTCCAGTCGCAGGTCATCTGCTGACTCCAGGGGGTTAAAGGCGAATTCGTTGCTCTTCGCTTGAGCCCCCACGACTTCTCTTTCGTCCTTTTCGATTAGATCGTCTACAAATTTACTGAAATTGCTCTTACTGATTACTTTCATTGTGCCTCCCAGTTATTCTATGGTTTCGCGGTCCAAGTTCATTGGACTACCCGGTGCCTGCCCGGGACGTCCAATGAAAACGCTGAATTTCCTGACATGTTTGGTGCAACCGCTTCTCGCCTTGAAGAGGGGGAATAGTAGTTAGAATGATCGGGGGAATCCGCTCCAGAGGCTGAATTCGAGAACGGTTTAGTAGTAAAACCAAATATAAGCTGAGAAAAAGACATCGCTAACTTTTCAGCTCCAGCCTGGCGCGTTTTTGGTCAAATTCGAACCTTTGTTTAAGTCCGGCTAACCCCCTCTAACAGTAACGTGAAGGTGTTCACTTTCCTTTTGAAGTTAAGGTACTGGGGTATGTTTTTCAAGAGAAAAAAGGGGAAATTTCGTAACTTATATATGACTGGTATATTAACTGAGAAAACGATGGAGGGAGGTGCAATGGAGCGAGTAAACTTCCACGACCGTAGAAACCGCAAGGGGGTAGTCAATCACCCCGCAGCAAGCTAGGTTGGGATAGGCGGAAGAACTGGTTTGGGGATTTTCGGTAGGCCTAGTCTTCCTTGGATAGAGCTTTGTGGAGGGCGTGGAGTGCGACGGACATACAGTCCTCTCTCTCGCCCCTTGAATCGTTCATGTTTGCCTGGAGGTCGGCCAATTTAAGGTCTTTTGCTCTTTCTAATGTTAACCCCCTGGTAAGCTGGGTCAATATGGATGCCGAACCAATGCATACTACGCACCCTTCTCCGTCGAACTTAATATCACTTACCACCTCGTCCTTCAGGTTTAACTCCAGGTCGATCTTGTCGCCACACCTAGGGTTTTCCGCGGAAGCCCGGAGATCAGGATCCCCTAGTTTTCCTCTGTTGTGGGGGTTCTGGTAGTGATGCATTAAGTTCTGATCGTAAATTTGGGGTCTTTCCTCGCTCATCCTTCACCGCCAAAGATCTTTTTGGCTTCATTTACGCCCTCGGCCAGAAGGTCGATTTCATCCTTCGTATTGTAGACGTAAAAACTCGCCCTGGAAGTGGCGTTTAGCCCCATTGCTTCGTGAAGAGGTTGAGCGCAGTGATGGCCTGCACGGATTGCGATGTTGTCGATGGAGTCCAGCGACGCGGCCAGGTCGTGTGGATGGACTCCTTTTAAATTGAAGGAGACCAGTCCACCCCTGTCTTCACCGGATTTGGGGCCGTAGATTTCGACCCCCTGAATTTCCGATAGCAGGTTTAGCGCTCTCGAAGTGAGGCAATCGACTTGTCTTTTAACCGCCGGAAGGCCCAGTTCCTTCAGGTAGTCCAGTGCCGCTCCGAAGGCAATTATCTGAGCAATTGGAGGAGTTCCCGCTTCGAATTTCTGGGGAACCTCGTTCCATTCAGTCCCCCTTTTCGTGGCACTTCGAACCATCTCTCCGCCGCCAAAAGGTGGAGGCATTTCTTCCAGTAGTTCCTCTCTACCGTAAAGGATCCCCAGCCCCGTCGGGCCTAGCATCTTATGGGCGGAAAAGGTCAAAAAATCTACCCCGTAGTCGGGAACAGGGAATTCTCTGTGCGGTATCCACTGGGCGCCGTCTACTACTACCAGGGCGTTATTATCGTGAGCTAACTTCGTTAGTTTTTTTACCGGATTGTAAGCTCCTGTCACGTTTGAAGTCCCGGGAAAGGCAACCACTGCAGTGTTGGAGGTAAGTTTGTCGGCATAATCTTCTAAATCAAGCCGACCGTTCCGCGTCACGTCGACGAATTCCAGTTCGAACTTGCTGTTTCCGTCCGCCATTATCTTCCAGGGAAGGATGTTACTATGATGGTCCATCTCGGTAACGAGTATTTTGCCACGTTTGGCGCCCCAGTGATGGAGAGAATACGCGAGAAGGTTCAGGGATTCCGTACAGTTTTTGGTAAACACGATTTCCGAGCTGGATTCGGCCTTTACGAATTCCGCGGTCTTTTCGCGGGCTCTTTCCATTTTTTTGGTCGTTTTTTCGGCCATCTTGTAAATTCCCCGGTGTACGCTAGTCCCGTTTTGGTGGTAATAACTGATTAGTTTTCGTGTTACGGCTTCGGGGGTGAAGGAAGTGGCAGCGTTATCCAGGTAGGTGATACCCTGACTCCTGATGGCGGGGAAGTCTTTCCGGATCTTCTCGACGTCAAGCATCTTTCCAGGAGGCCCCTTTAATTGGTTTTTTCAAAAATTCAAAATTTTCAGATAAACTCGCTTCTACCCTGCGTAGAGATCATGTTCTCAACCGAATCAACTGGCCGATAAACTCCGACTCTGGTTACCCGAGTTACTCGCCGAAGTTCGGTCAAGGGCACCCCAATCCATCTGTCGGAGTTTGCTGACCGCTTATAGTATTCCCTCGGAAAGGCGAGAGGTTCGGGCCCGAACGGCTTAATACCTTCCCCCTGTCAGACCGGGGTTAGTTTTTTGGTTAACCCGTTCCTGTGACTTGTATGATTCCCGAGGTTTCCTCCTACCACACTTTATACGGAAACGACGGGTCCTGTCAAACGTTTATTGGACCCATTTCGCCCGCTTTGACCCTCCGTTTTTATCGTTTACTTGAGTTCCGAAGTTCGTGGATATCTGAAAAACGGCTTAAGTGTGGAGGATATACGTCGTATTTGAAGTATTTGAAAAGTATTCACCGAACTGGTAAACTATCTTCCACAGTGGTGGGATAGTCTATCCCACAAAGACTTGGTCGAGAGATTAGCATGCATCATGCATATTAATACGAAATTCACCGGGAGGTAAACTTTTCAATGAAGCGTTCTTATCTTGTTCTCGTGGTTGGTTTGATCCTTGGTCTGATGTTTACGAGTTTGGCTTACGCCGAGGACCCGAAGACGGTCACCGACGGACTGGGCAGGGAGGTAGTCCTCGAGGATACCGCCGAAAGAGTGGTGACCACCATCGCTTCAACGACGGAAATCGCGTTGGATCTCGGGCTGGAAGAAGAACTAGTCGGGGTTCCGGACCTGATACAGTATTTATCTTATGTGCCCGAATTGCAGAAGAAGGCCGAGGATAAAACGAAGGTAGGCGGGTTCGAATTGTCCATGGAAAAAATAGCCTCCCTCCAGCCGGATCTGGTAATTCTGGATGCTTCCGCCCAGAAGGAGACGCTTGACAAGATAGAGGACATGGGGGCTACCGTCTATGCCGCCGGAAACAAGGACGTTAGCGAGGTCAAGGAGACGATCCTGGAGATCGGCTACCTGACGGGTAAACTCGACAGGGCCGAGAAGATAGTCGGTGAAATGACCTACAAGGAAGTCAGGCTGGAGGAGGCAGTAGGTAAACTTGACGACAGCAAGGAAGTGTTTTACACGATAAGCCCGAAGATGTACACGCCGGGCGGGGACACCTTCGTCGGGCAGGTACTGGAAATGGCCGGCCTGGATAACGTCTTCTCGGACCTCAGCGGGTTTAAACCGGTGAGCAAGGAAGAGATAATCCAGCAAGACCCGGACCTGATAATCGGCACCGAGGACATGGGGCTGTCGGCCGAGGAGCTCGAGAAGCAGGTCGGAGGAAGCGATATCACGGCCGTCAGGGATGGTAACGTAATGCTGCTCCCGACCGGCGAGGATTCCATGATCAACCAGCCAGGGACGAAGATAGTCGACGGAGCGATCGGGCTCTTCGAGAGAGTTTACGACGAGGAAGTCGATCTTGGGTAACTGGTGGTTAGCCGGAGATCTCCGGCCCGCAATATTTTACGGTCATGAATAGGGCCAGGCCCAAGGTTACTTTCCTGGTCCTGTTCGTACTTTTGGCTTTTGCCCTTCTGGTCGGTGTTGCTATCGGACCAGTCAGGGTCCCCTTCCACAAAAGCCTGCTCATTCTAACCGATAAACTTCCCGGGCTGGAGATTTCCGGACTACCATCCAACTTTCAGTCAATCGTCCTGGGGCTGAGGCTGCCCAGGGTATTGACGGGCTTGCTGGTCGGCAGTTCCCTCGCAATATCCGGGACGGTAATGCAGGGGATATTTCGGAATCCCCTGGCGACGCCCTACATCCTCGGCGTTGCCAGCGGCGGATCGGCCGGGGCTGCTACGGCCGTGGTCCTCGGCCAGTCTAGTTACGCTCTTCCAATTGGAGCGCTGGTCGGAGCGCTGACGGCGGTAACGCTGGTTTACAGGATAAGCTGGAGCGGGGGTTCGAGTTCTTCATATACTCTCATACTGGCCGGTGTTGCCCTTTCCTCGCTTTTTTCGGCAATTACGACGGCCCTGATATTCATAGCCGGACCATATCAGCAGCACAGGATCCTTTTCTGGATGATGGGAGGGCTCTGGCGCTCGAACTGGACGCTGTTGAGGATAATATTCCCTGTGGTGGTCGTCGGGGGAGCGATTATCTGTGCCTGGAGCCGTGATCTAAACGCGCTGGCGCTTGGCGAGGACGCCGCGGCTCACCTCGGGGTTAAACCCGATACCGTGAAGAAGACGCTGCTCGGAATTGCCACCGCGATAACCGCGGTTTCCGTTTCGGCTGCCGGCTCAATCGGATTCATCGGTCTGGTCATACCGCACGTTTTGAGGATGATCGTCGGGCCTGACCACAGGATACTGTTGCCCGCTTCGGCCCTCGGGGGTGGAGTCTTCCTTATTTACACCGACGTCATGGCCAAAACTATAATGCAACCCGTGGAGATGCCCGTCGGCGTCATTACGGCGTTCTTCGGCGCGCCGTTCTTTATCTATCTGCTTCGGAAGAGGATTACAGGGGGGAGAATGCGATGAAGGTCGATATAAACGAGCTCAGCTTTGCCTACAACGGAAAGGACGTCCTGAAGGACCTGGATCTATCCATAAAGGAGGGGGAATTTCTCGGAGTGGTCGGGCCAAACGGTTCGGGGAAGACGACCTTGTTGAAGAACCTGGGCGGGGTTCTGGACCCGGACGACGGACTGGTATACCTGGACGGGGAAGACCTCTCTGCCCTCCCGATAAAGGAGGTGGCCACGAAGGTGGCAGCCCTCCAGCAGGAAACCAGGGTTGGGTTTGACTTTTCGGTACGGGAGGTGGTGGAGATGGGTAGGTTCCCCCATCTGGACAGGTTCGAGAGGCATACGGACGTCGACACACGGGCCGTAGAGAGGGCCATAGAGGTGACGGATCTGGACGAGTTCTGTGACAGGCCGGTAAATCAGTTGAGCGGAGGCGAGAAACAGCGGGTATTTCTCGCCCTGGCGCTCGCCCAGGAGCCGGACCTGCTGTTACTTGACGAACCGACGGCGAGCCTGGACATAAACTATCAGGTAAAGATCATGGAGACGGTAAAGGAGTTGAGCGCGGAAGGTCTTACCGTCGTCGCCGCGATTCACGACCTGAACCTGGCGGCGCAGTACGCGGATAGGCTTGCTCTGCTTTCCGAGGGCAAAATAGAAATTATCGGTCGTCCTCGGGAAGTCCTGACCCAGGAAAACATCGCGAATGCGTTTGACGTGGAGGTAGAGGTGGAGGACTCCGATCTGAAGGGCTCCATCCACGTATTTCCGAAACCGGGAAAGCTCGAGGGGGCGAGACGATGAACGATTTTCGGGAAGAATCGGGGGAGGATTGCGGCTACGTACTGGTTCATACCGGGAACGGAAAGGGCAAAACCACCTCCGCGGTGGGGCAAATAATTCGGGCCGTCGGACACGGACTGAAACCGAAGTTCGTTAGCTTCTTCAAGGGGAACGAGGAACAATTCTCCCGCGGCACCTTTTCCGTCTTACGGGAGCTGGGCGTGCCGGTCAGGAACTTCGTGCGTGACCACCCCGATTTCGGGAGAACGAGCGAAGAGACGGCGCAAAAAAGGTGTGGGGAAGCCCTGGATTATCTGGAGGGGTTTTTCCGATCGGAAGGAAGAAAGTTCGACCTACTTGTGCTTGACGAGGTCAACGTGGCTCTCTCCTCCGGCTTTATGGACGAGGAGGAATTCCTATCCCTGCTCGAGTCCAAACCGGCTGACCTGGAGCTCGTCTGTACCGGCCGGGGTGCTCCGGAACGCCTTGTAGAGGAGGCGGACCTGGTGAGCAGGATAGAAAACGTCAAACACTTTTACGATCAGGGCGTAGTTCAGAGGCCCGGGTACGAGTATTAGCCGGAAGAAATGAAAAAATTGTTTAAAGGATTACGAGGTGGGCTGGCTTTCGAATCGACCCTGAAGGTGGGGGCCGATGACCAGGACTTCCCCTCGTTCGTCGAGCGGACTTACCTTTATCCCGTAGTGGGGGTTCTGCTGGGTGCCCTCCTTGGACTCGTGGGAGTCGGTTTCTCATACCTCCCCGGCTTTATCGGTGCCGCTCTTGGGCTGGTCGGCTATTATCTGGTGGGTGGGGTTATCCACTCCGACGGCCTGGCGGACTTCGCGGATGCCCTGGTTGCCGGCGGGGGACGGGAGGAGAGACGAAAAGTCATGAAGGACGAAAAGACGGGTGTGGCCGGGTTGGTCGGGGTCATGGTCGTCAACCTGTTGCTTTTTTCCGCCCTGGTCGAGCTCTTTTCAGCCGGTGAACCAGTTACGGTTTTTCTGATTATCCTCTCCGGTGAGGTCCTCAGCAAAGAAGTAATGCTCGCCCTTCTCTATTTTGGGCGGAGTCCGCACGAAGGGCTGGCCAGTACGTTTATGGAGAAAGTAAATTCTACCGACTTCTGGCTTGGGACCGGGCTAATGGCGGTGGTTTTGGTCGCTTTCCGTGCCGGCCCGGCTTTTCTTTCTCTTTTGGTCGGGGTTGTCGTGGTACTGCTTCTTGTCTGGTTGGGTGATCGGGTAATCGGCGGCGTTAACGGAGATATCGCGGGTGCGGGAGGAGAGATCGCTCGACCTCTCGGGATGGTTCTCCTGATATCCCTTTGGCATTTCGGGCTGCTGGAACCGGCCTGGTGGGGCTTCTAACGAGGCGATCGGTATGACCATGAAATTGATACTGGGGGGAGCAAGGAGCGGAAAGAGCAGCCAGGCGGAGGAGTTCGCCCGGGACGAAGAAGAGGTTATATATCTGGCGACCGGGGTCGCGACCGACGAGGAGATGGAACGACGGATATCTCGGCACAGGGAAGACAGGCCGGAGGATTGGGATACGATCGAGGAGCCGGTTGAAATAAGGAAGGCCCTGGAAGGGATCTCCGAAACTTTCTCCGGTGCCGTGATCCTCGACTGCCTCGGGTTCTGGCTTTCGAACCTTCTGAGGGAAGTCGACGATCGGTCCCCTCCTTACCTGGAGGACTTCCTGGGCGAGAGGATAGAGAAGGAGCTGGCTCCGGCGAGAGAAGGTGATTACGACTTAGTTGTCGTTTCTAATATCGTTGGCATGGGTGTTATACCAGGTTCATCTGCGGGGAGGCGGTTCAGGGACGGGCTTGGTCGGGTGAACCAGGTCGTGGCGAAAAGCGCGGATGAAGTCTATCTGATGGTGGCAGGCATTCCCCTGCGGATAAAATAGATTTAACCGTGGTTTGATCTCTGGGAGGTTAAGGTTTCTTTGAGAAAAGAGAGCTACCTGGATGAAATTTTGCCTCCCCGTCACGGCGGGCGGGTGGAGGAGGTTTCGGAAAGTCGGGGGATAGATCCCGATGAGCTGATTGATTTTAGCGCGAACACCAACCCACTAGCTCCGCCGGAGGAACTCGAGGAGTTGATTGCCGGGGAAATCGGTTCCCTGCGACACTATCCGGACGACAGGTACGAGAAGTTCCGGAAGTCCGTGGCTGGCTTTTTAACTGACCGATTGGAAATGGAAATACGCCCGGAATCGGTGATCCCGGGAAACGGGTCCGTCGAGGTCTTCAGGCTGATCCTTCGTCTCCTTGCTGCGGAAGGGGCGGAAAGAGTCCTGATTCCCTTCCCGACCTTCAGCGAGTACGGGCTGCAGTCCCGGCTCTTCGGCCTGGACGTCGAGAGGAAGAAGTACGAGAAAGTTCTCGGGCTGGGCGAGTCCGAGCTTGAGGACTACGACCTGGTGTTTCTCTGTAACCCGAATAATCCGACGGGGAAGCTCAGACCCGCCCGGCGGCTTGCCGAGTTTGCCGCACGCTGCAGGGAGGCTGAGGTCTTCGTAGTCCTGGATGAAGCGTTCATCGAGCTTTCGGATCCCGGGGAAAGCCTGACCGGGCTGGTGTCCGAACGGCCCAACCTGGGAGTGGTGAGATCGCTGACGAAGGAATTTACGATTCCGGGTCTGAGGGTCGGTTACGGAGTGTTCTCGAAAGAGCTGGCGAACCGGCTGGAGAAGCTGCGTCCTTCCTGGAACTTAAACCGTTTCGCGGACCTCGTCGGAAGGAGGTTTTTAAAAGAGGAGAGAGAGCTGCTTCATGAGTCGAGAAAGTACCTGGCCAGGGAGAGGGACTGGTTGACGGAAGAGATCGACGGGCTGGGGTTCTCGCTTTATCCGAGCAGTACCAACTTCCTTCTGTTGGATGCCGAACCCGTAGGGCGACGAGCGGATAAACTGGTGAACCGCTGTCTGGATCATAAGGTTCTGATTAGAAATGCCCACTCCTTTTACGGACTCGACGAGTGGCACGTTAGAGTGGCCGTAAAAAGGCGTGAGGAAAACCGGAAGCTGGTAGAGTCCTTAAAGGGAGCGATCGGCTAAAACCTATGCTGATACCGGAGTTCGTCCCGGGCCCGGAGTTTTACCTGGGAGGAGCGATCCCGGCCGGTTTGTCCGTCCTGGTCGGGAGCGTTTTATTAGATCTCGTAGCCGGGGAACCACCGGAGACTTTCCACCCGGTTGTCTGGATAGGTCGAGCCATCGAGGTCGCTAAGAAGTGGTTCGCTCGTTCCGGGGGAGCGACGAGAGCTGCCGGAGCCCTGGTTGGGGTTTTTATTCCGCTGCTATCCGGCGGCATCGGGTTCCTGCTGATCGCCCTTTCCTCGTATTTCTGGAAGTACGGCGGACTGGTGCCGGCGGTCTTACTGCTCAAGTCGACGATTTCGATCAGGAGCCTCCTCGGAACCGCGGAATCGGTCGGGGAAGTAGTTGAATCGGAACCGGAACGCGCCAGGGAGGAGCTGCTGGCCCTGGTTGGGCGGAATAGGTCGGACCTTTCCCGGGGGGAAATGCGTTCTGCCGCGGTGGAGTCGCTGTTTGAAAACCTGGTTGATTCTTTCGTGGCCCCCCTGTTCTATTTTTTTCTCGGCTCGTTGTTCGGTTATGGGACGGGAGTGGGTCTTGCGGTATTTTACAAAGCCGTCAATACGCTCGATTCCATGCTGGGATACAGGACGGACGAACTCAGGGATTTCGGCTACCTCTCGGCCCGGCTGGACGACGTCTTGAATTGGTTTCCCGCGAGGATATCCGCCCCGTTGGTCTCCCTGGCTGCTTTTTCTTTTCGAGCGCTTTCGGTGGCCTGTCGGGACTGGAAGGAGACCCCTAGCCCCAACAGCGGGTGGCCGATGGGGGCCGCGGCGGGCGGGCTAGGCGTAAAATTATCCAAACGTGGCGTCTACGTCCTGGGTGGGGAGTTCGAATTACCCGAAGCCGAAGACCTGGAAAAAGCTCTGGGGGTGGCGAAAAGGAGCATCGGCCTCTATCTGCTTTCCTTGGTGGTTATATTTACGGTAATTGTGAAACTGTAAACCGGGCGGATCCCGGCGCGATTGAAATCGGCCGAGCGGTGCGGATAAACTCAACCGAAGACTAAAAATCAGGGTGATAAGTATGGAACTTATGGGGGGAGATTCGAAGGTCAAGCAAAGGACGTTTCCCCGGATCACGGAACTAAAAGAGGGTACCGGTCTGAAAGAAGGGGCTCTGGTTAGCCTCGGCCTGGCCTTAATTACAGGACTTGCCGCTCAAATCAGGCTACCTCTGCCTTTTAGTCCGGTGCCGGTGACTGGACAGGTGTTTGTCGTACTCCTTATCGGGATCTTATTTGGAAGGAAACTGGGTCTGGGAAGCCAGCTATTCTACGTCGGATTGGGTGGCGTCGGTTTACCCCTGTTTTCCGGATTTAGCGGTGGAGCTGCTGCGCTGGCCGGACCGACTGGAGGCTACATCCTGGGTTTTCTGCCCGCCGTCTACCTGGTCGGCTGGCTCTCGGAGTCAATTACTCTTGATAGCCTCCTCAAAGTATTTTCGGCCGGGCTGGCGGGGCTGGGAGCTATCTACCTCTTCGGCAGTGCACAGCTTGCCCTCTTCCTCAATACGGGCCTTAGGGAAACGGTGGCTCTCGGCGTAGTCCCTTTCATCTGGATCGACCTGGTCAAAGCCCTCCTCGTTGCGCTGGTGACGAAGGTGTTTAACCAGGCCGAGTTTTAGGGAGACGGAGTACCGTGAAAGGACTGGTTCTCGCCGGCACCGGTTCCGGCTCGGGCAAGACAGTGGTTACCCTCGCCTTGCTAAAGGGTCTCCTGGATTACGGGGAGGATCCACAGCCGGCGAAAATCGGACCGGACTACATCGACCCAAGCCACCATTACTCGGTTGCAGGTAAGCACTCCCGGACCCTGGATCTCTGGATGCAGGGTGAAAGAGGCCTTGCCAGAAACTATTACCGGGGTGAAGGGACTATCTGCGTGGCGGAGGGCGTGATGGGGATGTACGACGGGAGGGAATCAAGCACCGCGGCGATAGCTGAAAAGCTCGGCCTGCCCGTTGTCCTCGTGATCGATGGCAAAGCCGGGATGGAAAGCGTCGCTGCAACCGCTTTTGGATTCAGCCGTTACGGGAAGGTGAACGGTTCGGACGTGGAGGTAGCCGGGATCGTCGCTCAGAGGACGGGCGGGGGTAGGCACGAACGGGGAATAGTTCGGGCTCTGCCTCCCGATCTGGAATACTTCGGCAGAATTCCGGATATCGAGGAGCTGGAAATACCGGAAAGGCATCTGGGGCTACACATGGCCGGTCAGGATCCCGTCCCGGAGTCCGTTATGAAGGAGGCCGGCAAGTTCCTCGAGGTCGAAAAGTTGCTGGAAACGGCCTCCGACCCCGACCTATCCTACGAAGCGAGCGAAGAAGGTAAAGTAAGTGAAGGGGGAACGATCGGTATGGCCCACGACGAGGCCTTTAACTTCCTCTATCCTCGGACCAGGGAGAGGTTATCCGAGGCGGACCTGGTTACGTTTTCCCCGCTGGAGGGAGAGGAGGTTCCGGACGCCGACTATTTCTATCTTCCGGGCGGCTACCCGGAACTCTACCCGGGAGAATTGGAGGAAAGCCCAACCCTGACCCAGCTTGCCGATCTGGCCGAGGAGGGCGTGCCGATATTTGGAGAATGTGGGGGCATGATGGCGATGAGCCGGTCCCTGATGACGACCGAGGGAAAAACCTACGAGATGGCGGGGATTTTGCCCGCGGAAGTCGAGATGACCGAGAGCCTTCAGGGGCTGGGTTACGTGGAGGTAAGGGCCCGAAGCGGAGATGGGCTATTTTCTTCGGGGGAGAGCTATCGGGGCCACGAGTTTCACTATTCTCGGACTCGGGTAGAATCCGGTGCCGAGTTCGCTTTTGACGACTTGAGGGGAGCAGGGATCGACGGGAGCCACGACGGGTTGAGGAGGTACAACGCGGTTGGGACGTACGGTCATTTTCACCCGGAGTCGGGATTGTTTGACGATTTTCTGGATTATGCTTAAACCTGGTTCGGTTTTGGTTTCGTGTTTTTTGGTAATCGTTCGACAAAACCGGGTAGGTTTATCCGAGGTGGAAATCGGCCCTTCCGATCGTGGCCTAGTTC
>JBKGZT010000031.1:0-16258 GCA_046543235.1 Candidatus Acetothermia bacterium | reverse complement strand
ACTCGGAGTATTTTCCGCCCTTTGGGGTCTCGGTTCCGGACTTTATCTGCCGATAGTATTTGACATCATAGGGAAGAACACGAAGGAAGAGGAGCGGGGTGTAGCTATGGGGATCAGGGGAACCCTGGGTACCTTTGGCGCCGCCTTCGGAACCTGGGCCTTCTCAACGGTCGCGGAGAGTCTTTCTCTCGGGAGTGCTTTGCTGTCAGCCGGCGTCTTTGCCGCCGTGGGTAGCCTGGCTTTGGCCGTCATCTTTCGATAAATACTAGGCCGGGGGCCTCGATGCGAGGTTCCCAGGGGGGCGGCTTTTCCCTATTGCAAGGCACCATCCTGCTTGGCCGAGGGATGCTCCGTCCAGTGGAGAATTATTGACCTGGACTTGACAACTTCTATAATTGATTCAGGAGCCAGGTATCGGACGAAAAGTAGAAACGGGGTGGTTGGAGTGAAGATAGATTCTTATTCGTTCGGCCGAATGGTCATAGAAGGGGAGGAATACCGGGATGACCTGATGATTTGTGGCGACGAGGTCAAACCGGGCTGGTTCAGGAAAGAGGGACACCGTCTCTCCCCGGAGGATCTGGGCTGGATAGTCGAGGAGAACCCCGATCTGTTAATAGTTGGAAAAGGCAGCAGCGGCAGGATGAAGGTAACTGATCGAGCCAGGGATTACCTGGAGGAAAGAGGAATAGAAATACGGGCTGACAGAACGGACGAAGCCGTAAAACAGTTTAACGCCCTCCATGAGTCCGAAGAAGAGAGCCTGGTTGCTGCGGCCTATCATCTTACCTGTTAGTTCACCTGTTCTGGGGGATAATGAAAAGCTATCTTGAGCAAGATCAGCGGAGAAGGAGCCTGGACGAACTGAAGGAGATAATCCTGAAGACGATCCGGGTCCGACGCGTAACGCTGACTATCTTCCTCGTCCTCGCACTCTATTTCAGGTTTGGGGCAGGTCTTAATTTCCCCTTGCCCTTGATATTTTCACCCTTGATGTGGGAAATTATCACCATACCCTTCGCCAGGTTGATAGAAGCCCAGAAATCAAAGGAGGCGTTGCACAACGTTCACTTCGGTTACTTCGTGATCGAGGTGGCGATCCTGACGTATCTGATACATATAATCGGAGGTACGGAATGGATAGGGGTCGCATTCTACGTCTTTTCGGTACTTTACGCGAACTTCTTCCTCCCCCCAAAGAAGGGCTGGACGATTACCTTCCTGGTAATAGGGTTCTTTACCGGAATTAGCTACGCCGAATACGCCGGTCTGATAGCCCACTGGTCAATATTCGAAAGGACCGCGAACCTTCACGAGAGCTCCTTTTACGTCACGACCACGATACTGACGGGAGGCGTGGGTCTCTACGTGTCAACTGCGTATACCGTCCAGATGTTTGCCAAACTTTTCCGCGAAAAAAACGAGTCGCTCCGGGAGAGGGAGGCCAAACTCGAAAGCCTCTGGCGGGAACTGATTTCCGCACGGGAGGAGGAAAGAAGAAGGATCGCCAAGCGCCTTCACGACCAACTCGGCCAGAGGCTTATGGGGATTAAAATGAAGCTGGACATTCTGGGGAAGGAAATGGAGGATTCCCGGATAAGGGAAATAGAGGACCTGCTCAGCGACGCCATCAGCGAGAGCAGAAACCTCTCACATCTTCTTCGTCCTTCTACTCTGGACGAGCTGGGACTTACGGCGGCTTTACGTGAACTGGTGGAAAACTACAAGGAATCAACCGATATAGGGTTCGAAACATCCTTGAACCCCGATATAGAGCTTCGGGAGGAGGAAAAGAGGACGATCCTGTACAGGGCGGCCCACGAACTCCTGAACAACGCCATCAAACACGGGAACCCCGAGAGCATATCCCTGGAGCTGGGAGTTAGTAATACGAGCGTCAGGCTGGTTATCGAGGACGATGGGCAGGGGTTCAACCCCGATGAAGTGGTAAAGGAGCCGGGCCTGGGTCTGCAGGGAATAAGGGAAAACGTCAACATAGCGGGAGGAAAGTTCGAAATTGATTCAGAAGCAGGTAAGGGCACCAGGGCCGAAATTCTTCTGCCCATGGAGTAGTTCCCGGCCAAATCTCACCACTGATAGTGCCACCGTTGGCACATCTTCCGTCTAAATTTGGTACGACGCCTGCATTTACCACTGAATATGGTGCGTTAAAATATAGGTGATCTCATCATGTTTTTATATCTCGAGACCGAAGGTGGGGAAGGCAATACCGAAGGGGAATCCAGTTCGGATCTAAAAGGTGAAGGGGAGCCGGGAAGCAAGCTCAAGATAGTCCTGGCAGATGACCATACGTTGGTCCGACAGGGAATAGAAACGCTGCTTTCAGGA
Organism: Candidatus Acetothermia bacterium; assembly: GCA_046543235.1. Lineage (GTDB taxonomy): Bacteria > Bipolaricaulota > Bipolaricaulia > M55B111 > M55B111 > JAGXLP01. The sequence goes on along the minus strand of JBKGZT010000031.1, from coordinate 13,909 downwards.
AACGACAGGGTGGAAATAGTTGGCCAGGCCGGGGACGGTTACGAAGCCCTGGAGTTGGTCGAGGAGAAAAATCCGGATATAGCTATACTGGATATATCGATGCCTCGGTTAAACGGTCTGGAAACTACCAGAAAGATTAAGGAGCAGGAACTAAAAACCGACGTCATCTTCCTTTCTATGTACGACGACGAGGGATACATAAGGAGGGCGATCAAGACAGGTGCTTCGGGATATTTGCTCAAAGAAGACGCCATAAACGAGTTGGAGGAGGCAATCCAGTCGGTCAGGGAAGGTTATTATTACATGTCGCCTCCGATCTTGACCTCTCTAGTGGAGATGATCGAGAGAGAGCTTAAGGACATAGAGCCGGACGTTCTGGAAAAGCTAACGTCTCGCGAGAGGGAGATACTTCAGCTGGTGGCCGAGGGCAATTCCAACAAGGAGATAGCCGATATCCTTTCGAGGAGCGTGGAAACGGTAAGGACTCACCGCGCAAACATGATGGAGAAGCTTGATATTCACTCTGCCGAAGAAATCAGGGAGTTCGCCCTGAAAGAAGGAATAATTAAGGACGAGGAAAAATGACGGAAGCAGTGGAAGGAATACCGGATAACATAAAAAAGCATAAAAAGAAAGTCGGTAAAAAGATCCGCGAACTCATAAGCGGTCGGGAAGACAGGCTGCACGAAATGGTCAACTACCACCTTGGGCTCGAAGGAGGCGAGGAGGAAGAACTGAAAGGAAAAGCGATAAGACCATCCCTGGCACTCTTCACCGCCGAGGCGCTGGGAGGTGACCCCGAGGATGCCCTTCCGGGGGCCGTTTCCCTGGAGTTAATTCACAACTTTTCTCTGGTTCACGACGATATTCAGGACGACGCTGAGACGCGCAGGGGTAGGAAGAGCGTGCAGGCGAAGTGGGGACCGGCCCAGGCGATAAACGCGGGCGATGGAATAAAGGATATGTCGTTGCTGGCCCTGACCGAGCTCGGAGATGGCTCCAGGCCCGGGAGGACGTTGAGGGTACTGGACGCACTCTCAAATTATTCTCTTCGAATGATCCAGGGTCAGGTTAGGGACCTGACGTACGCCGAGAGGAAGGACGTCGACGTCGAAAGCTATCTGGAGATGATACGGGACAAGACCTGTGCTTTGCTTCAGGCTTCCTTCCACGTTGGGGCGATATACGGGGAAGAAGCCGGAGACGAAAGGAGTCTCGTACGGCTGGGGAAGCTGCTCGGTTACGTCTATCAAATCAGGGACGACTGGCTTGGAATATGGGGTCAGCCCGAGGAGTCCGGGAAGTCCGCCCAATCCGATTTGATCGAAAAGAAGATGAGTTATCCCGTGGTTTATGCCGTGCAGAAGGGCGAAGGTTCCATGCTGGCGGAGCTAAAGAGGCTTTATTTTCGCCGGAATGATCTTGACTCGGAAGAGGTGGAGGAGACCAAAAGGATCCTAGAGGAACTAGGTGCAAGAGAGGGGACGAATGAAAAAGCCAGGGAGTTCTGGGCAGAGGCGGAAAGAGAACTTAAACGGACTGAGTTACGGGATTGGGCCAAAGCCGACCTGAAGAATTTCGGACAATTTTTGTTGAATAGAAAGAAATAGGAGGAATTTATGGGAAGACCTTTGAAGATGAACGCCAAGATAGCGAGTTATGCGGCCGCACAGATGGCCAAGGGAAAAAAGAGGTTCCCGCTTGTGACGATCATAGAGCCGCTCGAACAGTGTAACTTGAGATGTACCGGATGTGGGAGAATCAGGGAGTATTCCGATTATATGGACGAAAGGCTGTCACCCGATGAGGTCCTGGAGGCGGCCGACGAATCGGGGGCACCGGTCATATCGATTTCCGGCGGAGAACCGCTGATTCATCCGGAAATAGAAACGATCGTCGAGAACCTGATAGACGAGGGCTACTACATCTACCTCTGTACCAACGGTCTCCTGCTCGAGGAAAAGCTGAACGAGTTCGAGCCCTCGGATAAACTGGCTTTTGCCGTCCATCTCGACGGAACCGAGGAAGTTCACGACAAGTTCACGAACAGGGAGGGTACTTACGAGCGGGCTTTTACCGCCCTGGAAAAGGCGGTCGACATGGGTTACCGGGTGACGACTAATACGACGATATTCAAGGAAAGCGATCCGGACGACCTGCACGAGCTCTTCCGAAGGCTGACCAAGGCCGGGGTCGAAGGGATAATGCTGGCACCCGGCTACAACTATTCCGCCGTCGACCGGAGCGCTGAAGAACACTTCCTCGAGCGTAAGGAGTCAATCGAGGTTTTTCAGGAAATCCTGGATCCCGACGTGGTGGATGATTTCCCCCTCTATAATACTCCGCTTTACCTGGATTTTCTCCGCGGCAAGCGGGAACTCGAATGTACTGCCTGGGCCTCACCGACGTATACGGTCAGGGGCTGGCGAAAACCGTGTTACGTTCTGGCCGATGAACACGTTGATTCCGTGGATGAAATTCTGGAAAAGGAGCTCTGGGAGGACTTCGGGCCGGGAAACGACCGGAGGTGTAACAGCTGTATGATACATTCCGGGTTCGATACTGCTGGAACCATCGACTCCCTCCGGAGCACTGACGGTCTAATTGACGTGGTAAAGAGTTCCGTTCCGGATAGCGTGAAAAATATCCTGTCCGGTTCTTAGTTAACATGTTATCCGTTCTGGCATCCACAAGGCTGGAGCTGGAGGGTCTCGGCGGTGGTCTCGATATGGAGAGCGAAAACTGGTCTCAACACGAACTGATTTTTACGGGAATCGGCAGGACCGGCGTTAAGGACTCTCTAGATGTAGCGGAACTGAGTTCGGAGCTGGAAGGAATGCTTTCCGTCGGTTTTGCGGGCTCGATAGATCCCGAGTTTACTACCGGGGATCTCTGTCTCGTGGAAAAGATCGGATCCGAAGTAACCGAAGGAGAGTACAGGACGGACGAGGAGTTCAGAAAACGGGCGGAGCTAGTCCTCGAGGAGGATACAAGAACCACGGGACTGCTTACCCTGGAGGAAGCCGTGACGGAATCGGAGGATAAGCGGGCACTCGAGGGTGAAGAGTATCCGATAGTCGACCAGGAAACCTACTGGCAGGCGAGAGTTGCCCGGGATAACGATATACCGTTTCTCGGTTTGCGGGTGGTTTTTGACGATATCGATCGAACTCTGCCTCCCGATCACTGTTATGACAATTCCGGGGTGGTCAAGCCATGGAATCTCATGTTGTGGCTGTTTCGGCACCCGAAGGGAGCGACCGAGTTACCTGGGGCCTTCACTGACCTCGTCCGGGCGAGAAAGAGACTTGCCCGGGCCGTAGAAGCCGTGGTGCCCGTCCTGTTGGGGTGATCGCGTGATGAAGTTTCTCGTAACCGGGGCTAACGGTTTTGTGGGAAGCAACCTGGTCAAGCAGCTATTGCGGGAGGGATACGAAGTTAGGGCACTAATCAGGGAGTCCAGCAATACCGTCAACCTGGAAGGAGTAGAGGCTGAAATGGTAACGGGGGATATAAGGAATCGGTCCGAAATGGAGGATGCCGTCAGCGGTGTTGACGGGGTCTTTCACACCGCCGCCCTATACAGCTTCTGGTCTTCGAACTACGAGGATTTTTACGAGACGAACGTGGACGGAACCAGGAACGTCCTGAACGTGGCCGAAGAAGCCGGACTGGAGAGGGCGGTATTTACTAGCACTGCTTCGTTGCTAGCCCACTCGGAGGATGGAAAAAGCCTCCCGGGCTCGACGGAACAGTTACCGAGCGACTACAAGATATCCAAGTATTTTGCCGAAAGGCAGGCTCTAGAGTTGGAAGCGGAATCCGAGCTGGACGTGGTGATTGCAAGTCCGACGGTACCGGTCGGTCCCGGTGATTACGGTCCTACACCGACGGGACGGATGATCCTGGAATTTCTAAAGGGAGGAATGGCTGGCTTCGTCGACATGGATTTCAATATCGTTGACGTGGAGGACGTTGCAGAAGGACACGTCCTCGCCATGGAAAAGGGAGAATCCGGTAAGAGGTACGTCCTAGGTAACAGGAATACGAACCTCTCGGAGGTGCTCCAGCAACTGCATCGGATAACCGGTCTTCCGGGACCGCGCTTTCGAATACCCTACCCTCTGGCGCTGACTGCAGCCTGGGTCGACGAGTTCTTCGAAGGGTTTTTGTTGAATCGAAGGCCCAGAATACCGATTGCCTCCATTCAATCCACCAGGGTGGACGAGAGAATAGATCTAACCCCCTGGCTGGACGAGCTTGGAGTCCCGAAGACGCCGATGGCCAAATCCCTGAAAAAGGCCGTGGATTGGTTTCTCGATAACGGTTACGTCGAAAAAGAACAAATGGAGAGGATCGCGAGATGACAGGGCGGAGTAGAGTCGTGGACGTGGGTGGAGTTAAGATCGGCGGCGACAATCCCGTCGTAGTGCAGTCCATGACCAACACTTCCACTGCAGAAGTCGAAGAGACGCTGGAACAGATAAAAGGGCTGGTTAACCTGGGATGTGAGCTGGTCAGGGTGGCGGTTCCTGACAGCAAGGCGGGTGAGAAATTACCGGAGATCGTTAGAGAGAGCCCCGTTCCGATTATTGCGGACATACATTACTCCCCCGAGCTCGCGTTTACGGCCATCGAGTCCGGAGTCGACAAGCTCCGACTCAACCCCGGTAACATAACTGACGAAGAGGCGATTGGCGAGATCGCACGTGAGGCTGCCTCCCGGTCGATCCCCATCCGAGTCGGGGTAAACTCCGGATCGCTGGACAAGGACATCCTGGAGAAGTACGGTAGGACGGCCCGGGGGATGGTCATAAGTGCTGAAAAGGAGATCGAGCTCCTGGAGGACGAAGGTTTCGACGAAATAGTGGTCTCCCTCAAGTCGAGCGACGTAAACAGGACGATCAGGGCCAACGAGATGTTTGACGAAAAGTACGATTACCCTCTCCACCTGGGGGTAACGGAGGCCGGAGGTGGAAGGAGCGGTCTCGTAAAATCCTCGATCGGGATCGGCGTTTTGCTGCAGGAGGGGATCGGAGACACGATTCGGGTCTCCCTTACCGCTCCACCGAGCGAGGAGGTCCTTACTGCTTACGATATTCTGGGATCCCTCGGGATAAGGAATAGAGGAGTGGAGGTAATTTCCTGTCCTACCTGTGGCAGGACGGAGGTCGACGTGGAGAAAATCGGCCGAAAACTCGAAAGGAGGCTGGCTGATTTGGAGGATTCTCCCCGGGTAGCTCTGATGGGCTGTGCCGTCAACGGAATTGGCGAGGCCGGTTCGGCCGATCTTGGAATCGTCGGGACTGCCGAGGGTGGACTGCTTTACGTAAACGGCGAACAGGAGAAGTTGATCACTTCTTCCGGAGCCGATGAAGTTGCAGAAATCCTGGAACGAAGGACAAGGAGGTATATCAAAGAGGAGAGTAATGGAAATAATAAAGGCTGATTTATTTGGGTTCTGTTTCGGCGTCAGACGGGCCGTCGATATAGTGGAGGGAAAGCTGGAAGAACAGGAAAAAATCGATACCCTGGGGCCGATAGTTCATAACCCGAACGTGGTCGAGGACCTGGCAGAAGAAGGTGCCGAGGTAGTTAACTCCCTTGACAGGGTGGACACGGACTCGGTGGTAATAACCGCCCACGGCGCCGGTCGGGAAATCCACAGCGAGATCGAGAGCAAGGGGTTGGACCTGATCGATACGACCTGCCCGATAGTTAAGAAAGCTCAGGAGACGGCAGAAGACCTGGTCAACAAGGGTTATCAGGTAGTTATTTACGGGGAAAAGGACCATACGGAAGTCAGAAATATACTGGGTTGGTTGAACGGGAAAGGGGTAGCAATCCTGGACCCGGAGAAGAGCGTGCCGATACCCGAAGGAAGAGTTGCTCTGCTGTCGCAAACTACCAAGGGGAAAAAGTACTTTTTTGATTTTGCTGCTGAGTTCCTCCGGGCTAACCGGGAGGAACTCGAGGACGTAAAGATAGTTGATACGACCTGTGGTGAGACCAAAAGGAGGTACGAGGCGGCTGAAAGGCTGGCGGATAAGGTGGATTTGATTCTCGTTGTTGGAGGCAAGAATTCTGCCAACACCCGTAAGCTCGCTGAGGTTGCCGGTAACACTGGAGTAGAGACGCATCACATTAAGGACGAAACGGAGATAGAGTCGGAATGGGTTGAAGGGGTGGATAAAGTGGGGATAACCGCAGGTGCGTCTACCCCCCAATCCGCTGTTTCGGCTGTGGAGGAGACCCTGGAAAAGTTGGATAGTTCTTAGAACACAAAAAGGAGGTTTGAGAGATGTTGACCTCGACATCCACGGAGGTTTTGCAGATCCAGACGACTAAGGCCCCGGAGTTCATTGACATAACCGACGAGGTGGAAAAGTTCGTCGAAGACAGGGAGGTTGAGTCGGGAGCTCTGGTAATATTTAGTCGACATACTACGGCCGCGATCAGGATAAACGAAAACGAGACGCTGCTGAAGAAGGACATGGCCGAGTTCCTCGAGAATTTTGCTCCCGAGGACGAGTACTACCGGCATAACGATTTCTCGGTCAGGACGGAAAACATGACTCCGGATGAAGTGCCAAACGGGCATGCCCACTGTCAGTCACTTGGGCTGGGGGCGAGCGAGACAGTACCGATAATCGACGGCGAGCTCGAACTTGGAAAATGGCAGCGGGTCTTTCTGATAGAACTGGACCACTCCAGGAAGAGGGAAGTCGTCCTGCAGCTACTAGGTGGCTAGGGCGAGCCCCGAACTCTTGTTGCCAAGGTCCTGTATGATTTATCCTTTACCAGGTGAAATATCGTGGAACTGAAGGAGATATCGCCCCAACTTTATAAGAGGGACTATTCGGTAAGTCAGGCTTACGACCTCTGTAGAGATATAGCTACCGAGCACTACGAGAACTTTACGGTCGTGAGCAGGATGATGCCGGCCGAGAAGAGGAAGTACGTCTATGCTCTCTACGCCTATAGCCGGTACACAGACGACCTCGGTGATGAGCTGGAGGAAGGGAACGTAGAGGCTCTCAACCGCTGGGAGGAGGAGCTGGAATCGGTTTTTCGGGGGGAAGAGCCGAAAAACCCGATTCTGCTCGCGCTGCGCGACACGGTCGAAGAGAACTCGCTTGACGAGGAACCTTTCAAAAAACTGATCGAGGCCAACAGGATGGATCAAAGGAATTTTTCTTACGAGACTTACGACGACCTCCTCCGCTACTGTGATCATTCGGCTAACCCGGTTGGAAGGGTGTTCCTGGCTATTTTTGGATACATGGACGAAAGACGCCGAGAGCTTTCCGATAGCACCTGCACCGGCCTTCAACTGACGAACTTCTGGCAGGACGTTGACCGTGACGAAAAAATGGGGCGGATTTATATACCGGAAGAGGACCTGGAAAGGTACGGTTACTCGAAGGAGGACCTGAGAAACCGTGTCTATAACGAGAGGTTCGTGGAGCTGATGCGATTTGAGGTTTCAAGGGCCAGGGAGCTGCTCGAGGAGGGGATGGAGCTGGTTCCTACCCTGGATGGCAGAATCAGAACGGACGTCCGGCTTTTTAACCTTGGTGGTTTGAAGATCCTCGATAAGATCGAGGCGGAGAACTACGACGTCTTACACGGACGCCCTACACTATCGAAGGGTGAAAAGGTTTGGTTGTTCCTCTCAAACCTGGTGAGAAAGCCGTTTCGGAGGTTGCTCGATGCGAAAGCAGCCTGAGGGGGTTATGAAGGAAGATGAAAGCCCCGAAGAATACTCGAGGAGAATTACCAGGGAGAGGGCGAAAAACTTCTACTGGGCGATAATTACTCTCCCGAAGGAAAAACGATCGGCAGTTTACGCCATTTATACTTTCGCACGACGGAGCGACGACATCGCAGACGGTTCCTGGGAGCTGGCCAGGAAGAAGGATAGACTCCAGGAGGAACGGGAGAAGCTGGACGCGCTATACGCCGGTCATCCCCAAGACAAGCTTTATAGGGCACTGGCAGCCCCGGTGGAGAAGTACGGAATACCTAAAAGCTATTTCGAACAGCTAATTTCTGGCGTTGAGATGGATTTGATCAGGAGGCGCTATCCCACTTTCGAGGACCTCAAGGTCTATTGTTTCAGGGTGGCTTCCGCGGTGGGCCTCGCCCTGATCGAGGTCTTCGGCTACCAGGATTGGCGGGCCCGGAAATACGCGGTGGATTTCGGTCTCGGCATGCAGCTGACGAATATAATCAGGGACGTGGCCGAGGACTACCGTAGAGACAGAATCTACATTCCTCAGGAGGACCTGGAAAGGTTCGGCTGCAGCTTTGACGAAGTGGCAGAGACCGGAGAAAACGAGGAATTCAGAGAACTGATGGACTTCGAAGCGGCCCGGGCAAGGAAATATTTTAAAAGCGGAAAAAGGCTATTTTTCCAGCTTTCCCGGAGGGCGCGGGCCTGTCCCGCCGGACTGTACGGAGTGTACAGTAAATTGCTTGACAAGATGGAAGCCTCCGGATGGAAGATCTGGGGCGAACGGGCCAGGGTAAGCACAGCCCGAAAGATTAGTTCCGTGCTGGGTCAATGGTTCGTCAGCCTGAGCGATTAGTCGTAATCGGTGGTGGGCTGGCCGGACTCTCCGCCAGCGCCAAGATACTGGAAGAGGGATATTCCGGTGAACTGGTTCTTCTGGAGAAATCGCCTTCCCTCGGGGGTAGAACGGCCTCCATTGACTACCGGGGGCGGACTCTGGATCTTGGCCAGCACATGCACGTCTCCGGCTTCGAATTTTACAGGAAGTTCCTCTCCCTCGTTGGACTTTCGGATAATCTCCGGACTCAGTCTCGGCTGGACGTGGAATTCAGGGACAAGTCCGGACGCGTCGGCCGGGTACGGAGCAACCGCCTCCCGCCCCCCTTTCACCTTTTGTTGGCGACTTTCCGTTTTCCCTTCATGTCTTTTATGGACAAGTTGAGCCTGGTCGGCCCGGTAGTATCGGCGTTAGCGTTCGGACAAGATAACGATCCGGGAGACGTTAGCTTCGGAAGCTGGTTGAGGAAGAGGGGAGCGAGCGAGAGATCGATCAGGAGATTGTGGAACCAGGTCATAGTCCCAACGCTGAATGCCGAGGTTGACGAAGTGAGCATTTCGATGGGTTTGATGATACTAAGGCGGGTTCTGCTGGATAGACAGGGAGGGAAGCTGGGGCGTCTAAATGGTTCCATGGGAAGGATTGGGGAGAAGACCGGGGATTTTATCGAAGGCAAAGGAGGGGAGGTTCGGACTTCCGGCCAGGTGGTAGAAATTGAACCAGGAGAGGGAAGCCAAAACCTGATCCGACTCAAAGGCGGCGATGAAGTTAAAGCGGACCTGGTTCTCTCCGCGGTACAGGGACACGTCCTGGAGAAGCTGCTCCCTGATTCGATCCTAGCTAGTTTTTCGAATCCGTTCTGGCGGCTGGATTGGAATTCGATTATAAACGTTCACCTATTCTTCCGTGAAAGCGTGATGGAGAAGGACTTCTTTGGCTTTCTTGAAGGTACGTCCGGCTGGGTATTTAACCTCGCGAACGACGGAAGTAACGAGGGGCATATTTGCCTGACGATTTCTGACCCGGGTAAACTTGAGGAGCTCCCTTCAGACGAGCTCGTCAGCCAGGTCAGGCGCGATCTGTCGGTCCCGCTTCCGAGTATCCGGGAAGCGGAATTGACCGACTCGGTCGTTCTGCACCAACCCCGGGCGACCTTCGTCCCTTCTCCGGAAAGCAAAGAGCTTCGACCACCTCAAAACCCGGCGCCCGAAGGTCTTTATTTGGCCGGTGATTGGACGGATACGGGCTGGCCGGCCACCATGGAGGGTGCGGTCAGGAGCGGTTATTACGCCGCCGAAGAACTGCTCCGTTCCGAATTTTAGGGTGTTTCGTTGAAAAACAGCATCTATTGACTATAATCCTGATGGTGTTATAACTTGATACAGTTTCATAATCCGACCAAAGGCAGATTGGATTTCGACGGGGTCGTCGACGAAATCATCCGAATGATGGAAAAGGATCAAAGGTCCGAGTACGAAATAGTCGTGGGGACGGATTCACACGCCGCCTCCGGTGACCACGAGATAGATTTCGTCAGTGCAATCGTCATTCACAGGATGGGTAAAGGTGGGCGCTATTTCTGGAAGCGGGAGACTGAGGACGATATTTATACTCTGCGGGACAAAATATACAAGGAAGCCTTTCTTTCGTTCGACCTGGCGAAGGACCTGATGGAACACCTTGAGGAGGTAACTCTACTGGATTATAACCTGGAGATACACGTCGACGTGGGCCAGCACGGCAAGACCAAGGAAATAATCGACGAAGTGGTCGGAATGATAATCGGAAGCGGGTTCGACGTTAGGACTAAGCCGGATTCCTACGGGGCTTCCACGGTAGCGGACAAACACGCCTGACTTTACTTATTTAGCTCGTCGTAAATCTCGTTTCTGGAAGAACCTCTCAACTCCGCGAGTTCTCGCATTGCCTCCTTTCTGGATAAACCCTTGAACTTCTTGATCCCCTCGAACTGTTGTTCTATCGGGATATCCCCATACCTTTCCTGCTTGACCAGAGCTATTTCTTCCTCGCTCGCCCCGGCTATTACCAGGGTGAATTCCCCTTTGGACTTACCCTCCTTTAACTGATTCAGAACCTCCTCAAAGGATCCTTTTGTTGTCCGTTCGAACCGTTTCGTCAGCTCGCGACAGACCGTGACCGACCTTTCAGGAATTATATCGGAGGCGATTTCCAGGGTTGCCTCGACCCGGTGGGGTGAATCGTAGAGGATCGTGGTTTTTCTCCTGGTCCGAAGTTCCTCGAAGTACTCCCGTTTCCTCCTTTCTTTCTTCGGGGTTTGTCCGTCGAAGACGAAACTGTCGGTGGGCTGGCCGGAAACCGAGAGGCAGGTAACGGCCGCGTTGGGCCCGGGAACCCCAATTATTTCGACCCCTTCCTCCCTGGCGCGGCGGACGAGCTTGAAGCCTGGGTCGGATATCAGCGGTGTACCGGCATCGCTTATCAGGGCCAGGTCCGTGTTCGAGAGGAGCTTCTGGGTTATTTCTTCCCGCCTCTTCTCTCCTGCTCCCTGGTAGTAACTCTTCGTAAACGGGGTTTCTATTTCGTACTCGTCCAGAAGCCGTCCGGAATGACGGGTGTCTTCCGCCACGATGGCGTCGACATTCCGGAGTACCTCTACTGCCCGGAAGGTAATGTCGGACAGGTTACCAATGGGTGTAGCTACCACGTATAACTTGCCGACTTCTTCGCCGCGACCTTTCTCGTCCATGGTTTGTCGGCTTCAAAAAAGCCTTAAAGCATACCTCCCGCAGCGATTAGGTTGATCCAGTTCTGGCCGAGCACTAAAGTCCAGATACGTTGAATTACCCAGAAGAACAGGTCCCCTCCCAGCCAGAGGAAGGCCAGAATTATCAGGAAACCGTACTGTTCCATCCGAGCCATGATCTGTTTCCCTCTGTAGGAAAGGAAGTAACTGAGAATTCGTGATCCGTCCAGTGGCGGCATCGGGATCAGGTTAAAGAGGGCAAGGATTATGTTGATGATGACGAAAACTCCGAAGAAGTATATCAGCGTGCGGAGTCCGTTTTGGGAGAATTGAAAGAAAAAACCACCGTTTCTACCCAGAAAGAAGTTTACGTAGAGCGGGACGAGCAGACGTCCCAGGACGGCGGCCAGGGACATCATCAGCAAGTTGCTCAGAGGACCTGCCAGCCCGACCTGGAGCATCCCTCGTTCCTTATCCTGAAAGTAACGGGGATCGATGGGTACCGGTTTGGCCCAGCCAATTATGAATAGACCTCCTCCGAATAGTAACTGGATCAGGATCAGCCCCAGGGGAACCAGAACCGTGCCCACCGGATCGATATGGGGAACGGGGTTCAGTGTCAGCCTGCCGGATTGCTTGGCCGTAGGGTCGCCCAGTTTCCAGGCTACGTAGCCGTGTGAGTACTCGTGAACAATAGCTGCCGGCAGCAACGCTAGAAGCAGTATGATCAAATTTACTATCGTGGAAGCTATGATATCACCTCTTTCGGGGATACGTTGACCGTGTGCTCGTTCGTGATCTGGACAAGGCCCGGCTTGGCTCCTTTTGGCTTGTCCACGTACCTGACTTCAGTATAACTCACCGACGTCCGCTCAGCCCCCCGCGCTTTGGAATTGGCGGCGGCCAACTGAGCTGCCTTGATTATTACCTCCTCAGGCACCTGGTCCGGCCGGCCGTCCGTGACGACTACCACGTGGGCGCCGGCGTAGTTTCTAACGTGAAACCAGAGGTCGTCCCTCGAAGCCTCTCGTACCAGGTCGTCGTTCTGTCTGGCGTTGCGCCCCACCATGACCTTGTAGCCCTTGATCCAATACTCTTTCGGTCCGCCTCGACTTCCCTGGTTGGGGGAGCCGACCTCTTCGTCAATGTAGCCCTTCTCCTTTAAAATACCTTCTATCTTCGCCAAATCTTCCGGGTTTTCGGATTCTTCATATTTTTTTTCGAGTTTTGTAAGGAAGTCGAGTTCTTTTTGCAGATTACGTTTTCTCTTTTCTAACTTTTCTTTCCCGCGCTTGAGTTTCTTGTAGCGTTCGTAGTAGCGTTCGGCGTTTTCCTGGGGTGTCTTGGAAGGGTCCAGGTCTATCTTCTTTTTTTCACCTTCATTGTATGGATCGGCCAGTTCCGCGGCCTCCATGCCTTTTTCGAGCTCCGCGAGGTTGGCCAGTATGATATCCCCGGTCCGCTTTAGTTCCTTCCGGTTCCGGGATTGTTCCAGTTGGTCTTTTACGTTTTTCAATGCCCCTTCCACGCGATCCAGTTCCTCTTCTATAGTATCCTCGACTTTTTCTCTCAGTTCCACCGTTTCGAAACTGGTTTCGCGGGCCTTGTAGTAATGGTCGAGCGCCCTGCTCAGGGAATTATAGGTCAGTTCCTCTTTGTCGGCGAACGACTCGAGCCGGACGGGGCTGAATTCTACGGGGATTCCGTCGTCCTGGTAGACCCGCGGAGTAAAGTCCCTGGAAGAAAGTTCGTCAAAGAGCTCCTCCGCCGCCTCCCAGAGGGATTCACGTTCTGATTCGGAAAGGTCGACCCGGTCATCAGGTATCCCTGCCCGTGTTGGAACCTCCCTGGCAAGGGTGGGACCTATCCCGTCAATTCCGTTCAGCAGGTTCCTCCAGATCGGATCGTCCGGCCGGGTGAGATCGAAGAACTCCTCCTGGGTCAGTTCAAATGGATCCAGCTTGTCCTGTCCTGGCGGAAGTTCGTATCGACCGCCCGGTGTCGTATCCCTGTTTCTGCTTTTCCTCTCCCGTAAAACCCCGAGGATCTCCCCGTCCTGGACGAGGTAGAGGTTGCTGTTGCGGCCCATTAGTTCGATGTAGATTTCCTTTCTCTCGATCCTTTTCTCGTCCGCTTCTTCTACCTGCTTGTCCACCGATATCCTGATGATCCTGTCCAGTCCCCTCTCCTGGGTTATCCGAGCGATTTTGCCCCCGGAAAGGTGCTTTCGGAGCAGCATGGTGAACGAGGGGGGCGTTTCGGGGTTCTCCAGTTCTAGCTCCGTCAGCTGGATCCGGAAGTTCTCCCCGCAGGAGATCAGGAGCCTGTAGTCTTCATCGTTCCAGACGTTTACCGTGACGAGTTCGGGTCGGGGCTGGTAGATCTTCCTGACCCACCCTCCGGTGAGCCCGTCCTGGAGTTCCCGTTTGAGTTTGCTGAGCGTGATTCCGTCCAGTCCCATTTTAACTACCTCGATGGATTAAGAAATAACGTTTTTTAACTTTTCGAATTGCGAAAATCATTGGTTGCTTTATCAGTTCGAGTTCGTCGGCAGACGCGGAGTAACTGGATTTTTACCAAAACTTGCCGAGAAAGCCCCGGAGCTCGCTCC
>JBKGZT010000030.1:0-16367 GCA_046543235.1 Candidatus Acetothermia bacterium | reverse complement strand
TCATACAAGCTCTGTAACGTAAATATATCGGGCAAGCGAGGTCATATCAATAATGTGTCCTTTTATCCGGATTCCTTATCCCGACTAAAAGTACTTTACAAAAAAAGACCCGTTAAGTAATATTGGTCAAATGAAAAACATAAACGGATTACGTTGTGTTTCTTGTGAAAAGTTATACGGGCCAGACGAACTGGATTACACCTGCCCGAAATGCGGCCCGAGGAAAGGAACACTGGAAGTCGTATACGACTACGAAAAGGTGGGAAAGGATTTTCACCAACAGGTCAAAAGCTCGTCCGAGCGGGATATCAAAAAATACTCTTCCCTTCTTCCGATCCAGGACCTGGAGGACCTGCCTCCGATGAGGGTGGGCGGAACCCCCCTCTACTCCTTTCACGGGCTTACCGACAAAGTTAATGAGATCTGGATCAAGGACGATAGTGGCAACCCCACAGCGTCTTACAAGGACCGGGCAACGGTCCTTGCAATTGCCGCAGCTCGGCAAAAAGGAATAGATACCATGACGTGTGCCTCCACTGGCAACGCGGCAAGTTCGTTAGCGGGACTGGCTGCGGCTTCGAACATGAAGACGATAATCTTCGTACCGAAGTCCGCCCCGGAGGCAAAGATAACCCAGCTTCTGGTATATGGAGCCAACGTATTCGCCGTAGACGCCAGCTACGATCGGGCCTATGATCTTGCCCTTAAAGCTGCGGAAAAATACGGCTGGTACAACCGTTCGGCTGCTATTCATCCCTATCTGGTTGAGGGGAAGAAGACCGGGGCGCTGGAAATGGCCGATCAACTAAATTGGGAACCTCCGGACAAGGTATTCGTCTCCGTAGGGGACGGATCGATAATTAGCGGGCTGACAAAGGGCTTCAAGGAACTGGCCCGTATCGATTTGATAGATCGTGTGCCGGAGGTAATCGGCGTTCAAGCAGAGGGAGCAGATACCATAGCTTCGACTTTCGCCAGTTACGATGGCGGGGATGTCGAATTGGCTGAGAAGGATGCAGCCACCATTGCCGACAGCATCTCGGTGGGGAAACCCCGAGACATCGTGAAAGCAATTAAGTACGTCCACGATAACGGTGGACACTACATGACGGTAAGCGACAGTGAAATAACTGCCGGCTTGACCGAGCTCGCCCGAAAGAGAGGTATCTTCGCGGAACCTGCCGCGGCTGCAGCCTACGCCGGCTTCAAAAAAGCGCTCTCCGAAGGAATGCTAGACAAGGAGGATAGGATCGGGATATTTATCACCGGTAGCGGCCTGAAGGACGTAGAAGCGGCAAAGAAGGGCGTAGAAGATCCAATCGCAATCCCACCTGAACTGTCAGCCGTGGACAGCGCGCTGGAAGAGGACCTATAAGTTTTATCCCTGGTAGAAAGCTCGAGGCCCCGTTGTTCGGGCTTCGGGGTGATAAATATAAAAAGCGGGGTAAAAATGGATATAGAGGTAACCGTCAACGGCAAGCGGTACGAACGTGACGTAAGGTCGGACATGCGGTTGTTAGATTTCCTCCGGGACGAGCTGGGTTTCACGGGAGTGAAGGAGGGCTGCGGCGTAGGTGAATGTGGTTCCTGTACCGTCCTAATCGACGGCGAGTCCCAACTATCCTGTCTGACATACGTACCTCAGGTCGACGGATCCCGAATTAAGACCATCGAAGGCCTGGAAGAAGAAGGCCAGCTTCATCCTTTGCAGGAAGCTTTCGTGGAATCCGGAGGAGTCCAGTGCGGTTTTTGCACCCCCGGTTTTATCATGGTCGGCCTTGAGATACTGGATAAAAACCCAAACCCATCCCGAGAGGAGATCCGGAAGGGAATTGAAGGAAATATCTGTCGCTGTACCGGATACACAAAGATCGTGGACGCCATCGAGATTGCGGGGGAAAAATTAAGGGAAAAAGGGAAAAGGATTGAGCTCTAGACCGTACGAATTAACTCCCATCCTGCTCGCGGGCGGTGGCGCTACCAGGTTCGGAGGGTTAAAGCAACTCGTCGAGCTGGGAGGAAAACCGCTCATCCGCTGGCCGATGGAGGCTATTGAGGAATTAAACTGGACTTATGACCCCCTGCTGGTGCTCGGATACCGGGCAGAAGAGATAAAGGCTTCGATCGACACTTCGCATTTCAGAGTGCTGGAAAACGATAGTTGGGGAGAAGGCTTGAGTTCTTCGGTCAAGCTGGGGGTAAGCTCCGTGGAAGACGGTACAACCGGGTTACTGTTGTTTCTAGCCGATATGCCCCTGATAACACCTTCCTTAATAACCCGGGTGATCGAGGCAAGGGAGCCCGGCTCGTCGATCGTGGCACCTGCTTATAAAGAACAGCGAGGTTTCCCGGTACTGCTGGATCGGAGATGGAAGCGGGCACTCTCCACGGAAATTTCCGGAGATAGAGGAGCAAGGAGGCTAATTAGCGAGAACCGGGACGAACTAAAACTGGTGGAGACTGACTGGAAAGGTGTCGTGCTTGACGTGGACGAAAAATCCGACGTCGAAGAAATCGAGACTTACCTGAAAGAGGAGGGGGAGGAAATTGGAGTTTGAATTCCTGGTTCCGGAGGACGAGGAAGAGCTATTCGATCGAATGAACGAGAACGACTATCGTCTCGTAGCGGGCGGGACCGACCTCTTCGTAAAAATCGAGAAGGACCTGATCAGTCCGAAACGCCTGTTAGACGTGACAAACGTGATCGACGTTCCAAAGATCGAGAAAAGGGACGAGGAGATCAGGGTCTCAGCAACCACAACCCACGGAGAGCTCGCAAGATCAAATCTCATTCAGGAAGAATTTCCGATACTCGCGGAGTCCGCCGAATCTGTAGGTGGAGTCCAGCTTCGGAACAAGGCGACCGTCGGCGGTAATATCTGCAACGCTTCACCCTCCGCGGACACCTTGATCGCCCTCTACGCTCTCGATGCCCAGCTAAAGCTCAAAAGCAGGGACGGAACTCGGAGAACTCCGATAGAGGACTTCATTACGGGTCCGGGTGAAACGGTCTTACGAAGGGGTGAATTCCTGGAATCCATAAAAATTCCCAGGCTTTCCGGCAATTATCGTCACTTCTTCAACAAGGTCGGCCGGCGTAACGCCCTGGACATCTCGGTGTGTTCGATGGGCTTCGTCCTGAAAACCGACGGAGATCTCACCGAGGGCATCAGAATCGCTTACGGTGCGGTCGCCCCGACGATCGTTCGCCCGACCCCGGTGGAGAAATACCTGAAGGGAAAGAAGCTGACCGAGGACGTGGTTTCGGAGGCAAAAAACCTGCTCGAAGCGGAAATCTCACCCATCAGCGACATAAGGGGGTCGGCCGAGTACCGTAGAAAGGTTGCGCTGCGGGGACTGGAAGAACTTCTAAGAAACTGAGCCTAAACCCGGCCGCCCTTTTGGGCTTGAACCTTCTGTATAACCGTGGGAGTTGAACAGATGAAACTCGATTATCTCATAAAAAACGGGTTGATAGTACAAAACGGAAACGTCTTTAAGGGAGATATCGGAGTATCCGGTGAAAAGATCGCGATCGTCGGCAGTTCGGTGGACGGGGAAACCCCGGATCAAATATACGATGCGGGCGGGGCATACGTCGTTCCCGGACTCATCGATTCCCATACCCACATGCAGCTTCCGGTAGCCGGGACCGTCTCCTCCGACGATTTCTTTACCGGGGGAAGGGCGGCAGCGCACGGCGGCGTGACCACGATCATCGATTTCACCACTCCGGGACCTGATCAGGGCCTGGTTTCGGGGATAAAGGAGAGAAAAGAGCAGGCAAGCAAGTGCCCCGTGGATTATTCCTTCCACGGAACGCTCTACGGGTATGACGACGTAGAACCCGGCGACCTGGAGGAAGCAATTGAACAGGGAGTAACGTCCTTCAAGTTCTTTACCGCCTATGGGGAGTCGGACAGGCGGACGCCTGACGGGGAACTATCGCGGGCCCTGAAAGAGGTAGGGGAAGTCGGCGGATTGGCTATGGTTCACTGCGAAAACGACGAAATCATTCGGAAGAACCGAGACGAACTGGCATCCCGGGATAAAAAGTCGATAGAATACCACCCGGCAAGCAGACCGGACTATTCCGAATCCGAAGCAGTGGGCAAGGTGGTACACCTGACGGAAGCCATGGATGGCCGTCTGCACCTGGCCCACCTCTCTACACGGAAGAGCGTGGAACTGCTCAAACAGGGGAAGGACCTGGGGCTCGACGTATCGGGGGAAACGTGCCCTCAGTACCTGATCCTGGACGAGTCGAGCTACGAAGAGAAAAACGGACACCGTTACGCCGCAACACCACCTCTCAGGCTGAAAGAAGACCAGGAAGCCCTCTGGCGCGCCCTCGAAACAGGAACCCTGGACTCCTTGGCGACAGATCACTGTCCGTTCTGGAACGAGCAAAAGGACGAATTCCGGAACGACTTCCTCAATATCCCCCAAGGATTGCCGGGGGTCGAAACGCTCGGATCACTCGTCTACACGGAAGGGGTTAGAAAGGACCGTCTTTCGATCGAACGGTTTGTGGAATTGATCTCGGAAAAACCGGCCAGAAGATTCGGTCTTTACCCGCGAAAAGGAAGCCTTAGGCCGGGGACGGACGCCGACATTTTGGTCTTCGACCCGGACAAGTCAAAGTCGGTAAAGCCCGAAAAACTACACATGAATACCGACTTTAACCCATTTACGGGAAAAACTGCTTACGGCTGGCCGCGATTCGTCTTCCTTCGCGGCAGACCGATACTCGAGGAAGAGGAATTCAGGGGTCGAAAAGCTCAAGGGAAGTGGATTAACCGCGAAAAACCCAACACTCTGGGGGGAGAGAATGGATAACGTAATAGAGAACGCAAAAGAGAGACTTATCGAAAAGATCAAAGCCGAAGGAGAGGTTTTAGGAGAGGAGTTTCTCAAAGTAGATAGCTTTTTAAACCACAAGGTTGCACCTTCGCTATTAAACGAAGTCGGCAAAGCGATATCCAGGAAATTCCAAGACCTCGGCGTCACCAAAGTCCTGACGGCTGAAGCAGCCGGTAACATTATCGCTTATACAACTGCGGCAAACCTGATAGATCAAGAGCCGGACGTGGAGGTCGTTTACGCGAAAAAAGGCGTGCCGACGACGATGAGCGGAGAAGAGATCCGAACGATCCAGTCACCAACGAAAAAGAACAAAACCACCCTGGCCGTCTCCGGGGATTACTTCGACCCGGATGATCGGGTATTGATCGTCGACGACTTCCTCTTTACCGGCAGAACCGCGGGCACCCTTTCGGATATAATGGACGCCCTCTCCGTCACGGTGGTGGGATACGGCTTTGTCATCCGCAAGCAAGGGTCCGGGGGTTATCAGCGCCTGAGTAAGGAAAACAAACCGATATTCTCCCTGGTGGACATAGAATCGATGGATCCGGAGAGGGGCGAAATTATCTTTGCAAACTGAGTGAAGTTTTTCGTCTGGCATTTTGAGTAGTTCCCCGCCCTTTTGCTAGCCAAAGAGTCGAGGCATCTAGAGATCCGTTGAATACGGTTAGTCAGTTAAAAAGTGTTTGAATTATCTCCCCAGAAAACTTAGGATGAAATAGTTCCCACCTAAATAGTGTTTCAAATTAAGTGCTAAAACGGGGTCGGATCTTTATGTCCAAGATAACTTTAAACAGAAGCCCGCTATCTATCTTCCTGGTTTTGCTTTTTACTATCCTGATTTCTGGTCTCCCCGGCGGCCAGACAGGTACCGCGGCTGAAGCTCTGGATAGTTTGAATTCAACGGAAAGGGGCGTCTTTTCCCGCGGAGAACTTGTTTACGTCAGCAACGGGAAAGATCTGGGGTCGGAAAAATACGAACTAATCAAGGACGACTCCGGTGAGATAGTTCTCGTTTCCGAAGGAGTAGTCACGCCACCAATTCCGATCCCTTTCGTAAAGCCAAAGATCAAATTTGACCAGGAAATAAGAGTTGGAGCTGACTTCTCCCCGCTGTCGCTTGAGCTGAACTACGACGGACCTCTCGGTATTGGAAGCGACCGGTTGAAGTCTACGGTCGAGGACGGACGTATCAACGCCGACCTGGGCGAAGAGAGAAAGGAAGGGAAGGTGGAACCAGTCGACTCTTACTTTCAGGGAACTGGTGGCTCTCTGGCCTTTACCGCCCTAATCCTCTCGAAAAGGGAGCCCAAAGAAATAGTGGAGATTCGAACCGGTGGTACGGGCCCCAGAGGCGGTGACGACGAGAGGCTTAAAGCTTACTATCAGCTTCGGGACAGAGAAACGGAGGAGATGGAAATCGACGGCTCTTCAAAAGTCGTAGACCGCTTCGTTTTAACCGACCCGGAAACAGGGGTGAAGAAAGTGATCCTGGCGGACGGCGGGACCTTCATCGCATATCTGAGGCTGGACGAAGAAAACTCATTTTACACCTACCGCGTCGACCTGCTCGGGGAGAACTATGAATTCTAAAAAGCCGCGAAAAGGGACAAAGCCGCTTCCAGATATCTTACTGCAAACTCATAGCAGGTAAACGGCCGAGCGGTCGGAGTGTTCTTGAGAGTTAACCGATTATTTTCTGCTCGTCGACGTCAACCAAACCTTTATCCGTTAGCCTCACTTCCGGGATAACTGCAAGGGCGAGCGAAGTCAGTATCATCATCGGCTGAGCTAGGTCGGCACCGAGTTCCCCTACGGCTTCCTGCACCGACCTAAGAGAATCAGCAACTTCTTCCGGTTGTTCGTTGCTCATCAGACCGGCAATCGGGAGCTTTACGGAAGCCACGACTTCGCCGTTTCTTGCTACGGCCTGGCCACCTCCCAGTTGTCTGAGATGCCTCGCGACTTCGGCCATATTTTCCTCATCACTGCCCAGGACGATCAAGTTATGGCTGTCGTGGGCAACTGTCGAACCGATCGCCCCGTTATCGATACCAAAACCCCGCACCAGACTTCTTCCGACGTTGCCGGTATATCTATGCCGTTCAAGTACCGCGCATTTGTTCAGCCCTGCCGGGTCTCCTTCGTAATCCGAGAGGCTCATTTTTTCCGTAATTATATCCTCTTGGTGAACGTGAATACCAAATTTCTTCTCCCGTTCATCCAGGCGGAACGTATCAAGAGATATCTCGCCGGGTATGTTTACGGTGCCCTTTAGTGAAGAGGCACTAGATTCCGGCCATTCGATTTCATCAACCGATTCTCCTCCGATCAGAGTAGTCTCCACCTCCACCGTCTGAAGGTCACTTATCAGGTTGATATCCGCTCTTCTTCCGGGAGATATGGAACCAAGCTCGGAGTCCATCCCAAACCTGGTCGCGGGATTCAGAGTTGCCAGACGGATTGCTTGCACCGGCTCCAGCCCTTCCTCTATCCCCCTTCTAATCACGTGGTCGACTCCGCCTTCTTCGACCAGATCTATCGGATCCCGGTCGTCCGTAACTAGGCAGAATCTGGTAGGAGAAAGGTCGGTTTCGGTGAGCGCCCGGATGACTTCCGTCAGGTCAGCCCAGCCGGAACCCTCCCTTATCATCGTCCAGAAACCCTTCCGGGCCCTCTCGATTCCTTCTACCTTGCTTACCCCTTCGTGGTCGGAATCTATTCCCATCGAACCGTATCCGTCCAGTTCACGGCCGGAAAGGCCACTGGCGTGCCCCTCGATCGGCAACCCGTGTGTTTCTGCCAACTTGAGCTTTTCCACCGTCTCCCTCCGCCCCGACAGGACTCCAGGATAGTTCATCATTTCTCCGAGTGCAGCAGTCTTTTCCCAGCCAAGGGCCCGATCGATCTCCTCCAGTCCAAATTCGGCTCCGGTAGTTTCCAGTTCAGGTGAGCTGGCCGGCACGCAGGAAGGTACGGTTAGAAAACCCTTTGCCGGACTCCTTACCATCTCCTCGTAGGTCCACCTAACGCCATCCAGGCCCGATACGTTCGCTATCTCATGCGGATCGTAAAAAACCGTCGTTACGCCCTTTTCTGCCATCAGCTCGGAAAACCTGACCGGAGTAAGCATGGAACTCTCGATATGGAGGTGGGCGTCGATGAACCCAGGTGTCAAGTATAGGCCGCCGGCATCGATAACCCGGGTAGAGCTTCCAGCCAAAGAGTCCAGGTCCTTATCAATTGCTCCGACTCGCCCGCCCTTAATCGCCACGTCACGCTCCAGGATCTCCCCGGTCAGAACGTTTACCAGAGAGCCGTTCGTTATTAACGTATCCGCCGCTTCCTCGCCTCGAATCATAGGTAGAACCCCGAGCCGAGTCGAATAGTCCGCTTCAGCGTCTTTTTCCGGCAAAATTCCCACCTCGCTCGTTGGACAGCCGGTTAGATAACTTTAGACGTAGGATAGCTAATAGAAGGGAAATTATCCAGTTAACATTACGGAAAATAAAAAACCCCCCGAGCAGGGGGGTTTGACTTCCGATATTTCTTATCCGTCCGGAAACCTGATTCTAGAGGTTTCCACCCATCGTCAGGGCCATCAGTGCCTTCTGGAAGTGTAGCCTGTTTTCCGCCTGATCGTAGACAAAAGATAGCTCGGGATCGTCCATGATCTCGTCGTCCACTTCGTTGCCCCGATCAACGGGCATACAGTGGAGCAAGTATCCGGGGTCTCCCAGTTCTTCCTGTCTCTCCTTGGTGTACTTCCAGTCCTGGTGCTCACCTGCCATCTCGATTTCCTTTTCCTTGCCGATCTCGTACCTGTCCGGACTCATCCAGTTCCTGGGATATACTATATCGGCGCCCTGTAGTGCTTCGTCCATATCGTTGGTTACCGTGAAGGAACCTCCCGACTTCTTCGCGTTCTCCTCCGTCAGGTCCAGCACGTCCGGGTCGAGTTCGTAACCTTCCGGGTGAGCGAGGTTGACGTCCATGCCGAAGAGGGCGGAGGTAAGGATGTTGGACTGAATCGAGCCCCAGGATCGGACCCAAGGCGAGTAGGCCCAGGTGACCGCGATCTTTTTGTCTCGCAGGTTACCGACCTTTTCCTGCATCGTCATGACGTCAGTCATGGATTGACAGGGATGATAAATGTCGGAGGCCATGTTTATGACGGGAACGGTCGAATGCCTGCCCATCTCGTACATGATCTCGGTCCCCTGCCCGTAATAGTCCACTTTGTCCTCGAGGAGTCTTACGCCTATACCTTCGGCGTAGCGTCCCATGACCTTGGTGGTGTCTTTTATCGATTCCCCTCCACCCGGCTCCCTGTCCAGGGATATCCGCATGGTCTCCGGGGCGAGGAACTGCGAGTGGCCACCAAGTTGACTCATTCCCGCTTCGAAGGACTGTCTCGTCCTCGTGGAGGAGTTGAAGAAGAGCATCATGAAGGTGTCGTTCTCCAGTATGTCGGGCTCCTCCCCGCTGTAGTACCTGCTCTTCAGGTCATTTGCTACCCTAAGAAGAATATCTAGTTCCTCTTTCGACCAATCCTTGACGCTGATCATGTCTTTGTTTTCTAAGTCGTGCCAGCTCATTTGTTACCCCCTAAGACAACAGCAGGCTCAACAGGCCCTTCTGCGCGTGCAGCCTGTTTCCGGCTTCCTGAAAGACTATTGAATTCGGACCGTCAATGACCTCGTCAGTGACCTCCATGCCTCGGTCGGCGGGCAGGCAGTGCATGTAATAGGCGTCGTTAGTCAGCTCCATCTTTTCCTGCGTGGTAATCCAGTCCTTGTTGTCTTCGAATACTTCCCTGGCCTTATCCAGGTCGGCAGTCGTACCGTCGGTGGGTTGAAGCGTCCAGGACTTCGGATAGACGACGTCCGCGTCGGCAAATCCTTCTTCCATGTCGTGGACTATTTCGAAGTCGCCTCCGTGTTTTTTCGCCCTCTTCTCGGTCGCGTCCAGTACGTCAGGGGCGAGGTCAAGTCCTTCCGGATGCGCCAGAGTCACGTCCATGCCCATCGTCGCAGCGCTGATGATCGCGGATTGTGGGACTGACAGAGGCTTTTCCACCGAGCCGGAATATGCCCAGCTCATGGTAAACTTCTTTCCGGTAAGGTCTTTCCCCATCTTCTCCTGCATCGTCATTACGTCCGCGAGTGCCTGATTCGGATGATAACCGTCGTCCTCCATGTTGATTACCGGAACGGACCCCCACTCGGCGAACTGCTGCAGGATCTTGTAACCCTTGCCGTACTGCCAATCCGTCTTGTCACCGTAGATCCGGATCGAAATTGCATCGCCCATTTCGGAGAGTACCCGCGCCACGTCGCTTACCCGCTCCGTGGAGTAGGCTTCTTCTTCTCCTTTAAGAGCCGGGGTATAGACCGCCCCTGGTTGGAGAAAGTGTGCATGACCTCCGAGCTGAGTCATTCCAGCTTCGAAGGAATTTCTCGTTCTTAGCGAAGTATTGTAAAAGAGCATGAACAGCGTCTTGGCGGGTAGTACGTTTGTCTGTCTCTCTCCTCTGATCTGCCGGCGTTTCAGGTCGTGTGCTGCCTCCAGAATCGCGTCGATCTCGTCTCTTTCAAAATCCAACCAGCTTATAAAATCCCTACCCTGTAGTTGTGTGTTTGACATTTTTCCTCCTTTTTTATTCTGATGTGATTGTCGTGCCCGTGTTTCCGTCAAGGGCTTCCAGCACCTTGTTCAGCGAGGTTATGACTGCCTTCTTTCCACCCTGTTTGACGAATTCAATTCCGGCTTCCACCTTCGGTTTCATCGAGCCCCGAGCGAAGTGACCTTCTTCGAGGTAATCTTCAACTTCATCGACGGTAACCCGACCCAGTGCTTCCTGGTCGACTTCGTTGTAATTCAAATAGACGTTCTCAACGTCGGTTAGGATGAGCAAAACTTCCGCACCCACGTCCTCGGCTAGCTGTTCGGAGGCCAGGTCCTTGTCAATTACCGCCTCGCGGCCGACCAACCTGTCGCCTTCCCTGACTACCGGTACCCCACCGCCACCGGCGGCAATAACCACCGTATGGGCTGCAAGCAACTGCCTCACCGGTTCCTTCTCAACTATCGCTTTCGGTTTGGGTGATGGAACCACCCGCCTGTAACCTCGACCGGCGTCCTCTATCATCTCGTAACCCTTCTCCTCCTGCAGCTCCTCTGCGGCTTCCTGCGTGTAAAACGGGCCGACCGGCTTGGACGGATCCTCGAAAGCGGGGTCGTCCTTGTCAATCAAGGTCTGTGTCAGGACGGTCGAGACGGGAATGTCACCTCGGCCGTTTTCGTTAAATACGTTGTCTAAACTCTGCGAGAGCATGTAACCGATAAAGCCCTGGCTTTCCGCTCCACAGACGTCGAGCGGGTGAGAAGGAACCTCCTCTTTGGCCAGCTCGTTCTGGAGCATCAGGTTTCCCACCTGCGGTCCGTTACCGTGAGAGACGACTATCTTGTACTCTCCTGACAATACCATCTTTGCCAGCTGCTGAGTCGTCTCGTTTACGTTCTCGATCTGTTGCCTAGCCGTCCCCTCCTGTCCCGGCTTCAAAATCGCGTTTCCCCCCAACGCAACTACCGTCAGGGTCTTCTCACTGCTTTCCATGTTTTCCTCCTTGTTGGAGTAATTAATTATTCTCCTTTTCCAGGGCGTTCTCCATCAGTTCCCAGTGTCTCGCTATGGAATCCTTTGCCTTTTTCAGATCTTTTTCTTTTACTGACCTGTAAAGGTCCTTATGAATATTAAAACATCGCCTGATCCGGGAATCGTCCACGAGGTAGTACTTGTGGGTCAACTCTCTGTAAAGAGAGTCGTTTATCGTGGCGAGCAGGGGTTGAGCGGCTTCCAATACAAGAGGATTGCCCGTCAGCTTTACAAGCGCCTCGTGAAAATCATGATCGGCGTCCATGTATTGCTGGTATTCCTTTTCCGTGGAATGTTCCTTCATCCGGGCCAGCACTTCCTCGACTCTTCCAAGATCTTCGTTCTCCAGGTTGTTTATAGCAATTCCCAGCATGGCGTTTTCCAGGTTCTTACGCGCTTCGATTATCTGCAGATGGCTCGTCCCCTTTTCCATCAGCGACAGATCCGCCGAGACCAGGGTGCTCTCCAGGATCGACTCGCTGACGTAGGTCCCCGATCCGATCTTCGTATCGACGATCTCCAGGGCCTGAAGTCCGCTTAATGCTTCTCTTACCGACGGCCGGCTGACGTCCATCTTTTCCGCGAGCTCGTGTTCGGATGGCAGTTTATCTCCGGGGCTGAGCTCTCCCCGTTCTATCAGCTCGATTATCTGCTCCGCCACTTTGACGCTCTTCTTCTTGGAGGGTTCTATTTCGTCAAACATATCCGTGGTTTTTGCCATGCAGTCGACCTCGTGGTGATCTCAGCAATGCGGTCGCCTTAGCCTTAATTTCCGGACTCCTTTTTCGACTTTAGCTCCTCAAGCAGACCTGTCTTCTCGTTGAATTCCTCAATTCGTCGATTTATTTCGCCAACCTGGCCGTGTACTTCGTCCCAGTAATTGGGCCAGTCGTACCACTGCGCATCCAGTTCTTCCGTTTCCTTGCCCTGCTGTTCTATCCAGGTGTAATATTTCAGGTTGTGAATTCTCTTCTTCTCGTAGTAAGTCAACTCCTTCATGTTGTCCGTGGTCAAGCCCTGGATATACTGGTGGTAGTCCCTGATCGCGTCTTCCCTCGAATATTCACCCTCTTCTGCCCTCATTTCCTCCAGTCTGGAATCGTAAAGCTCCATGGAATCGGTAAAAACGGTCAGGACGACGTCGTCCTCGTCCAGCTCGTAGTACTTCGCGTATTTTATCGCCGAGGCCATGTTTGCCACCGAAGAAATCCCCATCAAAGGTAGTTTTTCGATCGTCTCGACCGGCACGTTTTTCTCCTCCAGGTACTCCTGACCGGCCGGCTCGTTGAACAGCCTGATCAGGTTCATCGAGTTGGAATCGTCGATATCAATTACCATGTCGGTATTCCTGACGTTGTGGATCCAGGGCACGTGTTTATCGCCTATCCCTTCTATCCTGTGGCCCCCGTAACCATTCCTAAGCAGCGTTGGACATTGAAGCGCCTCACCAACTGCCAGTTTCGAAGTGGGAAAATGTTTCTTCAGGTAATCTCCGCAACCCATTGTGCCGGACGAACCAGAAGTAAGAACGACACCGGAGTAATTCGAGCCGGGGGTGAGTTCTTCCTCCAGCACCTCCTCCATCGCCGCCCCGGTTACCTCGTAATGCCAGAGGTGGTTGCCGAATTCATCAAACTGGTTGAAAATGACTATATCATCCCGACTTTCCTTGAGCTCCCAGCACTTGTCGAATATCTCCTTTACGTTGCTCTCGCAGCCGGGGGTCGCGATCACCTCACCGGCGACCTTGGAGAGCCAGTCGAACCTCTCCTGGCTCATTTCCTCCGGAAGAATTGCGACGGAGTCGCAGGCAAGCAATTCCGCGTCGTAGGCTCCACCTCGGCAGTAATTGCCCGTGGACGGCCAGACGGCCTTCTGGTATGTCGGGTCGAACTGACCCGTCGTAAGCCGTGGCACCAGGCAGCCAAAGGTGGCCCCGACCTTATGGGAGCCGGTAGGAAACCATTTGCCGACGAGGGCGATTATCCTAGCGTTCACCCCGGTTAGTTCGGTCGGCAGTTCCATGTAATTAACTCCATCGTAGAGACCTCCCTGTTTTTGGGGTTCGTTCTTCCAGGTAATCCTGAAGAGGTTCCTGGAGTCGATATCCCATAGCCCGACATCCTTTAACTCGTCCTTGATCACGTCCGGGACTAACTCGGGGTTTTTCTGCTGTTCCAGTGTTGGAATAATGATGTCTCTTTCCCTTGCCCGCTCTACCGTGCTTTTCAATTGTTCTTCGTCCATCGATAAATCTATAATCGTAAACACCTCTTATCTCGGTTTTTGTTTTCTTTTTTTGTCGAATTGCTTAAATTACGGAAACCCCCGCGGTTCGAGCGAAGAAAAAACCAGTCGAACGGTAATACAGGTAAAACTGTTTGACAGATCTATCCTAACAGAGAGAAAACTCGATATCAAATTAAGTTTACTTCAAAAGAAAGTGTAGGAGTACTGCAGGGTTCAGCCTCCAGCGAACACTTTTAGTGCCCCCAACCTTTATCAACCCCGCCTCCCGTCCAGAAAGGTTTCGAGGACCCTCTCCGGGGTAGCAGGGTAACGATGGACCCTGTCGCCGATCGCGTGGCTAACCGAGTTTATCACGGAGGCGTGAGAGGCCATCAGAGGTACTTCTCCAAGCCCTTTGGCTCCGTAAGGGCCTTCCGGGTAATCGGCTTCCACGAAATCCACGACGAGATTCTCCGGCACGTCCTGCGATGTCGGCATGAGATAGTTGGTGAGATCGGGATCGGGAAAGCGGCCATCCTCCACTGCCAGGTCCTCCATCAAAGCGTAGCCGATCCCCTGGGCCACCCCACCTTCCACTTGGCCTGCCGCGGTCGTCGGATTGATAATCCTGCCGGAGTCATGGACCGCGACGTGCTTCGTTACCCTCACCTGACCCGTCAGGCTATCTATCCTGACCTCGCTGACATGGGCCGCGTAGGAATAGACAAAGTAGGCGTCTCCCTGGCTCTTTTCGGGCCGCCAGTTCTTCATCCCCTTCTTCGCCCAGCCTTCCGCAGCCATGTCCACGTTTTCTCCCCACATTTCACCGGCCACTTCCGGCAGCGGGATCCTGTTGGAGGGGTCCGAGCTATCGATTACGTCCCCGTCCTGAAAATATACTTCGGAACAGCCTAAACCATCCCGTGCAAGGGCTACTATTCGTTTCTTAAGGGTGTCCACAGCGTCCATTATCGCGTTCCCGGCCATTGTCGTCGTCCTTGAAGCGACCGTCGGACCGCTATCGGGGACTCGGGAGGTATCAACTTCGGTGATGGATACGTCTTCGACCTCCAGGCCGAGCGGATCGGCCGCGATCTGCGACAGGACCGTCTCTGCACCCTGTCCCATTTCCGTGTTGCCAACAGCAACGGTAAGCGAGCCATCGGGTTCCAGCTTCACGTAAGCACCTGCCTTCTCGAGAAAAGGCGCACCCGCACCCATTCCTACTCCGTACATTACGGTCGACAGACCCAGACCCTTCTTGATCCTGTCGTGGCTGGCGTTCCACTCTTCGTATTCGGACCTCGTCTCCTCCCAGCTGGACAGCTCCTTCGCCCGGCTCAGGGCTCTGCCAAGCCCGACGCTTTTCTCCACTTTCTGGTTTGTAGCGGTACGATCCCCGGAACGCAGTACGTTGAGTTCTCGGATCTCGGCGGGATCCTTTCCGACATCCTCAGCAAGCAGATCCATCTGCGACTCGTGGGGGAATATTACCTGCGGACTTCCGAACCCGCGGAAGGCTCCGTTTGGAACCTTGTTCGTGGCCACGCTCCGTGCCACTACTCTTACGTTCGGTATTGAATATGGTCCGGGGGTGTGGACAAGCGACCGGAAGAGCACTGCCTCCGACAAAGTCTGATAGGCCCCTGCGTCGATGTATACCTCTGCCTCAATCCCCTGTAGTTTCCCGTCCTCGTCGGCCGCCGTCCTGTAACGGACCACAGAAGGATGACGTTTGCTCGTGGCTACTATGTCCTCACGCCTATCGTAGACCAGTTTGACGGGCTTCTCTACTTCATGGGCCAGCAACGCGGCAAGAACCGCAACCTGGGATGGAACGTCCTCCTTCCCGCCGAAGGCGCCGCCGGTCTCCAGTTGAACTACCTTTATCTTATTTATCGGGTAACCCAGCGCCGTGGAGACCGCCTCCTGGACGTAGAAGGGGCACTGTAAAGTGCCATGAATCTCCATCTTGCCCCGTGCGACCGGTATCGCCGTCATCCCCTGAGGTTCGATGTATCCGTGCTCCTGGTGTCCCGTTCGATACTCGTTTTCCAATACTACTGGAGCATCCTCCAGAGCCCGATCTACGTCGCCTTTCTCCAGGACCATTTGAGTAAACAAGTTGCCTTCCTCGTTAACCCCTTCCTGCGCCACCTGGGGACTGTCGTCCTCGAGCGCTTCCAGCGGGTCAAACACTGCTTCAGTCTCCTCGTAACGGACCTCAACGGCCTCGGCTCCTTTCTCAGCTGCTTCTTCGCTCTCGCCGGCCACAATAGCGACCGGCTCCCCGACGTATCTGACTTTATCGGAAGCCAGAGCCGGCATGTCATCCTCTATTATCGGGACGGCATTGCTTCCCGGAACGTCCTCCGCTGTAACGACCGCCCTTACTCCCTCGAGTCCCTTCGCGTTGTCGGTATCGATGGACTTGATCCTACCGCTCGAGACGGGGCTGCGAACTACAGCGGCATGCAGCAAGCCTTGCGGTCTAAAGTCGTCGGCATACACCGACTTGCCCGTAACTTTATCCACTGCGTCGACCCGGGCCTCGCCCCTGCCAACCGGCCCCGATCTTTCCTCTTTCACCTTCTTCTCATTAGAAGAGTTCATA
>JBKGZT010000086.1:0-3513 GCA_046543235.1 Candidatus Acetothermia bacterium | reverse complement strand
CGGAGCGAGCTCCGGGGCTTTCTCGGCAAGTTTTGGTAAAATGAATTTATAGCTTCGGAAACGTTCAGGAAAATCTTTTCAGTCAAAGCTGAACATCGAGGCGAGCGGGAGTGGCTCCAGTACGTAGGCCGGAAAGGGGGATTTCACCCATCATCACAGCGGGGCTGGAAAGCCCTACCTATCGTAGAACTTAGTTGACGAAAGAGTTGAGTACAAATATCGAGGACTCCAAGCCTAGCTGGTGATCAATTCAATCGAGCTTTTTAGCCGAAAATTTATATCGATTCCTTCTAGTTCGATGTTTTAGAGAAAACTTTCATTTCAGCTAACTGGAAAAGGACCCGTTTAAGTTATATTTTTATCAAAAGGTGATAACATGATATCGCTCGACGAACAGAAGTCCGCGGAAGAAATCTTCGACAACGAAACGTTGATGGTGTTTCCAACCGATACCGTATACGGCCTGGGAGGCAACGCGAGGGAGGAGTCCGTGACCGACCGCGTCTACCGGGTCAAACAGAGGAGCACCGAGAAACCGTTGACCCTCCACCTGTTTTCGAGGGACGAGATACCGAAGTACACGCTGAACCTCTCTGAAGGACAGAAAGAAATGATCGAAACCCTTCTTCCCGGCCCCTACACGTTGATCCTGCCAGCGAACTCCACGGCTCCGGACGTTTCGGTCAGCCGGGAGAAAAAGGTAGGAATTCGAGTACCGGATAGCGACTCCTTCCGGGGTTTGCGGGAAAACGTGGACTACCCTCTGGTGGGTACCAGCGTAAATAAATCGGGCGAACCGCCGATGACGGACTTCGACAGG
Source organism: Candidatus Acetothermia bacterium (assembly GCA_046543235.1). Taxonomy (GTDB): domain Bacteria; phylum Bipolaricaulota; class Bipolaricaulia; order M55B111; family M55B111; genus JAGXLP01. The sequence goes on along the minus strand of JBKGZT010000086.1, from coordinate 2,693 downwards.
ATAGTCGAGGAGTTCGGCGGAATCGTCGACCTGTTTATCCAGTCCGAGGAGGAAATGAGCCACGAAGCTTCGACGGTCCTGGATCTTACGTTTGAGCCCCCAAAAGTGCTCAGGGGCGAATTCCCTGACGAAGAGCTGGAGAATATAAAGTGATCATAGTAGTCCACGGTGGAGCCGGGAAGATACCTCCGGAGGACAAGAAAGAGCGAAAAACCGTCCTCCAGGAGGCCGCCGAGGCCGGCTTGGAAGAAGAAGCTCCCCTGGATGCCGTGGAACAAGCGATAAGGAGGCTGGAGGATTTCCCACTATTTAACGCCGGTTACGGCGGAAGTTTTCAGCTCGACGGAGAAGTAAGGCTGGATGCAGCTATCACCCGAAGCGACCTCTCGGCAGGAGGCGTGATCAACGTAGCAGACCTGAGGCACCCGATCTCGCTGGCCGAGGTCGTGCGAGAGAAGACACCCCACGTCCTCCTCCAGGGCGAAGGGGCTCGCGAACTTGCCGAGGGACTAAAACTTGAAATCGACGAGGATACTAAGAGCGATAGAGCTCGGGAAAAGTGGGAGGAGTTAACCGAAAAACTTTCTGGCTTGTCCTATCCGGAAAAACTTAATAGGTTAAAGGAGCTTTCAGGGGGCAACGACACCGTCGGAGCGGTCGCCCGCTCGGAGGACGGGGTCCTGGCAGCCGGGACTTCCACCGGTGGAGTTAAGACCCAGATGAAGGGTAGAGTGGGTGATTCACCGATCATCGGTTCCGGGCTTTACTGTAACGAAACTGGAGCAGTCTCCACTACCGGAGTCGGAGAGGCAATAATAAAGGTTAATCTGGCCCGAGAACTCGTCCACCAGCTCGAATCCGGCGAAGCGGTAAAGAAAGCCGCTGAAAAAGCCATATCTAAACTGGAGAATTCTACCGGTTCTCGGGCCGGCTTGATCGCGCTTGATTCTGACGGCAACCCGGGTACAGCTCACAATACGCGAGACATGCAGTACGTAATTAGGAAGAGCTAACCAGATCCTCTGTTATCGAAATGATCTCCGCAAAGGACTCCGGATCCAAAGAGGCGCTACCGACCAGACCTCCATCAATGTCGGGCTGACTCATCAATTCCTCGGCGTTGTGGGGCTTGATGCTGCCGCCGTACTGGAGTCTGACGCTTTCCCCGACGTCTTCTCCCAGCAGATCTTTTACCTGATCCCGCGCGAACTTACAGCCCGCCTGGGCGTCCTCGGGCGAGGCGGACTCGCCGGTGCCGATTGCCCATATGGGCTCGTAAGCAATCACCATCTCCCTGGCATCTCCGGGGTCGAGCCCCCTGAGGTCGTTCTTTAACTGGTTTCTCAACACGGATTCCGTCTTCCCTTCGGCTCTCTCGTCTTCCGTCTCGCCGATGCAGAGGATCGGTTTCATCCCGTTCTCAAATACGGCACTTATCTTCTTGTTTACCATCCCGTCCGTCTCGCCAAAGATCTGTCTTCGTTCGGAGTGCCCGACAATGACGTAGTCCGTCCCTATCTCCGCCAGCATTTGGGGGGAGATTTCCCCTGTATAAGCACCTTCCGCTTCGAAGTAGACGTTCTGGGCTATGAGCTTTATTCCTGTCCCCTCGATCCCCTCGCTTACTTCACCGAGTGAAGTGTAAGTAGGACCCAGTCCTATTTCGACTTCGGAAATGTACTTCACCTTCTCTCTGAACTCGTTAAGAAACTCTCTTGACTCCTGCCTCGTCTTATGAAGCTTCCAGTTAGATGCTATGAAAGGTGTTCGCAAGTCATTTACCTCCTAGTTTTTAGCTTGTTTCGGATCAAATCCGTGTTTTTTACCGAAAGTTTAACGAGAGATCCGGTTTCTGCAGAATCAACCAGAAACCTCTAAATGTTAAGGGGAGAAGGGGAACACAACAATCCTCAAAGGCGATAAAAAATCGATTGAAACCACGCAAGCGTCGGATTTGCCGTGTGGATTAAAAAAAGATATCGCCCCGACCGGGTTAGTCGGAGCGATATCTCCTGCATAGGTAATCGGTTGTATCTAGCCCATTTCGGAGTAGATATAGCCCATAATCATGGCCACTATTCCTATACCTGCCAGAAGCTGTGCACGACCTATTCCCGTTTCTTCCTCCGGTTCCGGAGCCGGTTCCGGTTCTTCCTCAACTTCTTCCTCTTCCATCGGCGTCTTGACGCTACCCGAGCTCGAAAGTCCCGATTCGCCGGCTTCGTTGTAGGCTGCCACCTCGTACTTATACGATTCGTTCGGGTCCAGTCCGGTATCCACGTAGCTCGTAGTGTCCGAACCCAACGTAGCTATCCTTTGATCGTTACGGTATAACCTGAAACCCTGTTCGTTATCCGAACTATCGGTCCAGCTTAATCTGATCCTGTCAGAGGACAACGGGGTAGCCTTCATATTACCCGGAGCCGAAGGGATCCCCTTCAGCGTCATGGAGCAACTCCGGTTTGTCTCCTGGGACTCGCCGCTATCGTTAAAAGCCACGACCTGATAGCAATACCGGGATTCGCTTTCCAGTTCACTGTGTACGTAACTCGTGGTATTTGCTCCAACGGTTTCGACCTTGTTTCCGTTCCTGTAAATCCGAAACCCTTCCTCGTTTTCCGAGTTGTCCTTCCAGGTCAGCTCTATCTCGGTCGGGGAGACGGCGCTTGTCTCGAGCCGTCCCGGCGCGGAGG
>JBKGZT010000002.1:0-48403 GCA_046543235.1 Candidatus Acetothermia bacterium | reverse complement strand
GACTATCCGCAACAGTAAGTTCTTAAGGTCGCTTTTATTCGAGTTGATTTTCGATCCCCTTTGAAGTCCGGTTGTTCTTTTGGGAAAAACCAGAACTTAAATCCCCCGACCTTTGGCCGGGGGTGAAAAGTTCTCCTGCCGTCAGGCAGGTAAGGTTAATTACTTAGTCTAAATGTAATACAATAGTTATATGAAACCAAAGAGAGTATCGCATGCAGCCTCCGATACCAAGCGCCACCTAATCTGAGCACCAAAGTTCTCGAAGTCTCAAAGGGCCGAGCCGGGGGCAGGTCGGTATTCACGTGGTGTTTGGTGCAGGATCAGGAACCGGCCCATCTTTTTCGTACTAAATTCCAATTTGAAATAAATTTTGATAAGTATAAAATTACCCAGTTGGTCGAACCGATAAACGTAAAGAGGAGGTAACATGAAGAAGAACGTCGGCAAACTGGACAGTAAGATCAGAAGCAGGCTGGGATTGATACTGGTCCTGGTCGGAATACTTGGCCTGGTTGATATCCTGTCGATGAGTCTGGTTCTTGAAATCGTATTCCTGGTCCTTGGAGTAATTGCTTTCGCGACCGGAAGCACGAGGAGTTGTGGCGTCTATTCCGCTCTCGGAGTGGATACGCTCGAAGAGGAGGAGTGAGGAGTCAATCTTTAGGGTTAGATCTCTTTAGGGAGACTGCATGAGTGAACCGGGAGTTACCTTCGTCATTCTGGGAGGGACGGGCGACCTGGCCCGTTCCAAACTCGTACCTTCCCTGTTTAAGCTCTTCAAAAGGGATGAGATCGGTGATTTTGACTTAATTGGGACCTCGCGGAGCGACCTGACGAGAGAGGAGTACGTAAAAAGGGTCGGGGCTTCGATGGAGAAGGGCAAGGAATGGGAGGAGTTCCGCCGCCATATCCGTTTTTCCCGACTGAATTTCTACGAGCCCGATGACTACGAAAATCTACGCCGGGAGCTGCTGGACTGTGGTGATCACCGACTATTCTACCTCGCGACCCTGCCCCAGCATTTCGACATAATTACCGATAACTTGGCAAACCAGGACATGGTAAATGATGAGTCCAAGGTTCTTTACGAAAAACCTTTTGGGGACGACCTCGAATCCGCACGGGAGCTGAATAGCTGTATAGGGGATCTCTTCCCGGAGGAAAAAATATATCGTATCGATCATTACCTGGACAAGGAACTGGTCGGAAACCTCTCCGTCCTGCGTTTTTCCAATTCGATCATCGATCCGCTCCTCACGTCCGGTTCGGTCAATCACGTCCAGATAGTAGCCAGCGAGAATTTTGGAGTCCTGGACAGGGGAGAGTTCTACGACAGGTACGGCGCGGTCAAGGATTTCTTCCAGAGCCACCTGCTCCAGCTCCTGTCCCTGGTTGGAATGGCTCATCCGGAGAACATGGACGCCAAATCGATTAGGGATGAGAAGGTCCGCGTGTTGAAACAGGTGAAGGTGAAGAACGCGATAATCGGGCAGTACCGGGGCTACAGAAAAGAGGAGGGGGTTTCTGAAGATTCGAACACGGAGACCCTGGTGGCTGTCAAAGCCAATATCGATAACCCGCGATGGGGGGACGTGCCGTTCTATCTTCTCTCCGGGAAGAACATGGTCCGAAAGTACGCCCAGGTTTATATAGAGTTTGACCATTCTCAAGTGGGCTATCCGGCCGGCGATGGCGACCTCGTGCCTAACTCTCTCGTCGTGAACATCCAGCCGAACCAGGGCATATATTTTACCATAAATACCAAAGTGCCCGGTCGAATGAACACGGAGCCGGCGTTGATGGAGTTCTGTCATTCCTGTCATCATGGTCCCAACACCCCGAGCGCTTATGAGAACCTGCTGGCGCAGGCTATCGCCGGGGATCAGCGTTCGTTCGTCAGGTACGACGAAATAGAGGAACAGTGGAGGATAGTGGAGAGGATGGAAGTACCCGAGCCGTTCAGGTACGAATCAGGCGAGGCCCCCAGAGAAGTGGAGGAGTTTATGGAGGAGGGAGAATGGCATGAGCTGGAGAAAACGTCGTCTTGATCCGAACGATTACCCGACACAAACCACCCGAAAGCGGAGGTTTTTTGGTTGAACAGGGTGACGGACGTAAAAAAGATTTTCGACGAGGACGAGGATAAACTGGGTGAAAAGACGGCCGAGCGGTTTCTGGGTAAGGCGAAGGAGCTACTGGCCGAACACCGGCGGGTAGTGGTCTCTCTGCCCGGAGGTCGCTCAGTTCAACCTTTTTATCGAGCAATTCCCGACCAAGCCGAGTCGCTGAACCAGGCCGAGTGGAAGAGGCTCCATTTTTTCTGGACCGACGAAAGGCTTGTTCATCCTGAATCGTCAGAAAGTAATTACCGCCTGGCGCGGGATCTGTTCCTGGATGACATGATGGAGGAAGGCCTGATAAAGGAGGCGAACGTGCACAGGTTTCCCGGGGAAACTAACGAACCGGGGGAATCCGTGAAGGAATACTCGAGGGAGCTTGGCCGGGTATCCGGGGGGTTAATCCATTTACCGGTACTCGGCGTCGGGTCCGACGGTCACGTGGGTTCCCTCTTTCCCGGTAGCCAGCAGTTAAGGTCGGAAGAGGATTTTTTGCTTGTCAAGGACTCTCCGAAACCACCGAATGAAAGGATAACTGTTTCTCCAGGTTTAATCAAAAGTTCGCTTTATCCTTTTCTCTTCTTCATCGGAGAGGAGAAACGAGAGGCCTATAGGTGTTTCAAAAACGGGGAAAATACCATTGATGACTGTCCCTGTAAGCTGGCGGTCGCCGGAAGGACCCGGGAGACTTTCGTAATTACTAATCTAATGGGATAAGTTGCCCCAACTGTGCTCTCGACGGTTGGGACCCGTCGAATCTTACTGAAGTTTGACTCATCTCAATTCTTTCACCATGGTTAATCCAGGTAACGACTAGTTTAGCCGGCAATCAGATTGCTTTGGTAGAGGTGGAAGTTCCAAGTCAAATCACATTTTCCAGTTGAGAATCCTCTCCAAGACATCGTTGGTTTCCATGTTTTCATCGATGGCTACGAAGGAGAAGTCTCCCCCGCTTTTGTTGAAATTGTCGACGAGCAGTTTGTCATTATAGGTATCACCGATGTATACGCCGCTATCGCCGTCGACCAGAGATGTCAGAGCTCTCGGGTCGGGTTTCTGGTACTCGTCCCTGGTGACGACGTTTCGTAACTGATAGTCCAGGATTTCTTCGGCCAGAGCGATTTCCTCCCGGCTCCTTCCCGTGATGTAACCAAAGCAAGAGTTTTCCTCTATCCTTTCCAGGAGATCGGTATCGACCAGTGGCTTTTCTCGCCTCCAAAACCCGTCAGATTCGGCTATGTTTTCCGGATTGTTTTCCCCGAAGTAAAACCTGTCGAACCTTTTCTTTACCTTTCCTCTGCCGATTTTTTCGCCGACCCGGTTTCTGATCCAGTTCAGATCTTCCCCCCGGGGGAAATCGGAGACAAACCCTTCGAGATCTCCGGACATTTGGGCCAGAATCAGCCCTTCGGTAACCTTGTAGTCGTCGCCGAACCTTCCCTTCTTTCGGAAGGATCGAACGGTTTCCAGTCCGATCTTTTCGTCGATGCCCATTTTTGACAGCAGGAGTTCCCCCGTTTGCTTGACGGCCCTATCGTAGCTGTCGCTCGGGTCTATAAGAACGCCGTCGATGTCGAGCACCACCCACTTCCAGCCCTCTACCGTCTCCCGGTTAATCTCTTCGATTTGCGTCATATTATTCCCCCTTTTGGCCGTTCAATGTTTGGACGTAGTCCCTTAACGCGCCAATTAGCTTGTCGTTTTCCGATTTCGTCCCGACCGTTATCCTTATCTTATCGGCAAGCCGCCCGGAAAACTCTCTAACCGCTATTCCTCTCGACTCCAGAAAGTCGGCGGCGTCCAGATCCATTAGCAGGAAGTTGGCCTCGCTTCGGCCCGCGAACTCCGAAAATTCCCCGTAGATTCTCTCCCGTTCTTCAACTATGAGGTCCAATCTTTCCTGAATTACCCCGTAGTTTTCCAGAGCCACCTCGGCGATCCTTGCCGATATGGAGCTCAGGTTGTAGGGAGGTTTCACCCTGAGTAATTTCTCCGCCGTCTTCTCAGCCGCGATCGCGTATCCAATCCTTGCACCCGCCAGGCCGAACCCTTTGGAAAAGGTCCGAAGAACGATCAGGTTTTCGAAGTCCTCAATTAATTTAGCCTGTGAATCTCCGGAAAACTCGACGTAGGCTTCGTCCAGAACGAGCGGCTTTCCCGTTTCGAGTAGCTCGATCAACTTTTCTTGCTTGACCCGATTTCCAGTAGGGTTGTTGGGAGAACAGAGGAAAACAAGCCCCGCGTCGTCCAGGTTGTTCTTTATTTCTCCCAGTCTGAGCTCGTAGTCCTCGGCCAACGGCACTTCTTTTATTTCGAAACCCGCCAGCTCAGAGTAGAAGCGGTACATTGAGAACGTCGGGGGCGCAATTACCGCACGGTTTCCGGGGAAGAGCTGAACGGCATAGGAGATCATCTGGTCCGAGCCGCTTCCCAGGACCACGTTGCTCCTGTCCAAATCGTGGAAGTCCGCCAGCTTCCGACGCAGTTCGTCCGAGGTCGCGTCCGGGTATCTGTTAAGAGACAGGTCACGAATTTCCTCGAAGACCCGGTCTCGAATTTCCCCCGGTAGAGAAAAGGGCGACTCGTTCTTGTCCAATCTAATCTCGGCATCTACCCTTGTTGAGTCATAGGAAGAAAAGCCTTTTATGGCATCACGGTACTTCATCCCCGCCTTTCCTCCAGTTTAGCCATAACTTCCGCCAACTCGACACCCTGATCTCTGAGAAGGACGAGCAGATGGTAGAGCAGGTCCGCGGTTTCGGAGATCAACTCCTGCCTGTTCGAAGAGACGACCACCTCAACCGCCTCCTCGCCGACCTTCTTTCGAATATTTCCGCTACCTTTACGGAAGAGTTTGGCCGTGTAAGAGTCCTCCGGCCTGGATTCGTTCCGCTTCCTTACCAGTTCTTCCAGCTCCTTCAGGACGTTTAACGAATAATCTAAACTCGACTCCTCGACTTTCGGTGCTCCGAGCTTCCGGTAAAAACAGCTCTCCTCGCCGGTATGACAGGCGGGCCCATTCTGGTCCACGACGAGCAACAGGGCATCCCCGTCACAGTCGATCCTAACCTCTCTAACTTCCTGGGTGTTTCCGCTGACTTCCCCCTTCTTTCTGATCCGTTTTTTGCTTCGCGAATAGTAGTGACCGTAGCCGGTAGAAAGGGTTAGCTCGAGCGCCTCTTCGTCCATGTAGGCCAGCGTGAGTACATTGCCCTCGGAACTTTGTGCGATTGCGGGTATCAGCCCGTCCTCGTCCCAGTTTACGGTCTCCATGAGTTCATCTAATTTTTCTGACATTCAGACCCTCCCCGGAAACCCTCTCTTTGACTTCGCTGACCGTGTATTCTCCGTAGTGGAAGATCGAGGCGGCGAGACAGGCATCCGAACCGGAATTAAAGGCGTCGACGAAGTGCTCGGGCTTTCCCGCACCACCGGAAGCGATTACCGGTAAATCCACTGAATCGGTAATTGCCGTCGTCAGTGCCAGATCGTAGCCCTCCTTCGTACCGTCCCGATCCATCGAGGTCAGCAGTATTTCCCCCGCACCCAGGCTTTCTACCCGGCGCGCCCACTCGACCGCTCCGAGATTCCGTGATTCCCGTCCTCCGTGTGTATAAACCCTCCAGCGATCGGATTCTCTTTTGGCGTCTATTGCAATCACCAAATTTGCGCTGCCGATTACCCGCGATGCTCTCTCGATCAATTCAGGTCTCTCCACGGCCGCCGTGTTTATGAATACCTTGTCCGCTCCTTTTCGGGTCAGCTTCTTTACGTCTTCGACGGTGCGAACTCCGCCGCCGACTGTAAAAGGAACATGCAGTTCCCGCCCGACTTTTTCTACCAGGTCCATCAGCGTTTCCCTGTTTTCGTGGGAGGCGGTTATATCCAGAAAGACCAGCTCGTCGATACCTTCCGCCTCGTATTGCTTGCCCATTTCGACGGGATCGCCAGCGTCACTGATTTCTTTGAACTTTATCCCTTTTACTACCCGCCCTTTTCTGACGTCAAGCGCCGCTATTATTCTCTTAGCCAGCATTGTTTTTGCCGGCCCTGACGGCTTCCTCCAGATTTATTTTATTCTCGTAAAGGGCTTTGCCTATTATTGCCCCATCGAAACCTCGTTTTTCGAGTTCGTACAGATCCTCCAAGGCAGTTACACCTCCCGCGTAAATTAGCTCTACCTCTCTTTTCTCCCGGAAAGAATTCAAGTCGGCAATCCCGTCGAGCTTACCGTCGCGGTTGACGGCCGTAACCACGAACCTTTTGACGTGCTCCCGGGCCTTCCGGAAGGCCTTTTTTGGCGTCAGCGAACCACTCTTCTTCCAACCTTCAATCATCAGGCCCTCCTCGCCGATGTCCAGGCTGACAGTCAGTCCGTCGTGAACTTCCGCCGCACGCCCCAGGAACTCCAGATCGCTTGCCTTCGAGCCGATTATCGCGTTCTTGACCCCCAGATTCTCGACCTTCCTTAGTGTTTCCAGGGTCCGGATCCCTCCCCCGAGCTGGACGTCCACTCCGGATTCTGCAAGGATTTTCCTCACGACGTCGAAGTTCCCCGGTTTGCCGGAAAAAGCACCGTTCAGGTCGACTACGTGAAGCGTGTCGACGTGGCGTGCAAATTTCCGGGCAAATTCCAGCGGCGGACCGTAAGTTTTTTTCTCCTCCCTGTTCCCTTCCTCCAGCCTAACAACTTTTCCGTCAAGCAGGTCAATTGCGGGATATATATTCACGACTAAAACTCCTTGAAGTTCTTCAAAACCCGGATTCCGGCCTCGCCGGATTTCTCCGGGTGGAACTGCACTCCGAATACGTTCTCCTTTTCAACCGCAGAGGGGAAGCTTCCGGCCTCCTGGCCGGCACTGAAATCGGTATGAGCAGTTATAACGGCTTCTGACTGCGGCTCGACGCGGTAAGAGTGGACGAAATAGAAGTAAGTCCCCGGCTGTATACCCTCGAACAGAGGAGATTTTTTTTCGAAAAAAACCTGGTTCCATCCAATATGTGGAGCCGCTTCTTCGGGTAGATTGACGACCTTCCCGTCCAAGACACCCAGACCTCTACCCTCGTCTTCACAGCTGCTCGGGAAGAGAAGCTGAGTCCCGAGGCAGATCCCCAGAAAAGGAGTTCCTCTGGATATTTTCTCTAGCAGGACCGGCCTGAGCCGGTTAAGTTCCTCCGTAACTTCCCCAAAGTTTCCTACTCCGGGCAGGACGATCCTCTCGGCCGAAAGAATTGCCTCCGGTTCGTTCGTCACGATCCCATCCAGGGCCTTTTCCACGTTGGAAAAATTCCCAACGCCGAGATCCACTATCGCGATCATCTTAGCCACCCCTTGGTGCTCCGGGTTCCATCTGCAATTTCAAGTGCTTTAGCTAGGGATATACCGAGCGCCTTGAACCCGGCTTCGACCACGTGGTGGGAATTTCTTCCCTCCAGCCGTTTGAGGTGCAGGGTTGCTTCCAGCGACCTCGTCAGGCCGGAAAGGAACTGTCGAGGCAGGACCGCCGAAAAGCCCTCTTCCTCGACGGGGGATTCCATGTCGAAGTTCAAAAATGGTCTGCTGATGTCCACCGCACAGAGAACGAGCGCTTCGTCCATCGGGATGAGCGCGCTGCCGAAGCGAGCCGTCTTGGATGTTTCAACCTCTTCCCGCAGCGCGCGGCCGAACAGGATTCCGGTATCCTCCCAGAGGTGGTGGGGCAGGTCTCCGTTTGCCTGGACCGTTCCCGGAATCTCCATATAGAACAGCAGGGTTTCCAGCAGGTGATCCAGGACGTCATCGCCGGTTTCGACCGACTGGCCTTCCTCGCTGAGGCTAATTTCGACGACTACCTCTTCAGTTCTCCTCTTCATTTTTTCTCACCTCTAAAGCTTCTTTGTGTTCGGTCATACCTTCTATCTCCGCCATCCTCTCACCGAGTTCGCTGTGGTCTTTGAATTCCTCTTCCTCGGTCCAGCCGAAGCTGATCGGCTTTAGAAAGTCACGCACAGTCAGGACCGAATTGAAACGTGCCGAACCTCCCGTGGGAAGAACGTGATTCGTGCCCAGAAAGTAATCGGCCGCGGCCGAGGGTGTAAAACGTCCGAGGTAGACCGCTCCCGCGTTCCTCACGGATTCCATCAGTTTAATCGGCTGTCGCGTCTTGATCTCGAGATGTTCCGGGGCGATCTCGTTCGCCTTCTCGATACAATCGTTCAGGGTTCCCTTGAGTTCCACCTCGATCCCTTTCCGATTGCAGTAGTCGGAAAGCTCTTCGGAGGTCGTCAACAACCAGGCGCGGGCGTCTTCCCCGTGTTCGAGCTGGGATTTCAGGTCGGCGAGCACTTCATCCTTAGCGGCCGTTCTATCTGCAACAACGCAGACCTCTGATGGGCCGGCAAGGCCGTCTATTCCGACTTCACCGTAAACCTGCCTCTTCGCTTCGTTGACGTACTTGTTTCCAGGTCCGAAGATCTTATCTACTGCGGGGGTGCCGGCTCCGTAGGCTAATGCACCGATCGCCTGTGCACCGCCAACCCTGTAGACTTCCTCGATTCCAAGTAAATCGGCCGTATAAAGGACGTACGGGTCGATTTCTCCGTTCTCGTCCGGAGGGGTTACCAGGACCATTTCCTCCACGCCGGCTATCCTCGCCGGCACCCCGGACATAATCAGGCTGGAGGGAAGGGGCCGGCCGCCGGGGACGTAGAGCCCTATCCTCTCGATCGACCTGTAAATCAGGCCGTAGAGGGAACCGTTATGCAGGAAAAGATCGTCTTCGGGGTACTGCCGTTCATGGAAGTTTCTGACCCTTTCGACGATTTTCTTTATCGTTTTCGCATCCTCTTCCGGTATCTTTCCTCCGGAGTCCGACTCTTCATTTTCCCATTCGAGTGGCCCGCCGTAGTTGTCGAATTTCCTGGAGTAATCTTTAACTGCTTTCTTTCCTTCCGCCCGGACGTCGGCGAGTATGTCGTCTACGTAAGCCCTAAGATCCATCCTGGATCACTTCCCGAATTGAAAATATTATCCTGTTTATTTCTTCGAACCTTGTCTTCTGAGCAATTCTGTTTACCAGCAAAAGCCCGGAACTCCTCATAACGGTCGTTGACTCCTTAAGGCCGTTGGCGGCAAGGGTGTTTCCGGTTTGAACTATATCAACCAGTGCGTCGGCGATACCGGCTCTGGGGGCAAGCTCCGTTGAGCCACTGACTTCGATGATCTCGACGGTGGTGCTGATTGATTCGAAGTAATTTTTGGTGATATGTGGGTACTCAGTGGCTATCCGGTAACCGTCCATCTCCTCCGGCGGCGTTCCGTCGCCTTCCAGCACGGCAACGCTCAATCTGCATTGACCGAAGGGGAGTGAAATCGGGACGAAGACGTCGGGATCTTTTTCCCTGAAGACGTCCCTGCCCGTGATTCCCAGGTCGGCTCCCTCTTCCACGTAAACCGGCACGTCGGAGGGTTTTGCCAGCAGAACTTCGTGTTCCCCGTTCTGCTGAATTAGCTCCCTGTTTTGTTTGATACTCAGGTCGGGAAGCGCTTCCCTCATCAAGTTGATTGAGTTCTTGAGAAGCCGTCCCCTCGGTAGGGCTATTTTCACTTTTTCACCTCGAGGGATTCCCCTTCTTTTACCAATTTCCTCGCGGTGCTTAGACTCGAGGGGGCGTCACACGATATTTGCTGACGTTCATCGATTCCATTTCCTTTATAGAGTTCAAGCAGCTCTTCCAGCTGGAAGGCGAACCCACACGATTCCTCGTCCCCGAACCTGTACTCCCCGCCTCCACCCAGTGGTGAACCGACCTCCGGTGAATAGATCTCAAAGGTCAGGTCTTCGTAATACGGTAGCCCCCTCACTGTACCGAAATCCGCGAAGATCCTATCGTCATCAACCTTTTTCAGGACGGAGTTGAGCCTGTCGTAGTCGGGGTCTCTGGCCCTATAGTTGAAGAGTTGCCAAATTTCCTCCCGCTTATCCTCGGGCAGTTCCAGTTCGTCCACCCTGTCGAAACTTCGTTGTTCGAGAGCGCGAAATACTTCCTCCCTTGCCCGGGGTATCTCCTTCGTTGCCGATTCCCAGACTTCCCTGCTGCCCACGTCGATAAAGAAATCCTCGATACCGAGGCCTTCGAGAGCGGTTATTATCGCGCTTAAAATTTCCCCGATCATCAGGTTCTGGTTTCCGCCGATGTATTCAACTCCGAACTGCCATTCCCCGCTTGTTCCGCCGTCAAGGACTTCAGAGAGGTAAAAAAGCTTGTAACGGTTCCCGTTTTCCAGTTTCGTCAGGATCTGTGAAGTGATATCCGGTTTTATCAGGTAGTATTCTTCGCCGTCCGAAAACTTCGTGCCCCTGTCGAGGCTGTCACCGGCCCGTTCGATCGCGGGCAGAAGTACTTCTCTATAGTTCCAGCGTTCGAAGTTCTCTCTCAATTTACTCGCCACGGAAGATAACTTACGAGAACCGCCTATGGTCAGTGCGTTCATCTCTACCTCCGGTACCGATAATAAAAGGACTACACTATTTAATATGGACTAACTAAAAGAACTTGGTAAAAAGTTGAAAGTTCTGAAAAGGTGAGTTAGGTGAGGAAATGGAGATGCATGGGACATCTCCGATGATGTTTTTCGGACGCAACGGCGAGAAGGTTTTCCGCATTTTCCCGTGAATAAAGCATCTTGAAATAGAAAATAACCCATCCTATTAGTTATTTCAACCCGGTGAAATCGCCTCCGGGTTAAACCTCGGAACTACGTTGCGAAAAAAGCCGGATACTAGCGGTATTTGATAGTGCTCATGAGAATCCTTGGTCGAGAATTGGTTTTAGAAAAGAGTACGCCTTGCGAATGGTTTTACGTCCAATATACTTTTTTACAAGGAGTTTTAATATAATCTTCAGTAATTGCTGGATTAGCCAAAGTTTTATGACAGAAACAGCCCAAAGGAGATCACAGGAGGTATAAGATGGTGATAAGCAAAGATTCTTTAGAATTTGCGATCGAATTGGAACAGGAAGGGCATGACTACTACGTCGAACACGCTGACGAGACGGATAACCCCTTCGTCCAATCAGTTCTGGAAAAACTGGCCGACAGGGAGCTTGAACATATAGAGGCGATTAATAATATCGCGGAAGGAAAATCCGTTGAAAACGTAAAGTACATAGATCTGGATATAGAACAGGAGACCAGGGAAATATTCGACGAGTTTTCGGCCAGCGAAAAGGAAGGCTGGAAGGAAGAAAAATCAGACGTCTACGATCACGCTATCGAACTCGAGTCGAAGCTGGCCAAACTCTACAAGGACCTGGCCGAGGAGACCGAGGACGAAGAAGAAAAGGAGTTTTTCCAGGCCCTGACGAAGGAAGAGGACAAACATTACGAAACCCTACAGAACGTCTTTTACTACCTCACCGATCACGACCGCTGGATGTCGGAACAGGAAGGAGAAGTCTGGGGCTGGATGAACACGTAAGGTTCCCTTGTTCTGCAGGGGAACAGGGTTCTGGGCCAGGGACTCGGAGGTCGGGGACCGGGGTATTGGAAAGGATTGATTCGGGGTCCTGGTTCGGCGAGTGATGGCCAAGCTTTTAACTACCTCGCCTTTTGGCGGGGTAGCTTTCGTTATTGAGATTAGAAAGTAGTTGCCAGGCGGAGATGATGGATAAAGAGAGAGTTTCAGTAGCCTTCCAGGGAGAACCCGGGGCTTACAGCGAGCAGGCCCTTCGTAAATATTACGACAGGCGGGATGTCGAAGCCGGAGGAACCTCTTTTGACTCGCTGGAAGAAGTAATCCGTTCGGTTGAAAAGGGAAGGGCCAAACGAGGAATAATCCCGGTAGAAAACTCCGTCGGCGGCTACGTGGATAGTGCTTATAAGTTAATTAGCCAGGGCGGCGTCTACGTGAGGGGTGAGGTATATCTCCGGGTCAGGCATTCCCTGTTGGGAGTTCCTGGAACTGATCTCGGAGAGGTGAAAAGAGTCTACTCGCATCCTCAGGCCCTAAAGCAATGCCGGGATTTCTTGACCGAGCTCGGCGTGGATACCCACGCCACTTACGATACTGCCGGGTCCGCAAAAATGGTCCGAGAGAAAGGGGAACCGGCGATAGCTGCGATCGCGAGCAGGTTTGCAGGAGAAAAATACGGTCTGGATATATTGCGGGAGGACGTGCAGACTAGAGAGAACAACCGGACCCGTTTCTTGATTGTATCCTCCGAGCCTCGTCGCGAAAGGATAAAAGATGTCGACTACAAGACCACCATTACCTTCGAACTGGGTGACTCCCCCGGTTCGCTCTACGATTGTCTTGCTCCCTTTGCAGAGAAAGGGATTAACCTGACTTTGATTCAGTCGAGGCCGACTGACTCCGGAAGCTGGGAGTATCATTTTGACCTGGAGCTGGAGGGTTATAGCGAGGAAGAGCCGGCGAGGTCGGCTCTTGAAGAGCTGAAAAACGTCGTACCCCGGGTGGAGGTCCTCGGTTCCTATCCTTCGGGGAATAGAATTTAGATTTTCAAGCTATTATCCAAAATCGGTTTAGAATGTACCGAAAATCAAACCTCCCCCTTGACATTACCCTCGGGGTCGACTAGAATCCTTGAAAGTCAGGGTGAAATAAAAGATGTCAAAGAGAACTACCTATGATTCTGCAGCAAAGTGGGCAGCAACAAGCACGGGAGATTCTGGTTTTTCGACCTTTCTCACTTCCGGCTTAGTTGTCCTATCCGTCTCTTTGATCCTTTCCCTAGTCGTTATTCTGCCCCTTTAGGGGCAAAAACACTTCCGTAGCACAACACCAATTTCATAATTTCAGCTTCAAAAATCTCGGCTAAGAAGTCCGATATCTGCTTTACAACTTACCCAATTTTTTGGAGGCGATTACTATGCAAAAGAGCATTCAAGAGGAAAGGACGGCTACCGACGAAAAAGCGACCAGGTCAAACCTTTTAGTCGACAACAGGTGCCCTCAGTGCGGAGGAAAGATGGTTGCGTCAGTCAGGCAGGCCGCAGCAAGCTTTCCTTCCCCTCCGCTGGAGCGCGAGGTTTGTGAAGAAAGCGGGTGCAATTATTCTCGGCTGGTCAAGCTGGATTCGGGAGTAACAGGTATGAGCAGACCTGCCGGAAGAAAGGGGCGCAAGTGAGAAGTGACAGTATAAAGCGTGGCAAGGACAGGGCCCCGCATAGATCTCTAATGCGGGCCGCCGGCCTTTCGGGGAGTGACATAGATAAGCCAATCATAGGGATCGCCAACTCCTACAACGAGTTCGTTCCGGGACATGTCCACCTGGACGAGCTGGCGAAATCGGTAAAACAGGGGGTACGTCAGGGTGGCGGAACTCCCGTGGAGTTCAACACCATTGCCGTCGACGACGGGATAGCGATGGGGCACGAAGGAATGTTTGCTTCGCTACCGTCACGGGAAATCATTGCCGATTCCGTGGAGATAGAGGGCTTCGCCCACCAGTTTGACGGGCTGGTTTTAATGGCTTCCTGTGACAAGATTCTCCCCGGTATGCTGCTCGGAGCGGCAAGGCTGGGCATCCCAGCGATCGTCGTCACCGGTGGCCCGATGGAATCGGGCTGTTTTCGAGGCGAGAGGGTCGATCTTTCCAGCGTATTTGAAGCAGTTTCCAGGGTCAAGGAAGGAGAAATGGAGGAAGAGGAACTGCTTGAACTGGAGAAAAACGCCTGCCCGGGAGCAGGTTCATGCGCCGGCATGTTTACGGCAAATACGATGGGCGCCATTACCGAAGCCATGGGGTTAAGCCTTCCTTACTCTGGGACGGCACCGTCCCGTTCGACCCTACGGAGAAACATGGCCAAAGAAAGCGGTCAAACGATAGCCGAAGCGGTTCTGGAGGAAAGAAGGCTGAGCGACTTGTTGAGCGTTAAGAGTTTCCGCAACGGACTCAAAGTTGGTATGGCTCTCGGAGGCTCGACGAACATGGTCCTCCATGCCCTTGCGTTTGCCCGGGAAGCGGATGTCGCGTTTGATCTTTATGACATAGAAGAAATCGGGGAGAGCACTCCCCACCTTGCCAGCATGAGTCCGGCCGGACCGCATGGCGTGGATGATCTACACAGCGCTGGCGGTATCCCCGGAGTCATGAGGACAATGAAGGAGGACCTGGATGAAGACGTACCGGTTGTAGAGGGGGGAATCTTAAAAGCCCGGCTGGAGACGGAAGGTGGAGACGTGAATAGAAACGTCGTCAAAGAGGCGGGGAACCCCGTTCACGACCAGGGATCGATTGCCGTGCTACGCGGGAGCCTTGCACCGGGCGGAGCGATAGTGAAAAGGACGGCCGTAACTGAAGAGATGATGCAGCACGAAGGACCGGCCAGGGTTTTCGATTCGGAGGAAGAATCGGTGGAAGCAATCGATAGGGGAAAAATCAACCCCGGAGACGTAGTGGTGATAAGGTACGAGGGGCCGAAGGGAGGACCCGGGATGAGGGAAATGCTGACCCCCACAAGCAGGATCAGCGGGGGCGAGCTTGCAGGTAAGGTGGCCCTGGTCACGGATGGAAGGTTTAGCGGAGCTACACGTGGTGCAGCCGTTGGCCACGTGGCGCCCGAAGCTGCCGCCGGAGGACCGATATCCCTGGTACGGGAGGGAGACGGAATAGAGATTAATATCCCGAAAGGTGAGCTGAACCTGAAGGTTTCCGACGAAGAACTTGAAGAAAGGGGAGCCGGGAAAGAAGAGGATAAAGCATTGGACGCTCACGGCAGGAAGTTTCTAGCCAGGTATTCGAAACTGGTCTCCGGTGCTGATAAGGGCGCGATACTTGAGCCAATTGATTCAAACGGAGGAGATAACTGATGTCTCGATCGCCGGAAGAAGATAAAGGGGTAGGGACGAAGAAGAGAAGTACTGAAGATGAAGTCTCTAAATTCAAGAGCGAACGAAAAATGACGGGAGCAAGAGCCGTAATTAAGGGAATAGAAGAAGAGGGTGTCGAAACCGTCTTCGGTATAATCGGCGGAGCAATCATGCCGATCTACGATGAGCTGGGCAAGTCCGAGCAGATCAGACACGTCACGGCCACGCACGAGCAGGGCGCGGCACACGCGGCAGATGCTTACGCGAGGGTAAAGGGCGAGCCGGGAGTGGTTTTCGCAACCAGCGGCCCGGGTGCCTCGAACCTGATGACCGGGATAGCGAACGCTTACATGGATTCCTCGCCCGTGGTGGGCTTCACGGGGCAGGTTGCTACCTCGCTAATCGGTCAGGATTCCTTTCAGGAGGTCGACGTCCGTGGGATGAGCGATCCGATCACGAAGCACAATTACCTCGTGATGGATCCTTCGGAGATACCTTACACGATAAAGGAGGGTTTCCACCTGGCTAACTCCGGACGCCCCGGCCCTATCATGATTGACTTACCGAAGGACGTTCAGCAGGGAGAAATGACGTGGCCGGAAGGAGAACTGGACGTCGATGAGTTCGAGGGGTACGAATTCGATCCTGGTTTTGACGAAAGCGACGTCTCAGAGCTGGTCGAGGCACTGACGGCGGCTGAAAGGCCGGTACTTTTGGTTGGAGGAGGGGTCGCCCATGCCGACGCCAGCCGGGAACTGTCCGAACTGATCCGGGAGTATGAATTACCCGTCGCGAGTTCGTTGATGGGGCTGGGAAGCGTGGATACCAGAGATCCTCACTTTATTGGTATGGTAGGTATGCACGGTTCCGGCCCGGCCAATAAGGCGATCGCCAAGGCGGACCTTTTACTGGCAGTAGGCACCAGGTTAGACGACAGAATTACCGGCGACGTGGAGAACTTCGCTCCGAACGCGGAGGTCGCTCACGTCGACATAGATCCGGCGGAGATGGGAAAGATCATCGAACCGGATTACCCGGTCGTGGGAGACGCAAAGCGCGTCATGCGTGACCTAAAAGACCGTGTGGACGATAGTTACAACCCGCCAGAAGGCTGGTGGCGGGAAATCAAGGGTTGGTTTGATAAGTACTCTCCGGAGTCCGAAGTCGATGACGCCGTCCTGAAGCCACAGGAGGTCGTAGGGGCGTTAAACGAGCTGACGGGCGAAGATACGATTGTGACCACCGGAGTCGGTCAGCATCAGATGTGGGTGGCCCAGGGTTACGGGTTTTCCCGCCCGGAGCAGCTTATTACCAGCGGGGGTCTGGGGACGATGGGATTCGGCTTCCCGGCGGCGATCGGGGCCCAGATAGCTGCACCCGACAGGCCCGTGATATCAATAACCGGGGATGGGTCCTTTCAGATGAACATCCAGGAGCTGACCACGGCGGTAAGGGAAAAGCTTCCGATAACCGTGGTAGTTCTCAGAAACGGTTCCCTTGGAATGGTCCGGCAGTGGCAGCAGCTATTCTTCGACAACAGGCTGGTCGAAACTTTGATAGACGAAGGCACTCCCTCTCTCGCAGAAGTAGCAGAAGCTTACGGTGGTAAGGGCGTCAAGATAGCGAGCGAAGACGACCTCGTTGCGGGGTTGGAGGAAGGTCTGAATTACGGGTCCGGCCCCTCCGTCGTCGAATGTTTCGTTGCGGAAGAGGAGAACGTGTTCCCGATGGTACCGGCCGGCGCGGCAAACGAGGACTTCATTTTGGGTGAAAACGATGCCTAATGGAGAACAGCTTCATCCGCTGACGGCCCTGGTCAAAAACAAGAGTGGAGTGCTTTCACGGTTGTCCGGCCTTTTTGCCCGGCGGGGCTTCAATATAGATAGCCTTGCCGTCGGCGAAACCAAGGATCCGAAGTACTCGCGTATGTCGATCGTGGTGAAGGGGGACAAGGGCGTCCTCGATCAGGTAGTTAAACAGCTTAACAAGCAAGTGGACGTTGTTTCCGTCAAGGACCTTTCCGAGACCGCCCACGTTGAAAGGGAACTATCTCTGATCAAAGTGCGGGCGGATAAGGATAGCCGGAGCGAAATAATCGAGCTGGCCGACATATTTCGGGCGAAGGTGGCCGACGTGGGTAAGGATTACTTGATCGTGGAAGCAACCGGAGGCGCAGATAAGGTCGAGGCTCTGGAGGACCTACTGGAGGAGTTTGGAATAGAAGAGATGTCTCGAACGGGAAGAGTAGTGCTGGAAAGGGCTAAGAAGAAAGAATAAAGGAGGATAAAGGGTTAGAATGTCAGCTACAGTATATTATTCGGAAGACGTTGAGGAAGATTACATCGAGGAGAAGACCATAGCGATTATCGGCTACGGGAGCCAGGGGCGAGGACAGGCTCAGAACCTGAAGGATAGTGGCTACGACGTTCTGGTTGGTCTCCGGGAAGGTAGCTCTTCCAGAAAGGTCGCCGAGGAGGACGGGCTGGAAGTAGCGGGGATAGAAGAAGCGGCGGAAAAGGGTGACATAGTCCAGATTTTGATACCGGACAACGTCCAGCCGGAAGTCTACGAGACTAAAATCGAAGACCACCTGGATCCCGGCGACGCCCTCTTCTTCTCTCATGGTTTTAACGTCCATTATAACCAGATCCAACCCCCGGAGGACGTCGACGTGGTCATGGTCGCGCCAAAGGGTCCTGGCAACCTGGTCAGGAGAGTTTACACCCAGGGGGAAGGAGTACCGGCCCTTCTGGCGATTTATCAGGATTATACGGGTGAATCAAAGGGAACCGGACTCGCCTATGCCCACGGTCTTGGTGCGACCCGAGCGGGCGTCATTCTCACGACCTTCAAGGAGGAGACTGAGACGGACCTCTTTGGGGAGCAGGCGGTCCTCTGCGGGGGAGTGACGGAGCTGATCAAGGCCGGGTTCGAGACGCTTACTGAAGAGGGATATCAGCCGGAAATCGCGTATTTCGAAGTGCTAAACGAGTTGAAGCTGATAGTCGATCTGATTTATGAAGGTGGACTGACGGAGATGCGCCGTTCGATAAGCGATACCGCTGAGTACGGCGATTTGACTCGGGGTGAGAGGGTAATCGGCGAAGAAAGTCGCCAGGCGATGAAGGAGCTGCTGGAAGAGATCCAGTCCGGGGAGTTTGCCAGGGAATGGATCAGCGAAAACCAGGCAAATAGACCGCAGTTTTCCAGGCTGCAGGAAGCCGACGAAAAACACGAGATAGAGGAAGTCGGTCGCAGGCTCCGAGAACTGATCACCAGATAGGACCAAAATGGCAGAAAGAACCGTAGAAATATTTGATACCACCTTAAGGGACGGAGAGCAGACTCCCGGGCTGGGTTTCACCCATGGCGAAAAACTAGAGATAGCCAGGCAGCTTGACGAGCTGGGGGTAGACGTCATCGAGGCTGGATTCCCCGCCAGCTCGGAGGAAGAAGCCCGTTCCGTCTCGGAAATTTCCGGAGAGGTCGACACCCCGGTCTGCGGACTTGCCAGGGTCAAGGAAAGGGACCTGGAGCCCGCTTTTGAGGCCGGCGTCGATATCGTTCACCTCTTTGCCTCCACCTCGGAAATCCAGATGAAAAAAAGCATGGGGATGACGCGGAAGGAGGTCCTGGAAGCTTCCGTTCGGACGGTCGAAAGGGTCAAAGAGGAGGGCAAGGACTGTATCTTTAGCCCGATGGACGCGACCAGGACGGATAAGGACTTCCTGCTCCAGATGAGCCGGGCCGTAAAGGACGCCGGGGCGGGAACCATAAACCTGCCCGATACGGTCGGCGTTGCCTGGCCGGACGAGGTAGAAGAGATGGTTTCCGACGTGGCCGGGGAAGTCGACGTGCCTTTGAGCGTCCACTGTCACAACGATTACGGACTTGCCCTGGCGAATTCCCTTGCCGGCGTTGAGGCTGGGGCGAGGCAAGTACAGGTGACTGTAAACGGTATCGGGGAGCGGGCCGGCAACGCCGCTCTCGACGAAACCGTAATGAACCTCGAACGGATGGAAGGAGTTACTACCGGTATCGAGACGGGGTCCCTGTTCCAGACGTCCAAGCTAGTAGAGCGTTTGAGTGAGACCCAGCTGCCTCCGACCAAACCTATCGTTGGTAGGAACGCCTTTTCCCACGAGAGCGGTATTCACGCGGCCGGAATGGTCGAGGACGAGGGGACGTTTGAGCCGGAGTTTCTGGACCCCGAAACCGTCGGGCACAGGAGGCGGTTCATAGTTGGGAAACACGCAGGACGAAGCGGGTTGAAGAAAGTACTCGCCGAAGCTGGGCTGGAACCAAGTGACGAAGAGATCTCCCACATCCTGAAAAAGGTCAAATCGATGAGCAGCGACGGCAACAAGCTTTCTGAGGCCGACCTGTATGCTATAGCGGAGACGGAACTAGAGAGTCCTGACCGGGAAGAGCTGGTCCAGCTTGACCAGGTATTCGTAATGACAGGGAACAACGCGACGCCCACGGCGACGATTACCGCCAGCGTTAACGGAAAAGAGAGGACGGAATCCGGCAACGGAGTCGGACCGGTAGACGCTGCTTTCCGTGCCATGAAGAAGATAACCGGCGAGGAGAAGGAGATAGAGGTCTCGGAGTTTAGGGTCGACGCGATCACCGGCGGCAGCGACGCGGTTGCCAACGTCGTGATCGCTCTGGAGGACGAAAGGGGGACTTCGGCCGAGGCCCGGGGGACCGGCGACGATATAGTGATTGCGAGCGTGGAGGCTCTGCTGAACGCAGTCAACCACCTGGCAAGGAAGGACGACAGCGAGCGGGGGCCGGGAAATTGACTTGAATAACCGCGGTAATGATATATATGGGGAGAAAGTAATGGGAGTCAAATTATCAGTTTCAAAAAAAGTTTTAGGATAGATAAGGTGAAAACATGAAGAACGTAGCAGTAATACCTGGAGATGGAGTAGGACCGGAGGTAGTCGGAGCGACGGTTGAGGTGCTGGAAGGGCTTCCGGTGGATCTGGAATTTGACGAGTTTCCGGCCGGGGATGGGGTGAAAGAGGAGACAGGTACTCCACTTCCTGAGGAAACGCTGGAAGGAGCCCGAGAAGCCGATGCCGTACTGCTTGGAGCAGTAGGCGAAACGGCCGCCGACGTAGTGATCAGGTTGAGACAGGAACTGGATACCTACGTAAACCTGAGACCGATTAAGGCCTACCCGGGAGTCGAATGCGTGGACCCGGAAGCCGACTTCGTCATCGTCCGGGAGAATACGGAATGTCTTTACTCGGGGATAGAGGACGAAATCGCGGCGGGCGTGACGACGGCTACCAGGGTGATAACAAAGGGGGCGAGCAGCCGAATAGCGGAATATGCCTTTGACTACGCCGAAGCCGAGGACAGGCCCCTGGTTAGTGCCATCCACAAGAACAACGTTCTACCGGTTACCGGAGGAGAGTTCCTGGCCGCCGTTGAAGAAGTCGCCGAGGAATACGAAGTGGAATACGAGGACATCCTGGTCGATGCCGCTGCTTTGTACATGGTTAAGAATCCCGCGAGGTTCGAAGTCGTTTTAACTACGAACCTGTTTGGGGATATACTCTCCGACCTGGCTGCGGGACTGATCGGTGGGTTGGGGTTGTCGCCTTCGGCAAATATAGGAGACGAAAACGGTCTATTTGAACCTGTGCACGGGACGGCCCCGGACATAGCGGGGAAGGGTATCGTGAACCCGACGGCGGCAATTCTCTCCGGGAGTTACATGCTGAACTTCCTCGGGGAAGAGGAGTTCGGCCGGAGACTTGAAAAGGCAGTGAAAAAGACCCTCGAAGAGGGCGAGACGACTCCCGACCTCGGCGGCGATCTGGATACGACCGAAATGGCCCGGGCGGTTCTTAACAGGGTGCGATAACCATGAACAAAGAGCGGATAGAGGTTTTCGATACTACGCTTCGTGACGGATCCCAGGGTCGGGACATAAGTTTTTCCCTGGAAGACAAAAAAAAGATCGCTCGGAGGCTGGACGAGCTCGGCGTCGATTACGTAGAAGCCGGCTGGGTTCCGAGCAACCCGAAGGATACCAGGTTCTTTCAGACGTTCGGCCAGGATGAACTGGAGAATGCAAAGCTCGTCGCGCTGAGCAGTACGAGAAGGCCGGATACCGAACCCTCCGAGGACAAAAACCTGTTGGGATTGCTCGACTCGAAGGCCCCGGTTGTCGGGATCGTCGGAAAAAGCTGGCGGTTTCACGTCGACAGGGTGCTCGGCGTTACGCCGGAAGAGAACTTGAATATGATAGGTGACTCGGCATCTTACCTGAAGGAAAACGGCAGGGAAGTGCTTTACGACGCGGAGCATTTTTTCGATGGTTTCAAAGACGATCCCGAATACGCCCTAGAGACGCTGAGGGTTGCCGAGAAATCGGGCGCGGACAGGCTCTGTCTCTGTGATACCAACGGAGGTACCGTGCCCTCCGAAGTGCGAGATATAGTCGTCAGGGTGGAAGGAGAGATCGATCTCCCGCTGTCGATCCACGCCCACGACGATTCCGGGCTGGCCGTTGCGAATTCACTGGTCGCAGTTGATGGGGGCGCGGAGGCGGTTCAAGGTACGATAAACGGATACGGCGAGCGGGTTGGCAACGCGGATCTCTGTTCGGTAATTCCCAACCTGGTCCTTAAAAAGGAGGTCAATGCGCTCAAATCGCGGAAGAGCCTGGAAGAACTTACCTCCGTATCTCGATTCGTTTCGGAGCTGGCGAACAAGACGCCGGAGAGGCGAACGCCCTACGTGGGGGTAAATGCTTTCAGCCACAAAGCGGGGCTGCACGTGGATGCCGTCCTGAAGCACCCAGGTACCTTCGAGCACGTAAAACCGGAAGAAGTTGGGAACGAGCGACGCTTTCTCGTTTCGGAGCTTTCCGGAGGAAGTACGGTCGAGCGCAAGCTAAAGAACGTGGGAGTCGAGCTGGAGGGCGGAGATGCCCACAGGGAAGTACTTGAGAATATCAAAAGGCTGGAGGAGGACGGCTATCAGTTCGAGAACGCCGATGCTTCTTTTGCCCTCCTTGCCAAGCGGGTCCAGGGAGACCTTCCAGAGTTCTTTGAGGTGCTGGAATACGAGATCCTGACGAACAGGGTCGACGGGGAAGACCCGACTGCAAAGGCAAGCGTGAAGCTCCGAGTGGACGGAGAGGTCAGAGATGCGATAGAGAGAGGTCACGGGCCGGTAGACGCGCTGGATAACGCCTTTCATCGCTGCCTGAACAGCTTTTACCATTCGATAGAAGAGATGAGGTTGACCAATTACAAGGTCCGGATCCTAGAAAGTTACAGGGGTACGGCGGCGGTCCCGAGGGTAATGATCGAGATGACGGATGGGGAGAAGACCTGGAACACGATCGGCGTCTCGGAAGACGTCATCGAAGCGAGCTGGGAGGCCCTGCGCGACGGTTACATTTACGGCCTGCTGAGTGAGAGAATGGAGGTCTCCGGTCACGCCAGTTGACCTCCGGTCACGGTCAGGTGTGGCGACCTTTATCCCTGTACATGCGGTTGTCGGCTTCTTTGATGACCTCGTCTATATCCTTACCGCCGTCCGGGAACCAGAACGCGAACCCCTTTGATATGGTGAGGTCCTCGTCGATCAGGTCGTTCGATTCGTTCCAGTCCTGGATCCGGGCTTCTATTCTTTCCGCCACCCTCCTCGCCTTTTCACCCGTCTCGGGGAAGAGGACCAGGTATTCGTCGCCTCCGTATCGTACCACCGTGTCCGCGTCTCTAGTTTCTTGCTGAAATATCTTCGCGATTTCGACCAGTACCCTGTCCCCGATTACGTGAGAATAGACGTCGTTGATTCGTTTGAAGTTATTGATATCAGTCATCATTATCCCCATTGGGTGGCTGTAGCGGTGCGACCTTTCGATTTCCTTCTCTATCGTAGAGGAGAAGTAACGCCTGTTAAACACGCCCGTTAGCGGGTCCTTAGTTGCCTGTTCCTTGAGTTCGTTCTTGCGTCGGATGTTGCTGATGGCGATGGAGAGCTGAATCGAGATTACGTCCAACAGCTCGAGCTCGTCTTCCGTGAAGTTGTTTTCGTACTTGCTCTGGATGTCCAGTACTCCGATTAGCTCTCCGTCCAGCACAACCGGCACGGCCAGTTCGGATTTGACGTCATCTCGGCCTTTTGTGTAGCGAGGGTCGTCCTGAACCTCGCCCAGCAGGACCGGTTCCCTCTTCTCCGCTACCCAGCCGATTAATCCCTCTCCGAACTCCAGGGTCTCCTCCGCCTCTACCGGGTCTTTCCCCTCGAACCTGGATTGATGGGCGGCTCGCCTTAACTTCCCATCCTGGTTTATCAAAATAGAACAGAATTCGTAGTCGAAGTAATCGCCAAGTAGTTCAGTCGTTTCGTAGTAAAGTTGTTCCGGGTTAATTGCCCGCATAAATCGCTTCCCCAGATCGTGGAGGGTTCGGATGTTTTCCTTTTGTTCGTTTAACTCCTTGATTCTCTGCGTTTTGGCAATTGCCAGTGAACCCAGGTTTGCCAGCCCCTCCATAAGTTGTAGTTTCTCCACCGTCGGAGCCCTCCCGTCTATCGGATCGTCGACAGAAATGTGGCCCATCACTTCGTCCTCGCTGGTCAGGGGGACGTAAAGCTTGTCGTCGGGATGCCAATCCTCGGTTTCTTCCTCCGACTTGCTACTTGTTATAGTTGTAGCGGAAGAGTCCTCGTCTTCGAGAGCTGCGTCGTGGGGAACGTAATAGGAATTGCTGATTTTGAACCGTTCGTCAAACTTGGCGGGGTTTACCGGTGGTTTTCCCTTTGCGGCTTCTTCCAGCTTTTTCCGTTCTTCGAGGGTTAGGCCCGCGGACGAAAAGTGGACGACTCGGGAGTTTCCCTCAGGCGTGCCCAACCTGATTGATGGTTCGTAAAGCGATATGATCACACGCTGGAAGGGGGAGGTATCCACGACGGCCCGGGCAAGTTCGGGTAATATATCGTCGACATCGGCTTTGGCAAGGACTTTTTCTCCGAGGTCCAGGAAGTACTTTCTCTGTTGTAGATAAGCCGCCTCGAGGTCGAAGTCCGGGTTGTCCCTCTCTTCCCCGCCCGTAATTAGTTCAAGAAAAGCTTCGACCACGTTTTCGTCGAACTGAGTCCCGGCGTTTTCCCTCAGCTCTTCCACGGATTCCTCCTTTGTTAGGGCTCCCCTGTAGGCTCGATCGGTCCTCATGGCGTCATAGGCGTCGACGACCGAGATAATCCTGGCTTCGATGGAGATCTCCCTTCCTTCGAGGCCTTCTGGGTAGCCGTCTCCGTCGATACGTTCGTGGTGCTGGGCGACGATCTCTGCCGCCTCTTCCAAGAATTCCTTCTCTTCCAGGATTTCCTTTCCCCATACCGGATGCTTCTTCATGGTTTCCCACTCTTCGTCGGTAAGTTCTCCCTCCTTCCTGAGGACCTTTTCCGGCACCTTTTCCTTGCCAATGTCGTGGAAGTAGGCGCTGTAGTGGAGGTTGAACAGCTGCTCGGATGTTAGGCCGAGTTTTCGCCCCAGGCGGACGGCCAGTTCTTCCAGGTTCTTGGAGTGGTTCTCCATTCCTTCTATTTTCTCTACCTTTTTGGCTTTTTCCTTGAAGGATTCTATCTCTTCCTGGGTAGCCCGGAAAACGGGCTGTGAAGCAAACCAGAGGAGCCTGGATTCCGACCTGGTTCGAAACCACAGTTCCGTCGAGACCTGCCCCCGCGTGACGTAGTCGCCGGGCCCGAGGACCTTTTTCGGACCAGGTTCGGTAAAGACGACTTCCCCGTCCAGGAGGTAGAGGAACTCGAATCCTCCTCCACCGCTAAAAGGGTATAGTTTCCACTCCTTGCCCTCGGGAATGGTCTGCAGTAGGACTTCGGTGGTTCCGAATGTAGCAAGTAACCTTGTCTCGGAGTCCCCCTTGAAGACCCTATCCAGGTAGTCCTGCTTTTCATGTACGTGCTGTACTTCCGGTCGCATCTCTATCTACCGTCCTGTAAGAGGATGTGAAAGTATACTAAAAGAGGAAAAATAAAAAAGGCCGGCCAGAGGCCGACCCTGAGTAATGACGCTATTTAAGGTATAGGAGGTGAGTTATTTCATGAACCTCCGATGGAAATCGGACTGTTTATGCTGACGTCGTTTCCGCTCCGCTCGATGCCGGTTTCCACCGGTTCGGCGCGTACGTCGTTTGCCGGTTCACCGACGAAAGTCGCCGGCCCCGCGACCAGACCCACCAACAGGAGGAGGACTATAGTCAGTGCCAGAAGTTTTCTCATTTTAACCTCCAGGTTGTAAGGGTAGTTGATTCTTTCTGGGACACCAAAAACCGAGCCTAAATCCCGGTTTATCATCTAGAGCCTAAAAAAGTTAAAAGTTGGAAGATGGTCACCACTGTTTACAATTCGTTTTTATTATACTCGGAAGTAGCTCCCTCTTCAATTTTTCGGTTTAAACTTTACCTATCGGCTGATCTCCGTTCCGGTTTTCGGTATCCCGGTAATCTTCTGGAATTCCTCCTTTACTTTAAGGGTGAGATCGCCGGGTTTGCCGTCGCCGATCTCCCTACCGTCGATTTCCGCAACCGGAGCGACCTCGGCGGCCGTGCCGGAAAGAAAGACTTCGTCAGCAGTCATTACTTCGGCCAGGCCGAGGTTTTCTTCCCTGACCTCGTAACCGAGGTCCTCCAGGATTTCGATTACGACGTTTCTGGTTATTCCCGGTAGGTTGTTTATTACGGGCGGGGTATATACCGCCCCCTTTCTATAGACGAACAGGTTATCCGCACTACCTTCGGAGACGTTGCCGTTGGTATCGAGCATAAGGGCTTCGTCCGCCCCCCAGGTATCGGCCTGCATGAGGGCCAGGACGTTCGTCAGATAGTTCAGGTGTTTTACTGTTGGGGGTAACCCCTGTTTTGGCTGGTTGCGGATGGTCGTGGTTAAAAGCTTTAGACCTTCCTCGTAGAGTTCCGGACCATAGAGGGCCTCCCACTCCTTGGTGATAATTATTACGGAAGGATCGCTGCAGGAGACCGTATCTATGCCGAGAGAGCCCTGACCGCGGGTTACTATCGGCCTTATGTAGGCTTCGTCAAAACCGTTCACCCGTAGAGTTTCGAGTATCTTTTCGGTCATTTCCTCCTCGTCCAGGGGGATATCCAGGTTTATCGCCCGTCCGCTTCGGTAAAACCTGTCCAGGTGCTCCTCCAGCTTGAATACGTAGCCGTCGTAAGCCCGTATTCCCTCGAAAATTCCGTCTCCGTAAAGAAAACCGTGATCAAATACGCTTACCTTTGCTTCTTCTTTCGGTACGAATTCTCCGTCCAGGTAGATCTTCGTCATGAATTCCTCCTCGAATAATTAAACTTCTTCGTCCTTTTCGTAGCCCTTCAGAACCAGACTTGTCTCAGTCGTCCGTACTTCGTCCATGTTGCGAAATTCCTCGATGAGGTCGTTCAGCTGTTGTACCGACCTCGAGTCCAGGTGGGCCTGGATGTCGTAATCGCCGGTGAGTTCGTAGACAGTATCCACTTCGTCGTACGCCGCGATCTTTCGGGTGGCTCTAGTCGTGTAAGAGGTGCTGTTCAGCGCGAAAGAAATAAGTGCTTCCACACCCGTGGGAACCCGGCTCTTTACCTCGAGGTCGAGCACCGCGTCAGCGATCTCCAGCAGGTCTATGTCGTTAAACCTGGTCTTGCCATCGCTCGCGGATTCCTTGACTCTGGCGACGATTTCTTCAAGTTCTTCCGCGCCGAGTTCGACCCCCATCTCGTTTAACCGGTCCTCCACTGCGGCCTTGCCTGTGTACTTGTCTATGATAATCTGCCGCTGCTTGTGGACGATCTCCGGCGGGATCGCTTCGTAGGTTTCCGGGTCTTCCAGGACGGCTTTGGTATGCAGACCGGACTTATGTGCAAAGGCGTACTCGCCGACTATCGGGTCCGTCTCGGAGTTAAAGAGACCGGAGGCTTTCTCGACGGCCCGGGAAATCTCCGGCAACATCTCGAGTTTCCATTCCTTCTTAACTTCGTAGAGGCGCTCCAGCGCGACTACCGTCGGAGCCAGGGGTGATATGCCGGTTCTTTCGCCAAGCCCGTTGACCGTAACGTCTATTAGATAAGCCCCGGCCTCGAACCCGGCTAGAGAGTTTGCGACCGCCATGCCGTAGTCGTCGTGGCAGTGGGTATGCAGGGGGACGTCCACTTTTTCGCCTATGGTCTCAATTAACCTGCCGTAGGTAGCGGGTGTAGCCGTCCCCACTGTATCCGCTATGCTTATTCTGTCCGCGCCGGCCTCCTCGGCGGCCATTGCCGCTTCTTCCAGGTAACCTTGCTCGGTTCTCGTGGCGTCCTCCGGAGTAAACCTGACCTTTAGCCCGAGCTCTTTGGCGTAAGCCACCGAACTTCTTATTCTCTCCAGGGCCTCTGTTCTATTTGTATGTAGCTTGTGTTCCAGGCTGAGCTGTGAGGTGCCCAGGAATATCCCGACCCAGTCGACGCCGGTATCCTTGACGGCGTCGATGTCGGATCGGGTCGCCCGGGAATGAGCCATGGTTTCCGCTTCCAGTTCGTCTTCCGCGATAGTACGACAGGCTCGTTCTATATCACTGGATACCACTGGATGGCCGATCTCTATTATGTCCACGCCGAATTCGTCCAGAAGTCCCGCTATCTCCTTTTTTTCGTCGATGGTAAAGGAGACGCCGGGAGTCTGCTCTCCTTCTCTTAGTGTAGTATCAAGCAGTTGCATTTGACCTCCAATCCTGTTATTTCCCCGTCGCCCCTTCGAGGACCTTCAGGGCTTCGGTCAGAACCTCTTTGGCCAGGGATAGTTCCTCTAGCTCCAGCCTCTCTCGGGGGGTGTGATCGAGTGAGGAGTCCCCGGGACCGTAAGCTATCATCGGTACGTCCCAGTGTTCGGCCAGGATGTTCATGTCGGCGGTGCCCGTCTTTAGCTTGAACTTGGGTTCGCCGCCGGCGCTCCTTATTCCGGATAAAAAAGAGCTGACGAGCTTGTTTCGCTTGGAGGTTTTAACGGGTGGTATCCCTCTCGTCCTTTCTATCCTTGCTCCTTCTCTTTCTTTTTCCACGAAATCGCTCAGCGAATCGTAATCAAAACCGGGACCTGTTCTAACGTCCAGTTCCATTCTGACCGAATCGGAGAAGGGTTCGTCCCGGGTTTGAAAATTGGTGAGTCTCACGTCGGTACCGTAGAATCCGGAGGTTTCGTCCTCGAAGAGTTCCTGAACCTCTTCGTAGAATTCGACTGCCTCTTCGGCCGGTATTGAGGAACCTTCTCCCCGGTGAGTCTTGGGCTTTTTCAGGGTGTAGGTTACCCTGGTTGAGCCCCGATAGCCAAGGGTAATTCCGTTCCACCTGCTTGGCTCACCTACAACGACGTAATCCGGAGAGGCCTGTTCGAGGATCGCGTAGGCACCTTTGGAGCTGGTCTCCTCCTCGACGACGCCGATTACCAGAATTTCAAGCTCTGTTGAATCCCGGAACCGGCGGGCCGATCCGATGAAGTTTGCCAGGGGGCCTTTGGCGTCGACCGACCCCCGGCCGTACAGCCTTCCGTCCTCTACTCTGACGGGGATCTCGCCTTCGACCGTGTCCAGGTGTCCAAGCAACAGTACTTGGGTCTCCCCCTGTCCGATCCTCCCGATCAGGTTACCTACCTCGTCCCGGCGGACGCGATAACCCAGGTCCTCCATTTTTGGCGCCAGAAAATCCACAAGCGACTTTTCCTCGCCGGAGGGGCTGTATATTTCCACCATATCCCGCAGCAGGTCCGAGGTTTTCATCTCTGAAGGCAACTTATGATCTCGTCCGTTAATTCCTTCGTGCTTGCCGTCCCTCCTAGGTCGGGTGTCATTACTTCACCTTCCTCGAGGACGTCTCTTATCGCCGAATCGATTTCCGTTCCGGCATCATCCTGCCCGATGTATTCCAGCATCATAATCGCCGATCGCATAAGCCCAAGCGGGTTGGCCATGTTTTGGCCTGCTATGTCAGGGGCGGATCCGTGAACGGCTTCGAAAACGACTGCTTCATCGCCAAAGTTACCGCCCGGTGCCACGCCGAGGCCGCCTATTAGACCGGCGGAAAGGTCGGATAGTATGTCGCCGTACAGGTTGGGGGCGAGCAGTACGTCGAAGTCCTCCGGTCGGATAAGGAGCTGCATGGCCATGTTGTCCACGATCTTTTCCTCGAACTCGATTTCCGGGTAGTTCTTCGAGACGTCCCTGGCGCAATCCAGGAATAACCCGTCGGTTTGTTTCAGAATATTCGCCTTATGGACGGCGGTTACCTTGTACCTTCCTTCGCGCTCGGCGAGATCAAAAACGAATTCCGCTATCCTCTTTGAGGCCTTTCTGGTCGCGAGTTTGACCGATTCGGCGTATTTGTCCTCCACGGTATGCTCGATTCCGCTGTATAACCCTTCCGTGTTTTCCCTTACGGTTATCAAGTCGACGTCCCCCGAGAGGTCGGGACCCAGACCCGGGAGGCGCTTTACCGGTCTGACGTTTGCGTAAAGCTGCAGCCGCTTGCGCAGCGCGACGGTCAGACTGCTGTAGCCGGAACCAATGGGCGTCGTAATGGGCCCTTTTATACCGACGGAGGTCCTCTCCAGAGAGCTTTCCATCCGATTTATGATTTCCTCGCCGGGCTCTTCCTGAGGGTTGGTTTCGACTATCTCCCAGTCGATCTCACCGGAGGAAGCATCGATAACCCGTCGAACGGCCTGGCTTATCTCCGGCCCGATGCCGTCCCCGGTTATAAAGGTAACCTTATCTTTTGTCATGGCTTACAGGTTAAACGTCCCGTGCTTATCCAGGTGCGACACCAGACCTCCGTCTTCCAGGATAGTACTCATCTCCGGTGGCAGTGGGGAGATCTCGATTTCCTCGTTCTTGTCTCGATCCTCCAGCAGGCCCTCCTCCAGGTTTACGTAAAGCTCGTCTCCCTGGTCGATCCGATCGGTATCACACTCGATTATCGGTAGACCGATGTTTACCGCGTTCCTGTAAAAGATTCTTGCGAAGGACTTGGCGAGGACCGCACTCACGTTCGCGTGCTTGATAACGGTTGGTGCCTCTTCCCGGGAAGAACCGGAACCAAAATTATTTCCAGCAACTATGAAATCACCTGGATCGGCCTTCTCTCTGAAATCTGGGTCCACTCCTTCCATTGCATGTTCGGCCAGTTTGTCGTCGTCGGTGATCTTCATCAGGTACTTGCCGGGAATTATGTAGTCCGTATTTATGTCGTTGCCGAATTTATGGGCTTTACCGGTTAGTTCTGTCTCTATCATTTTCATATCCTCCTGGTTGTAATAAATTGAGCTAATTTTCTATTTAGCAAAAAACGTAGTTAAAAGAACAGTTTTGTTTCACTTTTTATCGACTGTTGAATCAGCTTTTGCTCTCCGCCAGAAAAATCCTTTTCAGTAAAAGCTGAACATCGGAGGCCGAGCGGGCACGGTTCCACCCTTTCGTGGGACTTGTTCTCGACCTTCGGGCTTCCCGAACCGAGAAATTTCCGACTCGCGTGCTCAAACTGATGTCTTCATGATAGTTGTTCTCACTAAAGAGAGTATTATGCATAAATATCTAATCCCATTCGGTTATGGCCATATCCCTCTCCAGCACTTACCTGAGGGTTATCAACTTGGCTAAAAGCTTATTAAAGGGGCTTATTATCTCAGCTGTAATTGTTTAACGTACGTCAAATGTGACCAAGTATCGTGCCTCAGGTAAGTGCTGGATCGGTCAAACATATGCGCCGCGTCGCTGGAATTTTCTCGGTTCGGTCCCCTCTCTTCGTCATAGTTAAACAAAGAAAGGTTGGGAGCGAGGCCGAGATCGGAAGGGGCAATTTCCACGCTGGGGAAATCACCTGTGGTTTTATCGACGGAATAGCAAAATCTGATTCGATTTTTCATTGTCGAGCAAGGATCACCATGTCTCTTATCCTATACGTAATTTCGTGGATCGGTGATTTTACCTTCTATTGCCGAAGCCATGACTGTAGCCGGAGAGCCAAGATAAATGCCCGCGCTCTCGTTTCCCATCCTCCCCTTGAAGTTACGATTGGCCGTGGAAATCACCGTTTCGTCGTCACCGGGGATTCCATTGTGGGTACCGAGACAGGGACCACATCCGGGTGCTATAACTGTCGCGCCGGCCCCCGTCAATGTATTGAGTATTCCCTGATTCATGGCTTTTTGGTAGATATCTTGTGAAGCAGCAGCTACGATAAACCTGACGTCATCCGCGACTTCGTTCCCTTCAGCTATCTTTGCTGCTTCTTTTAAGTCCTCGAGTCGGCCGTTGGTGCACGTGCCTACGAAGGCCTGATCTATATCGGTTCCTTCCAGTTCGGTCAATGGTGAAACGTTGTCGACCTCGTGAGGTGCAGCTATGGAGGGCTCTATGTCTCCCAGGTCTATATCCATGACCCTTTCGTAATCCGCGCCTTCGTCGGGCTCCACGGGATTCGGTTCCTTGTCGGAGTGCTCCGATACCCAGTCCAGGGCTTTCTCGTCCGGTTCCATTATCCCCGCTTTGCCGCCGAGCTCGATTGCCATGTTGGAGACCGTGAACCGGGCGGGAATGCTTAGTGATTTTAAACCTTCTCCACCGTACTCCAGTGTCTTGTAGGTCGCGCCGTCGGCGGTAAGTTCTCCTGCCATGTAGAGTATAAGGTCTTTCGAGTAGACGCCGTCGTTCAGTTCTCCGTGCAAGTTCACCCTGATCGTCTCCGGTACCTTAAACCACAGTTTCCCGGTATGCAGGGCTGATGCCAGATCAGTAGCCCCTACACCGGTAGAAAAAGCATTTACCCCGCCGTAAGTTGTCGTGTGCGAGTCGGCTCCGACAACCAGATCACCGGGTACTACGTGTCCGCCCTCCGGTACTAGCTGGTGGCAGATACCTTCCCCGGAGTCGTAGAGCTTGAGATCGTGTTCCTCCGCGAAGTCCCGTAACTGGTTATGAAGGTTGGCGGCGCTCGCGGTCGGCGGAGGCGCGCTATGGTCTATTACCATCACTACGCTCTCAGGCTTGGCCACTTTGCCGTTCTCCAGTTCGTGCCAGGCTTCTGTTACCAGATGAAAAGTGCCGTCGTGGAACATCATCAAGTCGAGATCTGCGACGACTATCTCACCTGCTTCGACTTTCTTTCCGGTCTTTTGGGTTAAAATCTTTTCCGAAACCGTCATTGCTGTCCGTGTGGTCAAAATTATGCTACCTCCTCTGCTTTTTCTGCTTCTTCTTCGAGTTCAAGCTCTTCGTAGAGCGAAACAAGCTCCTTGTCGAACAAAGCGCGTTTCAATTCGACGGCCATTCTCCTCACCTTAGGCAGAAGTGCCTCCGCCTCCCGGTCGGTTAGGTCGATGCCGTATTCCTTCTCGAACTTGGCCAGT
This sequence comes from Candidatus Acetothermia bacterium, assembly GCA_046543235.1. GTDB lineage: Bacteria > Bipolaricaulota > Bipolaricaulia > M55B111 > M55B111 > JAGXLP01. The sequence continues at coordinate 16,044 of JBKGZT010000002.1, read as the reverse complement.
ATGGCTTTCTTCCCCGAATGCTTGCCGATTACGAGCTGTCTTTCGGCCCCGACCTCCTGGGGTTTGAAGGCTTCGTAGGTTTCGGAGTCCTTCAATACGCCGTCGGCATGAATTCCGGACTCGTGTGCGAACGTGTTTGAGCCGACGATTGCCTTGGAGACCGGTAGGTCCTGTGCCGACGCCTGGGCGACGTACTCGGAGAGTTCCAGGAAGTCACTCGTGTAGAACCCCAGATCCATATCCTCCAGGTGTTTTAACGCCATAACGACCTCTTCAAGAGGGGCATTGCCGGCCCTCTCTCCCAGACCGTTTACCGTGGTGCCGACGTATTTTGCCCCTCCTTTTACGCCGGTAAGGGCATTGGCAGCTGCCAGGCCAAAGTCGTTGTGAGTATGCATCTCTATATCTATGTCGACTTCGCTTTTCAGGTTCTTGATATCCTTGTGGATCTTCAGTGGGGTCATTATTCCGACGGTATCGCAGTACCTGAGCCTGTCGGCCCCTGCCTCTTTTGCCCGCTTCGCGAACTCCACCAGAAAGCCGAAATCCGAGCGGGTCGAGTCCTCGGCGTTGACCGAGACGTAGAGGCCGTGGTCCTTTGCGAACTTCGTCGCCTCCGTCATGTGTTCCAGGACCCATTCTCTTGATTGGTTCAATTTCTTATCTATGTGGATATCGGACGTCGAGACGGAAACCGCCACCGCATCGACTCCGCAGTTGATAGAGGATTTCACGTCCGAAACCACCGCCCGGTTCCAGCCCATTATACTGGCATTCAGGTCGGCATCGACGATCTTCTCTATCGATTCTCGTTCATCTCCTTCCATGACAGGTACGCCGGCTTCGATCTGATCTACCCCGACTCGATCCAGCAACTTGGCAATCCTGACCTTCTCTTCGTTGGCGAAAACGACGCCCGCGGTTTGTTCTCCATCCCGCAGGGTCGTATCCACTATTTTTACTTCCCCCATTTTGGACCTCCTGTAAATTTAGACGCAAGAAAGTACCTTCAAATTTACTTCCATCAGGAACGGATCGAAAAATGAATACTTTTACACGCTTACAAAAGCTTTGTAACTTTTTCCTCCCCCTTGATGGGGGAGGATCAAGGTGGGGGTGAAGTTTTCAAGCTTTTCACCCCCTTTCCATCTTTCCCCCGTCGAGGGGGAAAGAAACACCTCCGGAAGTGAAGTTATCTCTCAACCACTTCCTATTGAGGGCGCTGTAATTTAATAGCGCCTGTTAAAATACCGATTACGTTATCCATGGATTATCTTCAGCCGGGTTATTCACTAACAAGCACCTCATTCAATACCTCAAGAACTCTATCAATCTCCTCCGTGCTAATTTCCAGAGGCGGTAGAAACCTCAAAACCGAGGATCCGGCTGGCAGAGCCAGTATTCCCCTTTCCATCAGAGTATCCAGGTATGGTCCGGCTTTTTTTCGAAGCTGAAGAGCGAGCATTAGCCCCAAGCCTCTGACCTCCCGGACAAGTTTTTCGTTTCCTTCGGCTATCTCTTCGAGTCCCCCTCTGAAGTACTCCCCTCGTTCCCGGGCGAGGTCGACAAGGTTTTCGTCCTGAATGTAATCGATCGTCGCCAGGGCCGCTCGAGCCGTCAACGGGTTACCTCCAAAGGTGCTTCCGTGAAGTCCGGGGGTGAACTCCATGTCTTTCCTTACCACGGAAGCTCCTATCGGAACACCGCCGCCCATCGCCTTTGCCAGTGCCATAACGTCGGGAGTAACGTCCCAGTGTTGACCGGCAAACATCTCCCCGGTTCTGCCGAAACCGGTCTGAACCTCGTCGAGTACGAGCAAAGCACCGACGTCGTTACAGAGTTCTTGGACGCCGTTGAGGTAACCTTCCGGCGGCAAGTGGATTCCTCCTTCCCCCTGAATTGGTTCCAGGAGGACGGCGGCCGTCTCCTCCGAGATCTCTTCTTCCAGTTTTTCCAAATCTCCATAAGGAACGTGGCTAAAACCCGGTACTAGGGGTTTAAATGGCTTGCTGTACTTTCGTTTCCACGTGGCGCTCAGCGATCCGAGGGTCCTTCCGTGAAAACCCCGCATGGTTGCTATTATCTCCTTTCTCCCCGTGTGGGACCGGGCGAATTTGAGGCTAGCTTCGATTGCCTCGGTTCCCGAATTACAGAGGAAGGACCTGCCCAGCTCCCCCGGTGTGATCTCAGCCAGTTTTTCCAGCAATTTCGACCTCGTGTCGTTGTAAAAGTAAGCCGGTGAACAGGTTAATAGAGTTTCGGCCTGATCCTTGATCGCCTCTGCCACGACCCCGTTTGAGTGCCCTACGGCCGCGACGCCTATGCCCGTAGTGAGATCCAGGTACTCGTTTCCTCCCTCGTCCCGGACGGTAGTCCCCGAACCCTCTACCAGCTGTAGGTTCTGACGTGAGTAGACGCCGGTAGAAAACCTGTCTTCCTTGTCGCGATAATTCATTTTTCTCACCGCCATTTCTAATTAATCTCCGTGCCGGCTCCGGATAGGGCCTTAGTAACGGGTTTTTCTACAGTTCCGTCACCAAGTACCACCGAGCCGACACCGGAATCTATGGCTTCGCCCGCGCCCAGCAATTTCTTCTTCATCCTTCCCTTGGCGTAGCCATCCGAATAGCTCTCGATCTCCTCGTGATCTATCTCTTCTATCAGGCTATCCTCCTCGTTGACGTCCTCCAGTAATCCAGGAACGTCGGATAAAAGAAGCAGTTTTTCCACCGAGAAGGCACGTGCGACTTCTGCAGCGGCCCTGTCGCCGTCCACGTTGACGGCCGTTCCCTCGAAGGTAACCGCGGGGATGGTAAGGACCGGGCTGTAGCCAGCGGATAGGAGAATTTCGATCGGCTCCTTGTTGACCTGCTTGATTATCCCGCTGTGCTCTCCCCGGAGGACTACCTTCTTCCCGTTCTTTTTTATCTTCAAGCTCGACTTCCTCTTGCACTCGAGGACCCGACCGTCCAGACCCGAAAAACCGAAGGCGTCCACTCCGAGCCCCTGAAGTTTTTCGACGATGAACTTGTTCATCTTCCCCGGGTAAACCATGTTGATCAGGTCGACCGTCTCTTCGTCCGTATACCTGCTGGTATAACCGGAGACGGATTCGACGAACCTCGGTGGATGGCCGAGCTCCTCGGAAATCCTGTCCAGTTCGTGAGACCCTCCGTGAAGGAGGATCCAGTTCTCATAACCGGCCAGGTCCTCCAGGAAGGACTCGTAGTCGATTGCCTCGCTTCCGCCAATTTTTACCACAAACATTCCTATCTCTCCTCCTAAATCGGATGCAGACCGGTCCTTTTCAGCCCGGCGTTCTCCGGATAACCGCAGGACAGGTTGGCCGACTGGACCGCCTGACCGGCTGCTCCCTTAACCAGGTTGTCTATCGCCGACATCATCACCAGCCGGTCGTCACGCCGGCTCAACTCGAATCCAATCTCCACGGTATTCGTTCCATTCAGTAATTTGGGTTCCGGGTAACGGTAGATTCCCTTTCTCTCGTTGACGAATCTGACGAACGCTTCGTCGCCGTAGTGTTTCCTCAGCGCCTTCCAGACGTCCCCGGTTCCCGGTGCTTCCTCGTACAGGACGTAGATCGTACTCAATATACCTCTAACCATCTCCACTCCGTGGGGGGAAAAGGAGACGGTCGCTCCAAGCTCCTGCTCCATTTCGGCCGTATGTCTATGCCCGGTCGGTTTGTAACTACGGACAACGCCGCGCCGTTCCGGGTGATGGCTGCCGGGGTTTACGCTGGCGCCGCCAGCGGAAGAACCGACCTTCGAATCGACTGCTATACGTACTATACCGTCGCTCAGTTCCGAAACTACCGGATAGAGAGGAACTATCGCCGCAGTTGCAGTACATCCGGGCGAAGCGACGTAATCCGATTCCTTTATTTCCTCCCGGTGCAGTTCGGGCAGTCCATAGGTGAATTTTTCGTTTAGTTCGGGGGAGCTGTGCTCCTTCCCGTACCAGTTCTCGTACTCGTCCGGATCGTCCAGACGGAAGTCCCCCGAAAGATCCACGATTTTATCGGCCAGCGGCAGGTAGTCCTCCATCAGCTCCATGGACTTTCCGTGAGGCAGTGCCGTGAAAAGTATATCGAGTTCCGAAAACTCCGAGCTCAAATCCTCGGGGTGGATAAAGTCCAGTTCAGTTTTCTCCCGCAGGTTGGGATGGATTTTGCTCACCGATCTGCCCTCGTTTTTCCTCGATGTCACCCCGACGAGCTCGATTTTTGGGTGGTTGGCGAGTATCCGGACCAGCTCTCCTCCGGTATAGCCGGAACCTCCGACGATGGCCGCTCGTCTCTTTTCCGTCATCGCCCTTCGCCCTCCCCGACCTTCTCGACGTAATCGATTATCTTACCGGGAATATCGACGCCGGTCGGCTCTATACTGTTCTTGAATTCCACGGTGTAATTCACTTCGGCCACGGTGAGGCCGTCTTCTCCTTCGAGCAGGTCAACGGCCAGAATTCCTCCTCCGACTGCTTCCGCTGCATCCTGACATATCCGGTCTATTTCGTCGGTTACTGGACAGTTTGTCGCCTCGCCGCCCTGGGCAGTATTCGTGATCCAGTGGTCGGACTCCCGGTAAATTGCACCGATCGTCTCGTCACCGACGACGAAAGCCCTGATGTCTCGGTTAGGTTTGTCCACGTACTCCTGGATGTAGAATATCTTGTGGTAGTAGGAACCGAGCTGGCTCTTGTGTTCCAAAATGGCTTCTGCCGAGTCCCGGTCGTTGACCTTGGCCAGTAACCTGCCCCATGAACCAGTCACCGGTTTTAAGACGGCCGGGTAACCCATTTCTTCTATTGCTTCCAGAGCACTTTCCTTCGTAAAAGCTACTTTCACGTCGGGAGTTGGCACACCGGCATCACGCAAAGCTTTGGTGGTGGCGATTTTGTCACCGCAGATCCTTGCCGTTTTATAAGAATTTACTGTCGGAACGTTGCCGTTTTCGAAAAGGTTTAGGGTATAGAGGGCTCGAGAGTGAGATACGTCCCGCTCCAGCAGGACGTCCAGTTCGTAATCCTCGTCGAAGTCGAAGACCAGCTCTCGACTATCTACCCGGCTCACATCGTGACCTCGCTTTTCCGCCTCTTTGATCAATTTCTTCTCCTCGACCCTGATTCGGGAAAAGAGAAGACCTAAATTCAGACTAGACATCTGTCTCGGGTAACCTCCTCGGAGACCTCAGCCTGCTCGAGAGTGTAGTCGAGCAGATCCGCAGGTATGTCGCGGTCTATTACCTTCATGGACTCCTTGAATTCCATAGAACAGTTCACTTCGTTTATCAGTAATCCTCTTTCACTTTCCAGCAGGTCGACTGCCAGGGCTCCTCCACCAAATACTTCGCTGGTGGCCTTCACTATATTCTCCAGTTCCTCCGTCACCGGGTAAGGTCGGGATTCTCCTCCGCGGGCCGCGTTTGTGATCCAGTGATCCGATTCCCGGTAGGCCGCGCCTATGACCTCGTTTCCCAGGACGAAGGCTCGGATGTCCTTTTTGCCGGTTTCTACGAAGTCCTGAACGTAGTATATCGAATGGTAATGCGAGTTAAGCTGTGATTTGTGTTCCAGCGTTGCCTCCGCGGCTTCCTTGTTGTCTATTTTGGACACCATTCTACCCCAGGACCCATCTACCGGTTTTAACACCGCGGGGTAGCCGATGTCTTCAATCGCCCTGAGGGCGCTTTTCCTGTCAAAGGCGACCCTGAAGTCGGGAGTGGGTACACCCTCTTTTTTGAGTTTTACCGAGGTAAATGCCTTGTCGCCACATAGCTGAACGGTCTGAAAGTCGTTGACGAGAGTAACGCCCGTCCCCGTCAATAGTTCCATTATATGATAAGCCCTGGACTGGGATATCTCCCGGTCCAGCAACACGTCCAGGTGACTCAAGTCGGTTTCACCCCAGGTAAATTCTCTTGGGTCGACGATAGTCAGGCTCACTTCCTGACGCTTTCTTGCTTCCTTAATCAGCAGCTTTTCCTCCAGCCTGATCCTCGAAGCCAGCACCCCCAGGTTTATCTTCAACTTACTCCCCCCAGTCTTCTTCTTCTTCGGGAGCCAGGTCGACCTCGGCCGGGTCCAGGCTCACCACTTCCAGTTCAAGGCCGCAGGTGGGGCAATCGAGGATCTCGTTCTTGATCGTGTCGTCCGGAAGATCGATTTCCGTAGCGCATTCGGGACAGCTGACCATTGTAAACACCTCCTGAATTTATGTAATAGTTAAAATCTCTGTAATGTACTCTACCTTTACTGAAAAAGAAACAGATAACGAGAAGAGAATAGAAAAATTTAGTTTAGATATGAAAGGGGATTAAATCCCCTTCGGCCTGGAGTGCAGCGGGGATAACAGGAGAGCAATACCGGATTTGGTACCGGTACTTAAACCATTCGTCGAGAAGCTCTCCTTCGTAATAGATTCTAGGGTCATATTTTCTCCCGCCTATATTGGAATCGAGTTTAACGAACGTGAAAGGGAAATTCAACCCACGAATTTGCATTTATGGAGATAATATTTATTCATATTTCAACTTTACCTCGGGATACCTTTAAACTATTTGGTTTTCCGGTCAAATAGGAAAATAGAAAAAACTACCCTTGAAATCGAATACACTATACCATAAATTCCTCCCTAAGAGGTGGCCGAATCATGACCACAACAGTTAAGCACTCTAAACTCACTTTCCGTCTTCTAAATGGCTTCCTCATCTCCGCTATCTCTCCGTTGAGGAGAGGGCTAACCTCTCTCTAATTCTTTTTTTATTCCATATAAATTAGATCTTTTCTCCGGGACCTCTGCTAATTCTCGGATTTCCGGCGATACATAGTCCGGCCCCGGCAGAGCGGCCTACCGGTAATTTTCGTATATCCCATCTAAAACCAGAACTTTCTGAGGTGATGTCATTGAGCAAGGCAACTAAGATGAAATCTACAAAAGCAGAAGCATCGAGTTTGGAAGTCGATCCAGAAACCAAGGATCAAATCGATCACGTACTGTTAATGTACTCCGGCGGCCTGGATACCTCGGTCATGCTGACCTGGATCCAGGATAAGTACGAAGCGAAAGTTTCCACGTTTACGGTTGACGTCGGACAACGGGAAGCACATTTGGATAAGGTAAAGGAAAAGGCCCTCGACCTGGGTGCAGAGAACGCTTTCGTAATTGACGCAAAGGAGCAGTTTGCGGAAGAATACATCGCGCAAAGTATAAAAGCAAACGGACTATACCAGGACAGTTATCCTTTAAGCACCGCACTGGCCAGACCGCTGATGAGCGAAATCGCCGTTGAGTACGCCAAATCAGAGGATATATCCGCCATAGCACACGGCAGTACGGGCAAGGGCAACGACCAGGTAAGGTTCGAGGCCTCCATAACGGCCCTGGACGAGTCGGTTGAGGTTCTGGCCCCGATCCGAAAGTGGGATATGGGTCGCGACGAGGAGCTCGATTACGCGGAGAAAAAAGGTATCCCCATACCGGTGGACGAAGGTTCACCCTATTCGATCGACGAAAACCTCTGGGGGAGAAGTGTCGAATGCGGAGAGCTGGAGAACCCGGCGGTGGAGCCCCCGAATGACGTCCACGAGCTGGTCAATCCGGTGGAGGAAGCTCCGGACGAACCGGAATACGTCGAGCTGACCTTCGAAAGTGGAGTTCCGGTAAAGCTGAACGGGAAAGAGACCGATCTGGTTCCTCTGATAAAAGAACTCACGGAACTGGCTGGAAAACACGGCGTCGGTTTGATTGATATGGTGGAAGATAGAATCGTCGGCCTCAAGTCCCGCGAAATTTACGAGACACCGGCAGCATCGGTAATACTAAAGGCCCACGAGGAGCTCGAAAAGTACTGCTCGACCCGGCACGAGAATGGGTTCAAACCCATGGTCGATAAGAAGTGGGCGGAAATGGTCTATCAGGGACTGGCCTTCGATCCGCTGATGGCCGATCTTAATGCCTACATTGACAAGGTAAACGAAAAGGTCGAGGGAACCATAGAGCTAAAACTCTACAAGGGAAAAGCCACGGTAACCGGCCGGAGCTCGGAAAACGGCCTCTATAGCTACTCGCTGGCGACCTACGACGAGGGTAGCACATTCGATCAGTCCTCTTCGGAAGGCTTCATCGATATCTGGAGCCTGCCGACCCGGGTTGGTTTCAACAAGCAGAAAAATTCAAAAGAAGAATGAAAGTCTGGGAGCTTGAAGGTAGAAGAGACGAATCCGGGCTGGTAGAGCTGGTGGAGGAGTTCACGGCGGGCGCTGACGTGGGGTACGACCAGCGGCTGGCCGACTACGATATATTAGGTTCGATTGCCCACGTAACTGGATTGGAAGAAATCGGCCTGCTAACCTCTTCGGAAGCGGAAGAGTTAAGGGAAGGACTGAGGAATCTTCTTGAGGAAGAAATAGAGCTCACTTCGGACGATGAGGACATCCACACGAGGGTGGAAAACGAACTAACGGATGAACTGGGCGAGCTCGGAGGCAAGCTACACACTGCCAGATCGCGCAACGATCAGGTGATGGTGGACCTGCGGCTTTACGCGAAGGACGGATTATTCGGCGTAGTTGATGCCTTATTCGAACTGATCGAGTCGCTGCTTGAATTAGCTGAAGAAGGAGCCAGTACGCCGATGGTGGGTTTTACCCACAGCAGGAAAGCCATGCCCTCTTCGGTCGGTCTCTGGGCCGGATCTTATGCCGAAGCTCTTCTGGATGACCTGGTTCCGCTGGGCTCCTCGCTAGAGCTGCTGGACCAGTCCCCGCTCGGAGCCGGGGCGGGTTACGGAGTCCCCGTTAGGCTAAACAGGGAGCTAACAGCTGGCCTGCTCGGTTTCGGAAAAGTTCAGAAAAACGCGATCTACGTAATGAATAGCCGGGGGAAATTCGAGTTCCAGCTTCTATCCGGGCTTGCCGGAGTTGCACTCGACTTATCACGGCTGGCCGAGGATTTGATTGTATTTAGCGACGAGCAATTCGGATACTTTACGATTCCTCAGCCGTTTACGACGGGTTCTTCAATAATGCCCCAGAAGAAAAACCCTGATGTTCTCGAGTTGGTTCGTGGCAGGACTTCCCGTTTCTCCGGCTACCTGTCGGAGATATTTGCGCTTCTGCACGGCCTTCGGGCTGGCTACAGCAGGGATCTGCAGGAAACTAAAAGGTCCCTGATGGAAGGGCTGGATTCTATCCACGAATCGATCGAGGTACTTTCGCCGCTGATAGAGAACCTGGAGTTAAATGAGCGAAACCTGAAAGCCGCTTTTTCGGAAGAAGTATTTGCAACTGATAAGGTCTTCTCCCGGGTCGAGAAAGGGGAGCCATTTCGAGAAGCCTACAGGGCGGTCAAGGAAGAGCTTGGTTCCACCGATACGGGCGGAAGAATCGACCCCGATCGAATTAGGGACGTTATCGAGTCAAGAGACCACCAGGGTGGTCCCGGGAACCTATGTCTTGAGGACAGCTGGGCGGAGCTGGAGGAAAAAAGAAAGAGGTGGACCGCCGAAAGTACGAACTTCCGATTGGCCCTGAAGAGCCTCGGAAAGAAGAGTTCGTACGGAGACGATGATGGAGGGGAAAGATGAAAAAGGGTCTGCTTGCACTTGAAGACGGCACCGTTATAGAAGGAAAGGGTCTAGGCGCCGACGGGGTCTCGCTCGGCGAGCTCGTTTTCAATACGTCATTTACCGGCTACGAAGAATCCCTGACCGATCCTTCCTATAAGGGGCAAAATTTGATGTTTACTTATCCTTTGATTGGAAACTACGGGATTCAAGAGAAAAGTCGCCAGTCGGATTCGGTAAAGGCGGAAGGGATCGTTGCCAGGGAGATAAACCCTCTTCCTGATCACATGGAATCGGAGGGAACCGTATCAGAGTTCCTGGAAGTTAACGGCTCCCGCGGAATTGTCGGAGTCGATACGAGGGATCTGACGCTGAAAATAAGAAAGAAAGGAACGGTTAAGTCGGCCATTGCCGTTGGTGAATTCGAACAAAGAGAGGTGGCATCTCTGGCGAAAAACCAGCCGCCTATCACGGAAAAGGAGTTGATCCCCGAGGTCAGCTCGGACCAGGGGAGGTTCCTGGGAGAAAACGGCCTCAGGATGGCCGTGATCGATACCGGAGTGAAGAGAAACATATTGAGGAACCTTGTGAATAGGGGTTTCGAGGTGGCTCTGTTGCCTCACGACACGGACCCGGAGGAGGTCGAATCCTACGACCCGGACGGAATATTTTTTACTAACGGCCCGGGTGATCCGGCTAAAGCCCGTATTCCTGAGTCAGTCGCGAAGAGCTTCTACGGCCGCCTACCTCTGTTCGGGATTTGTTTCGGTGCGCAGATTATTTCCCGGGCGCTAGGCGGTGAGACCTATAAGCTAAAGTTCGGACACAGAGGGGCAAACCAGCCTGTGAAGGATCACCGTTCGGGGGTGGTGAATATTACATCCCAGAACCACGGCTTCGCGATTGACGGCGAGTCCCTTAAGAGTACAGGACTGGAAGTCACCGAAACCAACTCGATAGACGGTACGGTGGAAGCTATCGAGGACGAGGATGACGGCGTATTTGCCGTTCAATATCATCCGGAAGCTTCTCCAGGACCGAAAGACACGGAAGAAACGTTTTTCGATCGGGTCGAAGAAATTATGGGAGGTAGTTTTGCCTAAACGTTCCGATATCGAGAAAGTCCTGCTTGTTGGAAGTGGACCGATCCGAATCGGTCAGGCGGCCGAATTCGACTACTCCGGCTCTCAGGCATGTCAGGGTTTACGGGAGGAAGGAGTGGAGGTTGCTTTAGTTAATTCCAATCCTGCAACGATAATGACGGATCCCGATATGGCGGATTCCGTTTACGTCGAGCCTTTGACACCGGAGGTGCTGGAGAAAGTAATCGAAAGGGAGGAACCGGACGGAATAGCCGCCGGGCTGGGCGGACAGACTGGTCTGAACCTTACGGCGGAGCTGGACAAACGGGGAGTTCTGGAAGAGCACTGTGTGGAGGTGCTTGGTACCCCGGTGGAAACCATCAGGGATAGCGAGGACCGGGCCAAGTTCAAAGGGATTATGAATTCAGTCGACGAAAAAGTGGCAGAGAGTTCGCCCGTCGGCACCCTGGAGGAAGCGAAAGAAGCGAGGGACGATCTGGGCCTTCCCCTGGTAGTGAGACCGGCTTACACGCTTGGAGGTGCCGGCGGAGGGCTGGCCAAAACGGAGAACGAATTCGAGAGGATAGTCTCCCGGGGCCTGGAGTTGTCCCGGATAAATCAGGTCCTGATCGAGGAGAGCATCGAGGGCTGGAAGGAGTTCGAGTACGAGGTCATTCGGGACTCTAACGACACATGTATTACCATCGTCAACATGGAAAACATGGACCCGATGGGAATCCATACCGGCGAGTCAATGGTCGTGGCTCCTTCTCAGACGCTTTCGGACCTGGAACACCAGAAACTGCGTTCGGCGGCTATCAAGATAATCCGAAAGCTGGGAGTCGAGGGTGGTTGCAACATTCAGTTTGCTCTCAACCCTGAGACGGGCGAATACAGAGTGGTGGAGGTTAATCCCCGTGTTTCCCGTTCTTCGGCCCTGGCCTCGAAAGCGACAGGTTATCCGATAGCCCGGGTGGCGGCGAAGATTTCCATTGGGTTGAGACTGGACGAAATACCGAACGACGTGACCGGCGAGACCCCGGCGGCGTTCGAACCGACCGTAGATTACACGGTCGTAAAGATCCCCAAGTGGCCGTTCGAAAAATTCCGGGCGGTTGACAGGGAACTTACGACACAGATGAAGTCCACCGGGGAAGTTATGGCAATAGGTCGAAACCTGGAGGAGGCGATCCACAAAGCGGTCCGGTCTCTTGACATCGGAAAAGACGGCCTCGACGAGAAAGGTAGGGACGTCTTCGAGCACCGAGAGGAGATAGAGGAGTACCTGAAGCGACCGACCGACCGACGCAAATTCGCGATATACGACGCGCTCCGTTCGGGAATGAACGTCGAAGAAGTGTCAGAGCATTCGCAGATAGATCCGTTCTGGATCCGTAAGTTCGAGAATATCGTAAAGTTAGAGAATACGCTGGAGGAAGATTGGAGGGAGAACCTGACTGAGGCTAAGTTGAAGGGGTTCACCGACGAGCAAATAGCCCGGGCCGCTGGGGTAGAAGTAGATGTGGTCGAAGAACGGAGAAAGGAGGAGCTGTATCTGGATTACAAATCCGTGGATACCTGTGCCGGGGAATTCAGGGCCGAAACCCCCTACTTCTACTCCACTTACAAGGAAAACAAACGACTCACGGGAGATGATGGCCGGGTCAAGGAGGATGGAGGAGAAGAGAAGGTACTCATACTTGGGGCAGGCCCGATCAGGATCGGTCAGGGGATAGAGTTCGATTACGGCTGCGTTCACGCTATAGAGGGGCTGGAAGAGGAAGGTATCGAGACACTTATGCTAAATAACAACCCGGAGACGGTCTCGACCGATTACGATACCTCGGATCGACTCTACTTCGACCCCCTGACCCTGGAGGACGTGATGAACGTGATCGAGGCGGAAAACCCGGACGGGGTTATAGTTCAGTTCGGTGGTCAGACATCCGTCAACCTCGCCGAGCCGCTGAAAGACGAACTCGCGAGCAGGGAGGACCTAAAGACGGAAATTTATGGAACCGCCCCGGAGAAGATGGACGTAGCAGAGGACCGGGATCGATTTAGCGATCTACTATCGGAGATCCAGGTCTCCCAGCCCGAGAACGGAATTGCCCGATCGGCCGAAGAGGCGATCGAACTGGCCGAGGTGATCGGGTTTCCGGTCCTGATTCGACCCTCCTACGTGCTGGGAGGTCGTGAAATGGAAGTTATCTACGGACGTTCGGAACTTTCCGAGTATCTCGATCGGTCGCTGGAATCCGGGGAGGGCGGGGCGATATTGATAGATCGGTTTCTGGAGAACAGTACGGAAATAGATGTGGACGCGGTTTCGGACGGGAAAGACGTTTTAATTGGTGGAATCATGGAGCACATCGAGCACGCCGGAGTCCATTCCGGGGACTCTGCTTGTGTCTTTCCGCCTCAGTCAGTTTCCCCGGAAATTCTGACGAAAATTGAGAGAAACGTGAAGAGGATAGCGAGGTCCCTAAACGTCGTCGGCCTGTTAAACGTACAACTCGCAGTTAAGGATGGTGACCTCTACCTGCTGGAGGCAAACCCTCGCTCGAGCCGGACCGTACCATATTTGAGCAAAGCTACCGGCGTACCTCTTGCGAGAATCGCGGCAAAAGTGATGGCCGGGAGGACGCTGGAAGAGATTGACTATCCTGAAAAGGCCCGCGGTGACGTGGCTGTAAAGGAGGTGGTTTCCCCGTTCGAGAACCTTCCGGGAGTTGATCCAATTCTGGGACCGGAAATGCAGTCAACCGGGGAAGTGATGGGTATCGCTGAGAGCTTCGACCTCGCCTACTATAAGGCCCAGCTGGCTGCCGGAAACGAACTTCCCGTCAGGGGTACCGTCATGTTGAGCGTCAGGGACGAGGACAAGGAGAAAATCGTGCCCATCGCGAAGGAACTAGAGGAAGCCGGTTTGGACTTGCTGGGTACGGTAGGTACCGCTGGTTTTCTGGCGGAGAGGGGAGTGAAGATCGGCAAGATAAATAAAGTCGATAAAAGTTCTCCGGACGTTTTGGACAGGATCGAGGAGCTTGACCTGATCGTCAACACTCCGACCGAAGGCAAGAAACCGCATAGGGACGGCTTCAAGATTCGCCGAGCTGCCGTGGATCTGAACATTCCCTATATTACCGATCTGCAGGCCGCTCACGCCGCGGTCCGGGCGATCAAGAATTCCGCCCGGGAGGAGATCGTGGTCAAGACTCTCGGGGAATATCAGAAGTAAGAATTTCCAGCAGTAAATATGGTCTCAATTCTTTCACCGTCGTTAATCAAATTAGCTTGGTATAGGTAAAAGATCTAAGATGGTATTTACCATGTAATTTCGCAGGGGTTTTTAAATCGCAGTGCCGTTGACTTTAAGAGGAAAGGTCTGGGAGCTACTCTTTTTCCATAACTTCCGTCCCCGGAATCGGCTGCTGGCCCTGGACCAGCTGAGTTATGCTGTCGCTGGTTACTATGCCCAGGACTTTATGGTTTTCGTCAATAACCGGGAGTGCCGAGATGTTGTATTTATTGATCTTTTTCGTGACTTCCTTGATCGGCTCATCAGGCAGGGCTGAAATAACGTCGGTGGTCATGATCGGGGCTAGGGAGTCGTAGTCGTTCGCCACGGCGCTTGCGACGTCCCAGGCTGTCAGGATTCCGACGAGTTCATCCTCTTCTTCCACGACCGGAATGTGGGTAAAATCGCTGTTTATGATGCACTCGGAGGCCCGTTTGATCGAAGTGTCCTTATGAATTACGGGAACGTCGCCTTGCATGACGTCCCGGACCAGGACCTGCGAGAGGAAACTGGCTACCATGTGGTGAAGCTGGCCCGGTTCCAGGAGGAAGGCGTCGTGGCCGTAGGTTGAAGTTATCTCCGAGTAAGTCACGTCCACGTCGTTGGCCTCCAGGGCTTTGACTATTTCCTTCGACTGATAAGGAGGGTAGAGCCAGTCGGACGTTATGGAGACAACTAAAAAATTGCTCTCGACTTCGGAAAGAGCGTCGACCAGCGAGCCGTCCTCGTCCGTCAGGTCGAAGTAGTCTACCGCTTTCGTCAGGTAAAGGTACGAGTTTGCATCGAACCGCTGGGCGAAGGTGCCACCCTTGTAATGAAGGTAGTTCTCCACCTCGAAGTCGACCTCGAAGTCGAAGTTGAACTTGCCGCCCTCCTGAAGCTTTCTTCCGAATTTCTCCTTCATCGACGTATCGCTCAGATAGGTAATGTGGCCGATCATTCGGGCAAGCTGGAGTCCGTCCTCAGGGGGCTCATCGCCGTAGTAGTCGCCTCCTTTCCATTTAGGGTCCGACATTACTGCTCTGCGTCTTACCTCGTTTAAGGCGATCTGCTGGGGCGTGGAGCCGCCGGTAGCCGCAACCGGAATGACGAACTTCACGTCTTTTGGGTAAGTAATTGACCACTGGAGCGCCTGCATCCCACCCAGGGACCCACCGGCCACCGCGAAGAGTTGGTCTATTCCCAGGTGGTCAAGCAACTTTCTCTGGACGGTAACCATGTCTTTTACCGTTATAACGGGAAAATCCAGCCCGTAAGGCTCCCCGGTTTCCGGATTTATCGAGCCTGGACCCGTGGTCCCCCTGCAGCCCCCGAGGACGTTGGAGCTTACTAGGAAGTACTTTTCCGTATCGAAAGCCTTCCCTGGTCCAATCATGTTATCCCACCAGCCCGGCTTTTCGTCGCCCTCGTGCCAGCCGGCGGCGTGAGCGTCTCCCGTCAGAGCGTGGCAGATCAGTACGGCGTTGCTTTTGTCCTTGTTCAGCTCGCCGTAGGTCTCATAAGCGACGTCGATAGGGCCGAATTCGGCCCCGCTTTCAAGCTGGATCTCATCATCGTAATGGTACTTCTTCGTCTCGACCTTCCCGATCGATTTTTCGTTCATGTTTTTTTACCCCGCGGGTATTGACCATGATAATTGCTTTAAAAAATGGTACGGACTGTGGGAGATATGTCCAACGTAAACGAGTAAAATTTTGCTTTTCTGTCGGATTCTCTTCTATAATCCATGAAGGAAAGGGGAGGGAAGACCATGAACCATTCGAAGGAAGGCCTTAAGAGAACCAACGTGGTTTCGTTAGTTTTGGCGTTGCTTGTATCGGCTACCGTCCTTCCGGTGGCTTGCTCGGCGGCTGGAGAGTCGGCGGAGGGAGCTAGTTACTCCTTCGTCGTTTTCGGAGATAGTCGGATTCCGGCCTACGCTCCTTACGACCGGAACAACAAGAACGAGCTGGACCAGCTGGTACACGCCGTGACGAGGTTCGTACATTCCGATAAAGAGCCACCCTACAAGGCGTTTTTTAATCCAAATACTTTGAAACTGGAAAGGATCGAGATCGGGGGCGATACTGAAGGGGAA
>JBKGZT010000029.1:0-16896 GCA_046543235.1 Candidatus Acetothermia bacterium | reverse complement strand
GGTGGGCACGGAACTTCTCGGGGCCCTTCCTAGCTATTACCGTAACCCGGCTGTCCCGTTCCACCACCTCGGCCCGAAAGAGTTCGAAGCGGTCCAATTCTTCCTCCGTCTTTTATCAGATATTGCGCCCTTAAAGATGACGTTACTGCCGACCAATAAACCCAACAAGGGGATCCCATACAACCTCGTCGAGCCCGGTCAAGGCCCCGTACCTTCTAAAAAGCTTTTCGCCGGCGATCAAATTCTAAGCTGTGTAAAACCAACTCAACCGTCGATCGTCAGGTCTATTCTTTCGATTTCCCCGTCTACCCCCTTTAGTGACCTGAGCATGCCTTTCAACCCTTCCTCGAGCATCAGTGCCGGAAAGTTCTCCAGAGGGATCTCCTCGCCGTCTACCTCCAGCATTACGGACCGCCCTTCCCTGACTTCGCAGTCTTCCAAGGCGTTGTCGCCCGCGTGGATCGCCTCCGCAAGCTCTCTACAGCTAGCGTAGCCGCACCTACCACAGTCCAAGCCGGGTAGCTCCTCCTCTATCGCTTTTACCTCGATCTCCCGCCTTATGGCTTCCTTCAGCCTGGCCCGGTTTCCGTCAAACCTATCCAGAGTATTCTCCCTCTCGTCGATTTCCCCCACAGCTATCTTCGGTACGTCTTCGTCCTTGTACCCTTCCGCTATAACCAGATCGGGATCGACCATCCTATCAACCATCTCGAGAATATCACCTATCGCCAGCTCTTTGGGAAAGAGGAAGTCGGTTTCGACTTCCGTTGAGAAGACGACCAGTTCCGCTCCACCTTCTCTATGGCGCCAGGTGTCCTTTCCTTCTTCGTCCAGAGAAACCTCCGAAGGGCTGTGCTTGATCGTACATACCTTCAGGCCGTCCCCTTTGAATTCCTGAATCAAATCCACTACCAGCTCAGTTTTGCCTGAATCCGAGTTGCCGTATACGGAAACTACTGGGGGTTGAGACATCTTGACCTCCCGCTCGAGAATTGAATTGAATTCGTCCCAATTTTAACCCGCATCTGGGATAAAACAACGTTCGGTCCGCCCCCAACTCGTACCACTTATTAAACCATATTACGGACTTTTACAGGCGTGAAAGATTGGGTTATAATTGGTTTCAAATCGAGGTGATCGTTTTGAAAGGAGTGTTTCTCTGTGCCGGGAAAGGTACGAGAATGCGTCCGATAAGCTACTCCGTTCCAAAACACCTGATACCGATAGCAAACAAAAGAATTCTGCGGTACAACGTCGAAAAAGTCATCGATGCAGGGATCGACGAGATCGGCCTGGTCGTATCCCCCGAAATGGAAGGGATGTACAGAGATGTACTGGGAAACTCCAGGTGGGGGGCTTCAATCACTTATATCCACCAGGAAGACCCCAGGGGGCTGGCCCACGCGGTCGACTGTGCGCGGGACTTCGTCCGGGACGAGCCTTTCCTGGTATACCTCGGGGATAACCTTCTCCAGACCGGACTCGAGGAGATGGTTAACGATTTCCAAAAGAGCAACTCGCCCGCCTCCATCCTTCTCGCACCAGTGGAGGACCCGGAGAGGTTTGGCGTGGCCGAAATAGAGGGCGGGGAAGTCGTCGACCTGGTCGAGAAACCGGACCGTCCTCCGAGCAACCTGGCAATCGTCGGAACCTACCTGTTTACCGAGGAGATATTCCCGGCCATAGAAGAAATAGAACCCTCCGACAGGGGAGAACTGGAGATAACCGATGCAATAGCGCGCTTGATCAAAGAAGGAAGGCGGGTGACGCCATCAGAGATCGAAGGCTGGTGGCTTGACGTCGGGCGACCGGGGGATGCAATCGAAGCGAACGACGTCCTGCTTCGCGATACCGACCTTTCGATAGAAGGAGAAACGGTTGATACCGAATTGCGTAAACGATCCGAGATAGGCACGGACCAGGGTAGCGTCATCCGAAAGAGCAAGATAAGTGGTCCGGTCCGCGTGGCCGAGAACTCGGAGGTCGTTAACTCGAAGCTGGGCCCGAACGTCTCCATAGGTGAAGACGTAGTAGTCGAGGACTCTCACGTCGAAGACGCGATAATCATGTCCGGAACGGAGGTCGTAAACACGGAGCTTTCCGACGCATTGGTGGGAGCCGACGCGACGATAGAAATTCCGGGAGATCGTGTGAGCGCGACGCTGGGGAGTCAGGCCAGGATAATAAAGAAAGAATGAAACTCAATTCCTTTACCACCACCAATCCGGACTATAATCTTCTTGGCCGGTAATCAAATTAGGTCGGTAGAGGCAAAAGGTCTGAATGAAAGGGATCGTGGTGGAGCCGACGGGATTCGAACCCGTGACCTCGTGGATGCCGACCACGCGCTCTCCCGACTGAGCTACGGCCCCAGATCGAGGATAATATTAAGCCAGACTACCGGGGTATGCAAGCTGATACGGAGTTTTTATCTCCTCATAAATCTTCCAGCAAAGCATTACGGTTAACAAACCCATAAATAGCCTGGAAGATCCCTGGTTCGGGCTCCTGAGACTCCCTCGCTGGCGCTCGGCCAAGCATTCCCCGACTCGTCCAGGAGTTCCCCGCTGCTCAGAATGGATACTATAATCGTTAAGTACTGAAACCTCTTAAGCCAAACGGACAACGAGGATCAGGATCTTCTCGATATCGAAGCTTGATTAACTAAGGAAAGTTCGCTATACTAGTCGAGAATAATTACGAGGTGAAATACATGAAAAACCTAGGTGATCGGGTTTGGCCCGGCCCACAATAAAAAAGACCGACTCTGCGGGATAACAAACCTTTCCTTTCCCTTCGTTTTTTCGATCCACCCCAAATTGCCCTCTTTCTTTCCCGAACAGCTGGAGCCAGCCTGGCGGCCCTGAACCGCCAAACATAGCGTAACTCGACTTTGACAACCTTACTCCAGTACAGCCTTGCTTTGAGCCAATATCAAGACCTTACCACATATTATACCTAACAGGAGGTATGTAAAATGGAAAACAAGATGATCCATCTCGATCAAGCCGACGCACCCAAAACGTGGTTCAACCCTATACCTTTATTCGACGAACCGCTCGAACCGCCACTGGACCCGGAAACGAGGGAACCGATGCCGCCCGAGGAGTTAAAGAAAATCTTCCCCGAACGTTCGATAGAGCTGGAAACCAGCCGGGAGCGGGAAATAGACATACCGGAAGAAGTGCGAGAGATCTATAAAATATGGAGACCAACCCCTCTAATCAGGGCAACGAACCTGGAAAGAAAGCTGGGAACCCCGGCAAGCATATATTTCAAATACGAAGGAGCTTCACCTCCTGGCAGCCACAAGCCGAATACCGCATTACCCCAGACCTACTACGCAAAACAAGAAGGTACCAAAACCCTGACTACCGAGACCGGAGCCGGTCAGTGGGGCAGCGCCCTTAGCTTTACCACGTCACAGCTTGGCCTGAACGCAAAAGTATTTATGGTAAAAGTCAGCTACAACCAGAAGCCGTACAGGAAGTCGATGGTCCAAACGTGGAACGGCGAGATTGTCCCAAGTCCCTCGGAAGAAACGGAGGCCGGAAGGAAGTTCCTGGAAGAGGACCCGGACACGGAAGGGACCCTCGGGATGGCAATCAGCGAAGCAATCGAGGTAGCCTCCAAATCCGACGACGCCAAGTACTCCCTGGGTAGCGTCCTGAACCACGTGATGATCCACCAATCCGTCCTGGGAAAGGAGACGCGACTGCAGCTGGAGAAGGCGGGCGAGAAGCCGGACGTATTGATCGGCTGCGTCGGCGGTGGAAGCAACTTCAGCGGCCTCGTTTTGCCTTTCCTGAAGGACAAACTCGAGGAAGGAAAGGACATAAAGATGATCGGAGCGGAACCAACGGCCTGTCCGACATTGACCAAGGGCGAACAGAGATACGATTTCGCCGACAGCGGAGAAATGACGCCGCTGATGAACATGTACACCCTGGGGCACGATTTCGTACCCGACGGAATTCACGCGGGAGGGCTCCGCTACCACGGCATGGCGCCGATAGTCGGCAGGCTAAACAGTAAGGGTTATATGACTCCAAAAGCCTACGAACAGACGGACATCTTCGAGGCGGCACTGACTTTTGCAAACACAGAAGGTTACATACCTGCTCCGGAGTCAGCTCACGCGATAAAGGCAGCAATAGACGAGGCAAAGAAGGCGAAGGAAGAAAACGAGGACAAGACAATCGTATTCAACTACAGCGGCCATGGAAACTTCGACATGGCGGCCTACGACGACTACCGGAAAGGGAAGCTAAAGGACGTTTACCACTAAACGTCGATTTCGAAGGAGGGGTATTTAGAACACCGTCGACCGCGGGAATCTATCCCGCGGTCGTTCCCTTTTTTTATCCAATTCAGAGTTTTAAATCAAACTTACGATCGTACTAGTCGGGCCAGAAAGCCCTGGAGGAGGACCACATATGTCCGACGACCGGGTTCCGGCAAGAAAGTGTCGGGAACTGAAGGCGAACTTTCTTACCGGAAAATCAAACCATGACCGAGGAGCTGAAAGATCTGAGGGTTTGTAAGTTTGAACGCGTATACCCAAACGTTATAATAGTTGTCGAACGGCTAGAAAGACCTTATTTTTGAAAAAACCATTGACCGGTAATCCGTTCCTGGTCGGAACCCATTTAGAAACATTGACTATTCCGGGAGGTAGTTACGATCAACCTAAACAAGCTGACTTTACACGAGACCCTGGATTTGCTGGAAGACGAACCCGACAGGTTGGACGAGCTCTACGACGACCTGTTTGAACAAATAGACGACGTCGAGGAGAACGTCCAGGCCTACCTGGAACTGGCCGGCAAGGAAGAACTACTAGAAGCGGCAAGGGAATTTTTGGACAGGCCGTTAAAAGGAGTACCGGGGACGATAAAGGACAACATACAGACACTCGGTTTCAAGACGACCTGCGGGTCCAGGTTCTTGAAGGACTACGAGTCCGTCTATGACGCCACTGTTATCAAGTCCCTGAAAGAGGCCGGCTCTCCCGTCCTCGGCAAGGCCAACATGGACGAGTTCGCGATGGGTTCCTCTACGGAAAACTCCTACTTTCAGACCACCAGGAACCCTCGAGACCTATCGCGTGTGCCTGGAGGTTCGTCAGGAGGCTCGGCGGCCGCGGTAGCTGCCGACGAGGCAATCTACGCCCTCGGTTCCGATACGGGCGGTTCCGTCCGCCACCCTGCTTCATTCTGTGGGGTCGTAGGACTGAAACCTACTTACGGCCTGGTATCCCGTTATGGCCTCACGGCTTTCGCGTCCTCACTGGACCAGATCGGACCGATCACCAAGGACGTCTACGACGCAGCCCTCCTGCTGAACTATCTTGCCGGTTACGACGAGATGGATTCTACTTCTGCCGTAAAAGATACTCCGGACTACACCTCCGGGATCAATCGGGGAATATTGGGGCTCAAGGTCGGCTTTCCGGAAGAATACTTCGGCGAGGAGCTGGACGCTAGCATCAGGGAAAAAGGGAAGAAGTGGCGGGAAACGTTTGAGGACCTCGGAGCGGAGGTAGCGGAAGTTTCTCTTCCCCATAGCGAATACGCGATCGCCACCTATTATCTGATAGCCAGCTCGGAGGCAAGTGCCAATTTGGCACGTTTCGACGGCGTCAGATACACCAGCAGAGCGGATACCGACTCCATCGACGAGCTCTTTTCGAAGAGCCGGGACGAGGGCTTTGGTCCGGAGGTCAAACGAAGGATACTACTTGGAACTTACGCGCTCTCAGCCGGCTATTACGACGAGTACTATGGCAAAGCCCAGAAAGTCAGAAGGCTGATAAAAGAGGACTTCGACCGTGCGTTCGAATCGGTAGACCTGATAGCTGCCCCCACTTCGCCGACTCCGGCGTTTGAAATCGGGGACAAAATAGACGACCCGCTAGAGATGTACCTCTCGGACGTCTTTAACGTCCCGGTCAACCTGGCAGGACTGCCGGCCATGTCCATGCCGGCCGGGGAGGTAGACGGTTTACCTGTCGGCATGCAGATAATCGGGGATAGCTTGGCCGAAAAGGAAATTCTCCGAGCCGGCCATGCTTTTGAAAGGGCTTTTTGAACAACCAAACCCGGATTTCCCGCTTTCACCGGTTTTTTCATGACTCCCGCTTAACTACAGGTGAATAGACTTGGTTTTGACTACCTTCGTCCTATGCCTAGTCTCCTTAGGGATTTCAATAACGGCCTCTGGCCTCATGATCAGGATCATGTCCGAAGAAGGTATCGGCCAGCAGATAAGGAGCTGGGGTCCGAACCTGCACGAACACAAGAGCGGTACACCAACCATGGGAGGGCTGGCGATTCTGGCCGCCGTGGGTTTCTCGTCCCCATTTCTATGGTTTTATTTACCCGCGGTTAGGAACTACTTACCTCTCTTTCTTCTTGGGGGGTTTGGCTTCGGACTCGTCGGCTGTGCTGACGACCTGCTGAGCATTTTAAACGAACAATCCCGGGGATTGAAGCCGGGGGAAAAAATACTGTTACAGCTAATCGTATCCCTTTCACTGATTTTCCTGTCCCTATTGCTGCTCGAAGAGCCAAACAGGCTCATACTTCCATTTAGCCGCGGAGAATTACTCGTACCGACCGTCGCTTATTACCCCCTGACGGCCTTCGTCCTGATCGGGACCGTCAATGCGGTCAACCTGACGGACGGGCTTGACGGTCTAGCCGGTGGGGCGGCGGTGATTTCACTGGTTACTTTTGCAGTAATAGGTTTTACAGAATTGCTACCAATTCTTTTTATCTCCATTGCCGGGATTTTCGGTTTCCTCTGGTACAACTTTTATCCCGCCGAACTCTTCCTCGGGGATACAGGAGCATTTGCGCTGGGTGGAATAATAGCGACCGCCGCGCTAGTTACACGCACGGAGCTTTTACTGCCTTTTTTCGGAGGTCTTTTCGCTCTTGATACGTTCTCAGTGATGATCCAGGTTCTCTACTACAAGAGCACGGGGGAAAGGGTCTTCAAGATAAGCCCCCTGCATCACCACTTCGAGCCGGCGGAGGGAGTAGATTACAGCTACCTGCTGCCGAAAGCCGAGTGGCCGGAAAACAAGGTCACTGGGAGGCTATGGATAGTTCAGTTAGTTCTAGCCGGTGTCGGCCTGCTCGGTTATTTTTACCCGATCAGCTAGGAAATAAGGATAAGGGGGAGTTAAGCCGGATCCTGTGTTAGGAAGCCATCTATCTCAGCAGCCTACCCGGAGGTAACGGAGCGGGCAGCTCCAGCCTCCCTATTTGGCTTTACTCCGGTCGGGGTTTGCCGTGCCTCCGAACCTCGCGGCCGGAGCGGTGAGCTTTTACCTCACCGTTTCACCCTTACCAGCACTTACTTTAATATGGACTTTGGGCGGAAAAGGTCAATTAAAACCTAACTCTTTAGCTGTAAGTTAAGATCAATATCCTAAGCCCATATTAAAGTAAGTGCTGGTGGTCTCTTTTCTGTGGCACTTTCCAGCCGTCACCGGCTCTGGTCTACGGTAATTATACCTTGACCAGCGACCTGCCCTGTGGAGTCCGGACTTTCCTCGGCCCTCGGGGCCGCGGCTTCCTCTCCCCCTTATCGCAATCAATTTTAGCCCCAGGCGGATCCAGGGTCAATTGGGTGGGTGACAAAATCAATAACCTGTTTCCGGGTACGCTTGACCGAGCTCCAAGTGAGTGAGCTCCTAAAATTCGAAACGAAATTTATTAACCCGTGATAGTACTCGTTTGAATCCGGGGCGGATAAAAACTTGGTTTTTGGAAGATGTCCATGAAAGACGGGTCAGGAAAAGAGGTCCTGGATGGCTTTAAGCAGTCCCCTGGACCAGGCAACCATCTTGTGCTCCTTACCCTTAAACATGACGACCGATGATTCGACCCTGTTGGTCAGGTTATCGGCGGTCCTCCCGAAAAGAAAGCGGTTGAAGACCCACTCTCGACCGGGACCGAGAACGATCAAGTCGGCATCCTCGGAGGCGGTCAGTAGCCCGTCGAGAACCGTATTAGATGTGATAATTCTCGTTTCCAGTTCGTTTTCGACGAGTTCGAGGGACTCCTCCAGATACTGAGTGGCTTCTTCCTCCGTTCTCTCATCCGGGCCGCCGGTTAGCACGTGGACCAGCTCACCCCCGGCACCGCTCTGACAAACCAACCTGTTCACTAGAGAGAGCCTCTTAGGTCGTGGCTTATTTGGACCCACAGGCATCATAATTGACTCAACCGACGAGAGGTCCTTTCTGGATTTCAAAACGGATACGTCACAGGAAGCCTTCTTCAGAACCTTGTTAACCACCGAACTCCTTCTGACTACAACCGGAGTGATTCTACCGAACCACCCCATAAGTATTAAATCAGCCCCAAGGTCTTTGGCGGTATTGATTATAGCCCCGGGAATCGAACCAGAGGTTACGGTCAGGGGTTTAGCCACACGGTCCAGCCGCCTGGCAAAATGAGTCGTGTCCATAACCAGCTCGGACCCTTCACGCCAGGCACGTTCCTCCTCCGGAAAGGAACCCTGGGGGGTTACGTGCATGATATGGAGAGTCGTTTGGTCGGTGGTGACCATATGAGCCAGGGTAACGAGTTGCTTGGCGGTTTCCGGATTGGCAACGCTTATCAAAACGTCTTCGTAGTCCTGGTTTTCTTCCGGCTTCTTATCGGCGTCATTCATGTTATCCTGACTCCATAAGTCTTCCTATTTCTAAATTTAATTCTAATACGTTTACTCTTTTCTGTCCATACAAACCGAGAAATTTCCCACTGGTAAGATCTTCAATCAAGCCTCTCAATCTATCCGAATCGATTCCCGTCGCCTCGGCTATCCGAGGCACCTGGAGATAAGCGGATTCGGGGGTAATGTGGGGGTCGAGAGCCGATCCGGATTCGGTAACGAAACTAACCGGTACTTCTTCCGGATCTACTCCCTCTTCTTCCAGACCTTCCAGCAGCTCCTCCGCTCGCCGGGTAAGCTCCTCGTTTTCCGGTGATAGGTTTGCGCTGCCCGAATCCATCCCGTCGTAGTTCTTGGAGGACGGTCGGGGGTGAAAGTGCTTTTCCGAGGTAAAAGTCTGACCGATCAATTTAGACCCGACGACTTCTCCATCAAATCGGACCAGATCGCCCCGGGCATTATCCTGCCAGACGAGGTTTCCAATCCCCGTAGTGGCAAGTGGGTACAGCACGCTGGTCAGCACGAGGGCTATGAGAACTACCCGGAAGCCCGTGGTCAGCAAACGAGAAGTACTTAGCTGATCAGTATCGGGATAGGAAACTTCTTCCTCTTCCTCTTTGACCTCTTCGCTTTCTTCTTCGTGCCCTTTTCCGGGCTCCTCTTCAGCCGTTTCCTCTTCATCTTTCGCTTTTTCCTCTTTGGTTTCGGTTTCTTCTTTTTCCTCCGGCCTTTCTTCCTGCCTGCCTTCTTCGTCTTCCTCAACCACGATTAAAACACCCCCAGGGTAACCAGTAACCAGTCTATCAACTTGATCGAAAGGAACGGGACGATCAGGCCGCTACCCCCGTAGATAAGCATGTTACGAACCAGAAGCCGGGATGCGCTAACCGGTCTATATTCGACACCCCGCATCGCCAGCGGAACTAGAAACGGGATGATCAGGCTGTTGTATATCAGCGAGGAAATGACCACGCTCTGTAGGGAATGCAGGTTCATCAGGTTCATCTTGCCGAGCGCCGGAATGCTCGCCGAAAATATCGCCGGTACAAGGGCGAAGTAACGCGAGACGTCGTTTGCGATGCTGAAAGTGGTCAGCGAACCCCTGGTCATCAACAGCTGCTTGCCGATACCAACGACCTCGATCAACTTCGTCGGATCCGAATCCATATCCACCATGTTGCCGGCTTCTTTTGCCGCGGCGGTTCCGGCGTTCATCGCCAGACCGACGTCGGCTTTCGCCAGGGCAGGCGCATCGTTGGTCCCGTCACCGGTCATCCCGACCATGTGACCTTTTGCCTTCTCCTCTTCAACCAGGCCGATCTTCTCTTCAGGCTGGAATTCGGCATAGTACTCGTCCAACCCTGCCTCTTCAGCTATATAGCGGGCAGTCCGTTCGTTGTCACCGGTACACATTATCGTCTTTATCCCCATCTGTTGGAGCCTGTCAATCCTTTCCCCTATCCCAGCTTTTAATTCGTCCTGCAGTTCGATTATGCCAAGCACTTTTCCGTCCACGGCCAGTCCGAGCGGCGTACCCCCGGAATCAGCCACTTCCGCGGCTTTATCGTCCAGCTCGTCCGGGGGAGAGTCGGCGTACTCCTTGATCGCGTCCACGGAGCCCTTTCTAATCTCCGTTCCGTCCTTGAGATCTATTCCGCTCATCCCCGTTTCAGCGCTGAATTCAAGGAAACCATCTTCGGATATTTCATCCTCATTCAGTTCCTTCCCATTTTGTTCAGCCAGGGCAACGACCGATCGACCTTCAGTAGTTTCGTCGTAAAAAGATGACTTTAACGCGGCTTCGACTACCTCCTCTTC
This sequence comes from Candidatus Acetothermia bacterium, assembly GCA_046543235.1. Taxonomy (GTDB): domain Bacteria; phylum Bipolaricaulota; class Bipolaricaulia; order M55B111; family M55B111; genus JAGXLP01. The sequence goes on along the minus strand of JBKGZT010000029.1, from coordinate 6,390 downwards.
ATCGGACCCCCCTACGGAAATGAACTCCGTAGCCGCTCTTTCTCCCGTCGTGATGGTGCCCGTCTTATCGAGAATGAGTACGTCGAGGTCGCCGGCCGACTCGACAGCTTTGCCGGACTTCGCTATAACATTATCCCTGGTCACGCGCGTCATGCCCGCGATCCTGATCGCCGACAGAAGGGCGCCGACGGTAGTCGGCATAAGTCCGATCAATAACGCTATCTGGTCCGCCACCTCCACGTTCAACCGGACGAAATCCCCGAAGAAAGCCAACGTCGTCACAACGAGCATGTAGATGAAGGTAAAACTGGCAAGCAACAGAGTGAGGGATATCTCGTTCGGCGTCTTTTCCCGGCTGGCGCTCTCCACAAGACCGATCATTTCATCCATGAACGACTCTCCAGCCGCGGCAGTTATTTCTATCTTGAGCTGGTCACTCAGCACTTCTGTACCTCCCGTAACAGAGCTTTTGTCCCCGCCACTCTGCCGGATGACCGGCTCGGATTCGCCGGTTATTGCTGATTCATCGATTGAAGCGGACCCTTCAACGATCGTGCCGTCCCTGGGGATCACGTCCCCTTCAGTAACGTAAACCAGGTCCCCTTCTGCCAGTTCGTCGGCCTCAACTTCTTCCAGATCGTCTTCCTCGATCTCGTCGAGAGCGAGGTCTTTATTAACTCTCTTTCCATTAACTTCCTCCTTCATCGCTCTCAGGCTTTCAGCGTGGGCTTCTCCCTGTGTCTCAGCTAGCGACTCGGCAAAAGTGGCAAAAACCACCGTGAATAATAGAACCGCAGAAATGGCTGAGTAGTACCATCTACCCTGACTACCACCGAAAAAACCCGGGACTATCGTAAGGACAATTACTATAATGGTACTAATCTCGGTGACAAATATAACTGGATTCTTTACCAGGTACGCCGGGTTTAACTTCTTTATAGCTTCACCGAGAGCATCTAATACCTGTTCACTGTCCATTCTTTATCACCACAGTGAAAGTAGTTCTGCAAGGGGGCCAAGGGACAGGGCTGGGATGAACACGAGTCCCCCAATTACAACCATAATCACCAGCAGAAGGACCAAAAAAGGCAAGTTTTCGACTTTTAAAGTCCCTTCCGTCTCGGGTCTAACCTTCTTTCTGGCCAGGGACCCGGCTATCATCATCTGTAAAACCAGTGGAATATACCTGGCGAGAAGTATCACGGAACCTCCGGCCACGTTGTAAAATACGGTATCATCCATCAGCCCTTCGAAGCCGGAACCGTTATTGGCTGCCGCTGAAAAGAACTCGTACATGACCTGGCTAAAACCACGAAAACCGGGATTGGTTATTGCCTCTTTCCCCATGTTTGTTACCACGGCGATCCCGGTCGGAAAAAGGACCAGAGTCGGGAGCAGAAGGATGATAATCGCTGCGAACTTGATCTCGTCCGATTCCAGCTTTTTTCCGAGGTAAACGGGAGCCCGTCCAATCATCAGCGCTCCCATGAAAGCAGCCAGAAAGACGTAGGTAAGCAAGTTCATTACCCCCGTACCGACCCCGGCAAACAGCGAATTAAGACTCATTCCTAGAAAGAGCGCCAATCCACCCAGAGCGGTAAAGCTATCGTGCATGGCATTAACCCCGCCATTGGTGGTTGAAGTCGTGGATACCCCCCAGAGAGCACTCAAAGTAGCTCCGAATCGGACCTCTTTCCCTTCCATGTTACCCTGAGCTCCATCTATCCCCAGTCCATCCAGTGCCGGGTTTCCTCCTGTCTCTCCACCAACGGCCAGCGCGAGAAACACCAGCACGAGAATCGAGACCGCACCAACCAGTACCAATCCGTGCTTTCTCTTCTTTACCCAGACTCCGAAGGCGTAGAAGGTGGATATAGTTCCCAGAAACAGAAATAGATTCAGGACGACGTTCGATAGCGGGGTCGGGTTTTCGAACGGATGGGCCGCGTTGGCGGCAAAGAACCCGCCTCCGTTGGTTCCAAGCATTTTGATAGCCTCGTGAGTGGCCACCGGCCCCCTTGCAATGGTCTGGGTAGCCCCTTCCAGCGTGGTTACTGATATCGGGCCGGACAGGGTTTGAGGAACCCCCTGACTGATCAAAAATAGGGCTAACAGGAAACTGATCGGAAGCAGGAACCTGGTCAAGGATTTGACAAAAGCGACAAAGAAGTTTCCGAGCCTGGGGTCCTCTTCGTTTGTCAGACCTTTAGTAAAACCTACCAGCAACCCCAAACCGGTTGCAGCGGAGGCAAACATCGCCAGGAGGACGGCTCCCAGCTGGGAGAAGTAAGAAAGCGCCGTTTCACCGGCGTAATGTTGCTGGTTCGTGTTGGAGACAAAGGTCGCGGCGTTATGGAAAGCAAGGTCCCAGTCGAGGTTTCCTATATCGGCGGGATTTAAAGGCAGGCCGCCCTGAAAAAGAAAAATCAGGTAAATAAAAACAAACAGGATCAGGTTGAGCCAGAGGGCACTCAAAAGATACGACTTCCAGTTCATCGTTACCGTCGGGTCTATCCCGCCGACTCGGTAAATCAACCTCTCGATCGGTTCCAGTATCGGTTTTTCCACGTAGCGCTCGAGGTAATCGAAGAACCGAGGAAATCCTTCCTCTATGCCCATCTCTTCCCGGAAGGACCATCCGAGATACTCTCCCAGCACGTAAACTAGTCCCGCCAGTATCAGGAAAAACAGGGCCAAGGGGAGAACTATTCCAAAGAACATGTTAAAACCTCTCCGGAAAGATCAGAACGTAACCAAGGTAAAGAAAGATAAATCCGGCTACGACCAACAAAAGCATTCGTCCACCCATAACGGAACCCTCCCTTAACAGCAGAGCTGAATTGAAGTATAACCTACGGATTACATTCTTTGCAAAAATAAAGCTTCTAAGCCAATTTGTGTTATATTTTTATAGCCAATAGTAAGATCCGTCTTGAACCGAACAATCAACGGCAAGTTTAGCCCACCACTGCAAGGATGTTCGTACCTCGGAACTTCTAATTAAAAATTTCCCGGTTTACCAGTTAATAAATGCGTTAGGGTTAAAAACACCTTACCCAATCTCGGGTTTTTGGTTTGTCCGGCCTGATTCTGAATCAAAGCAATCTTCTAACGTAAAAATTAGTATATTGAATTATTTTTTTGATTCAAGGCTTATACGCCTAAATTTTACGGAATCAACAAAAAAAAGGGAAATATATGAGGGAAGCACAATACAATTAAGGCAATGATGCAATCGAATAGCTCTTGAACAAAGGAAGTGGTCCGGTTCGAGATATTACCGGGGAAAACATAGCTCGATGAAAGACTAAGGCCCTTTAAAGGCATCCAGCGTCGCGTCCCCTATTCCCGTTGCGGAAAAAATGGAAACTATGTCTCCGGTTTTTATCGTAGTTTTCCCCCTGGGAACGATCGTTTTGTCACCTCTCTCAACTGAAATGAGCAAAACTCCATCCCCAATCAGTCCACTTTTACTGATGGTCTCGACGTTCTTTCCCGATACCTGCGATTCCTCTTTTACCCGTACAGTCGCGATCTCGGCCGGCCCCGGAATCGAGCGGAAGTCCAGCAACGACCTGGCTTCGTCCTCTTCCGGGCCGAAATCGTGATACGGATGGAAGTATTCCCGTTTCACCAGGTCTTCACCCCGAATTTCCAGCCCAAGATCAACGAGGTCGTTTGCAATCCTGTTTAGCTCCTCCGTGTCCTTTCCCACGGCTTTTACATGCAGGTCCTTTCCACCGGACATTATCTCTCGCACGTGAATAACCCCGGAAACCTGAAGAGCTTCGCGTGCAAGTTTGTTCCTGTTTTTGACTTCAGAAGAGCACCTGAAGAGATTTACCAGGCGACTCTCGATCTCCTCATAGGCTACCTCGGCATGATAGCCCAGGATAATACCGTCCTCTTCGAGCTTTTTGATCCGATTGCGGATGGTCGCCGGAGAGACACCTTCTTCTTCGGCTATCTCCGGGGCCGAGGTGTCCCTGGCGTTTTGAGTCAGTCGGTAAATTATCCGTTTGTCGATTTCGTCTAACTGTCGATTCATAACATGATCATTTTAGGAGAAATCTCTTGTCAACGCTACTCTGAAAAGTTTTCTCAAAGTCAAAGAGGAGAAAGAGAAAATAAGTACTTAACTGAGGGTCGAGGATTTAACTCCGCCCATCGGACGATCTGAAATAACCCAGACCAATCACGACTCCTATACCGAAGAGGCCGAACAGGACGACGAGAGAAGTTGCCCGAAGCGTCCAGCTGAAATCAATTGCCGTATTACCGCTCGACCCCACCAGCACTTCTAAGGGTTTGCGCAGGGCCCCGATCATCAGGCCGATCAAGAACCCGTAGGTCTCCGAACGCCACCGCTCCAGGGCAAATGAGAGGGCTCGGGAGAACGCTACAATCCCAACCGCGGCCCCGAAGCCGAAGACGAGCAAAATCAGGAAACTGGCCGGCAAGTTGTCTACCGCGTCCAGTATGTACTCGTACTGGCCAAGCAACAGGAGCAGCAGCGCTCCGGAAATTCCCGGCAGGATCATGGCACAGATCGCGATCGCGCCGGCGAGAAAGATTACGGGAAGGGCGTGACTTACCTCCCCCGCCGAAACCCCGACGAGGAGAACCGCGGCCCCGGCTCCCAGGGACGTGGTAAGAAACACCGACCCTTTTAGCTCGGGTACTTCGTAGTAGACCAATACGGCAGAGGCAAGTATCAGACCGAAGAAAAACGAGTAAACGTAAGGAGGATAGTTATCCAACAGGTACCTGATGAACTGAGAGCCGACTAGCAGGGAAACCCCGATCCCTGCCGCGACCGGGACCAGGAAACCGTATTCGATCCTTTTGACTCCTTTTATAAATCGATTGAACCTTCCGGCGAGGAGGTCGATCAAAATAGCCGGTTCGAACGACTCAATAGCCTCGATCAGCTCCTCGTAAATGCCGGTTATCAGGGCCATGGTGCCCCCGGAGACGCTGGGGATGATCGAAGCGAAACCCATTACCATACCTTTAAAAAACAAGATAAGCTTCGATTTGAAATCATTCCAGGACTGCAAGAAGAACTCCCCGTGAGTTTTTTGGGTTGATTCGGCGGGATAAAGCCACGAAAACCGGTATTTAAACTATTTTCCCCGAGTTACGGACTGATTTCAACGACCACTGTAAAAGTTGACAACCTCCTCCCTGGTTTTAGCGAACGGTTTCCAAAGCTACAATACGTGTTTACACGGTCGTATCCATGCCAACTTCCGGATTCCGGCCTTTACCAGCTGTAGACCGTGTTTACGATTAGCCCTTCCAGTCCGTCCGAACCAAGCACCAGGCCATTGGTCAGCTCGAAGGACTCGCTAATCCTGTAGCTCCCCTCCCCGGTTACTTCGCTAATCCCGAAGAACCCGGTTTCTTCGTTCTCCCAGTAGGTATCGACGGCCACTTCCAGGTTACCTCCCCCTCCTTCCAGTGACAGAACTCCGTCGTAATCCGTCTCATTGTAGACGAACGAACGGGCTTCGTAGGAAAACTGCGATTCCGAGGATAGCTCGTAGTCGGAGGCCCGGAGCCGCCAGTCCGCCTCGCCGCTCTGGCGCTGCAGCTTGGTATCCCCGATCGTCTCCAGGAAGCTGACCTTCACGTCACCGATTTGAAGCTCGTCCATCCCGTAACCTTTTAAGTTCAATCCGGTTATCTCGTTCTTCTCTTCCGTCAATTCCCCCGGCTTAATCTCCGTATAAACGTCGAAGCAGGCCCACTCGAGGTCCAGTGACGGCTCCAGCGAAAGGGTCTTTTCATCTGGACTGTAAGTCATCGTACCATCGAGCTCGAAGTCCAGAGATTCCTCCTCGAGCGAGAATTCGACCTCGGTTTCCTCGTACCCGTCTTCGGCAGAAAAACTGCTGGTAGTATCCAGGCTTATTCCCCCGAAATCTATTTCGTTTATTTCCACGTCACTTCCCGTGTAACCGTCGTATCTGCCGCCGGAGTTAAATACATCGTAGCCGCTGCCCGGATCGTCCCCGACCATCTCACCGGGGTTTGGAACCATTCCCAACCTGGTCTTCAATTCCAAGGAAACGCCGCTTACCTTCATCCCGGAAACCGCCAGCTGCAATCCCGCGCCGTAGTTACCCTCTACCCCCAGCTCTTTCTCCAGGGTTTCCCTCGGGATCGCTTCAAGTATCTCTCTACTGGTGCGGACTGATAAATCATCAAAACCGAAATCATTCTCGGGGTTCATCGCCTTTTGAAGCTCTGCCCACGCTTTTTGTGAAATCCCATCCTTGATATCTTGAAGGACCTCCCCCGGCAGCTGTTGGAAAGAAACCCCTCTCAAAATGGCCGGGCTGCTTTCCTTTATATCCTCCAGCAGAAAGACGGCTCGGTAGGAGA
>JBKGZT010000028.1:0-16924 GCA_046543235.1 Candidatus Acetothermia bacterium | reverse complement strand
CGAAATGTTAAAGGTCACCCTCGTCGTCTTCCTCCCCGTCCTCGTCCAGTATTTTCTCAATTTTATTAAGCCTATCCAGGCTGCGGTCCAGCTTGAAGTCCAGTTCCGGGGTGAACCTGGGATTTACCTCGTGGGCCAGGTTCGTACGAAAGAAACCCTCCTCGTCGTTGAACTTTTCCAGAGATTCTTCCTTGTCCTCTTCGTCCCCGATCAGGTCGATGTAGACCGTCGCATACTTGAGGTCGTCGGTTAGCTCAACGTCGGTGACGGTGGCAAAATCGAACTTCCTGTCCCGCGTGTTCTTGTCTATTATTCGTGCCAGCGCCCGCTTGTATTCCTCTTCCTTCCGGTTCTTTGCTCTTTTTCCCATCAAATTACCTCCGTGGATTGCTCCTCTATCCGAAGATCCTTCTCCTTTTCCGCTTCTTCGACGAGTCGTGAAAGCTTCTCGTAATTAAGCGAACTGTTCTCCGCTATATGAGCGAAGCCGAGTGTCGCCGTGGTGGGATCGTCCCCGCCGTCGAGTTCGTTTATGGAGATGTTATAGTTATTCCGGATCTTCTGAATGAATGGCTGCAGAATCGAACGCTTTTCCTTGAGGCTACTGACCCCGGTCAGGGCGAACTTCACCTTCAGGATTCCCACGCTCATGGCTGCGCCCCCCTCCCGGAAGTTCTGACTAGAACGCTTCCACTCGCTTCTTGGTAATTACTTCCAGAGTATCCCCTTCTTCGAAGTCCTCGAAATCCTCGACTGATACCCCGCACTCGTAATCCTCGCCGACTTCCTTCACGTCCTCCTCGAACCTCTTCAGGCTCTCGATAGGACCTTCGTGGAGCAACTCTCCGTCGCGCCAGACCTTTATCGTCGACTTGTTAGTCACCTTGCCCGACTTGACGTAACACCCGGCGATAGTCCCGGTTCCGGAAACTTCGAAGACCTGCCTTACGTCCACTTCCCCGATCTTGACTTCTTCGTACTGAGGCCCCTTGACCTCGCCGATCGCCCGCTTTACGTTATCCACCAGGTCGTAAATTATATTGTAGCTTTCGACCGGGATGTCGAGCTGTTCGGCCTTTTCCTCCGCCTTACTTCTGACGTCCACGCCGAAGCCGAGCACGGCGGAGTAATTTCCCGAGGAAGAAGCCAGCATTATGTCGCTTTCCGAGATATCACCGACCCCTTCGTGGAGAACTTCTATCTCGATGTCTTCGACTTCTATCTCGTCAAGCTCCTGCTTTACCGCATCCAGGGAACCGCGGGAGCTCGCCTTGACGACTAAATCCAGGTTATCCTTTTCCGCCTGAGCAAACAGGTCCTCCACGGACTGCTTCCCGCCTCTTCGTTTCTGCTGTTCCTCTTCCTTCCTCTCTTCCGCTACTTTCTTCGCGACCCCCACGTCGTCGTAGGCCTCGATGCTGGAACCGGCAGGCGGAACATCCTTCAGACCCATTATCTCTACGGGCTTCCCCGGTCCGGCTTCTTCGACCTGACCGCTCTCGTCCGTCAGCCGCTTGACCCTTCCGTGGGTATTACCGACGACCAGGACATCACGCGGCCTTATGGTGCCTTTCTGGATGATCGCGGTAGCGAGCGGGCCGCTTCGAGAATCGAGGTGACTCTCGACAATAAAGCCCTCCAGTTCACCATCCGGATCACCTGAAGGCCTCTCCATATCCGCTACGAGGCTGAGCATGTCCAGCAACTCCTCGACGTTTTCCCCGGTCAGAGCAGAAAGCTGAACCATTATCGTGTCCCCGCCCCAGTCGTCCGGGGTATACCCTTTACGGGCTAGCTCGTTCATCGTCTCCTGAGGGTTGGCGTTGTTCTTATCTATCTTATTGATCGCCACGATCATCGGGATCCCGGCAGCTTCTATATGGGCCATAGCCTCTTCCGTCTGGTCCATTATCCCATCGTCCGCCGCAACAACCAATATTGCGATGTCCGTCGCCTGAGCACCTCGGGATCTCATCGAGCTAAAAGCCTTGTGTCCGGGTGTATCCACGAAGGTAAATTCGTTTCCGTCCCACTCGAGCTGGTAAGCACCGATCGACTGCGTGATTCCTCCGGCTTCACCCTGGGCCACCCTTGCTTCCCTTATGGTATCGAGTAGAGTCGTCTTACCGTGATCGATATGGCCGAGAACGGAAACCACCGCGGGTCTTCGTGGTGCTTCTTCCTCTTCTTCCTCCTCTGCTTCGGAAACTTCCTCTTCTATTTCCTCCTCGGTCTCTTCTTCCTCGATTTCCTCTTCGGCTTTTTCCTCCGTCCCCTCTTCTCCTTCCTCGTAGAGTTCCAGTATCAGGTCCCTCTCCTCGTCGTCCACCGTATTGAGGGGAGTTAGCTCCCCCATACCGAGTTCGTCAAGGATTTCCAGCATTTCCTTGCTTTCCATATCAAGCTCGTCCGCTATTTCGTAAACCCTGTGTTTTGACACTCGATTATCCCTCCAAACTTAAGCCTCAATTGGAAAATATACTACACTGCTAAATTAGTATCAACCGGTTACAAAAACCTGAGGAAGGCAGAAATCCGGACTGGACTAACAAATCCTCGGGACCGGATCTCCCATGGGGGCTTCCAGGAAACGCCTACCCCCCACTTGCGTCTTCATTATCACTTTCCCCGGGTTCTCCCGGGTTACCTTACCCACTAACGCCGCTTCTTCCCCGAGAGGATGAGATTTCAAAGCCCCCAGAACGTTTTCGGCGTCCTCTTCCTTTACCACTATGATCGCCTTCCCTTCGTTTGCCACTTCGTAAGGGCTAATTCCTAACAAATTCGCTATCCCGGTGACGGCCTCCCGAATCGGCACCGCCTTTTCCTTGATGGTCAGTCCGTAGCCGCTCTTATCTGCCATCTCGTTCAAAGCCGCCGCTAAGCCCCCTCTGGTCGGGTCCTTCATCGCTGTCACTTCCCCGGCCCGGGTTGCTTCCCCCAACATCTCGTTTAGCGGGGCGATATCGGATTCCAGCTTAGTTTCAAAGCTAAGACCTTCGCGATACTGCATCAACGCCATTCCATGATCTCCAACCGTGCCGCTAATAATCACCATATCTCCCGGCTCCATCCCGGCATCCGATACGGGCCGGTCCACCACGCCAAGACCAGCAGTATTGATCGCCAGTCCGTCCAGGTCCCCCTTACCCATGACCTTCGTATCGCCGGTGATGATCGGAACTCTGGCTTCTTTGCTGGACTCCTCCATGGATTCCATCACTCCGTCCAGCTTTGAGAAGGGAAAACCCTCCTCGATGATCAGACTCGAAGTCAGCGCAATCGGTTCGGCCCCCATTACCGCGAGGTCGTTTACCGTACCGCAGACCGCCAGGCGGCCTATGTCACCGCCCGGGAAAAACAAGGGGTTCACCACGTGGCTATCCGTCGTCAATACGAGCGTCCCGCCTTCCCCGTTATCCACTGTCGCTCCGTCGTCCAGCTGGTCGAGTCCTATCTCGCCCGCGCTCTTGTTCGTCAGGGAACTCAACACATGCTTTCCAAGCAGCTCTCCCATCTTCCGCCCTCCTGCACCGTGGGTGATCTGGACCGTGCCTTCTTCTTTTTTGCTCACAGCTTCGGCCTCCCCCCGTATCGATACCAGATATTACACATTGCTTCTTCCCCCACCATACAGGGACCGTGCGGATTCTCCGGAGTGCACTCTTCCCGGAACAGATCGCACTGATCTGGAGTCGCCCTGGCGGTAATTACCTCGGGACAACGACAGTTTGGAAGGACTTCATCCCCAGACTTGGGATCCAGTTCGAACTTCTTCAGGGCGTCCCACTCCTCGTATTCCCCTCTCAGTCCAAGGCCCGAATCCGGAAGCTCCCCTATCCCCCGCCAAACCGTATCTATCTTTCGGAAAACTTTATCGATAAGCTCTTTGGACTTCTCGTTACCATAGTAATCCACCGCTCTCTCGTAACCGTTTTCTACTTTGCCTTCCCCCCTGGCCACCTGCTTTGTTATCAGGGCCAGCGCGTACAGCACGTCAAGCGGTTCAAAACCGCCAACGACTACCGGAACCTCGTAAGTCTCCGCGAGGTATTCGTAGGGCTCGACGCCGATTACCGTTGAGACGTGACCCGGAGCTATAAAACCATCTATCTCGTTTTCCGGCAGCTCCAGCAGGCTTTCCATCGCCGGGGGAATCAACTTGTTGCTCGGTAATATGCTGAAGTTCTCCGGAGCACCGTCGTCAAGAACGGCCGCCGTCATCGGGGTGGTCGTCTCGAACCCGATGCTCAAAAACACTACCTCTCTTTCCGTATTCTCGGCGATCTCTATCGCCTGGCTGACGCTGTAGACCAGCCTGACGTCGGCCCCTTCGGATTTAACCTCCTTCAGGGATCTGTCCGTGCCGGGGACGTTGAGCATGTCCCCAAATGCCGTTATCACGGCTCCCCTTTCCGCCAGCCTGACGGCGGCGTCAAGGTCCCTGGTCGGGGTGACACAGACAGGACATCCCGGTCCTTCCCGGATATCGATTCGGTCGGGGAGCAGACTTCTGATCCCGTTCTCCGTGATTGCGACCTCGTGGGTGCCACAGACGTGAACAATCTTCAACCGCTCGTCCGGAGCCTCGTCCTCGATTAGTCGGACGAGTTCTCGGGCACGCTCCTCGTCCCTGAACTCAAACTTCACCCTCTTCCTCCAGTCTCTTGTTGGTCTCTATCAGTTCATCAAATATCTCGAGGGTCTCGTTTGCCTCTTCCGGCGAGAGCTTCTGGATCGCGAAACCGGTGTGGACGAGAAGGTAATCCCCCTGTTCGACTTCTTCGGTGAGGGTATCGAGCCTTACTTCCTGTTCCACTCCACCTACGTCGACCGTGGCAAGGTTCTCTTCAGATGAGAGGACTTCGCCTGGAATTGCAAGACACATCTTTTTCCTCCGTTAAGTAGATGATAAATTATCAATGGGATGTATTCCAGTCGAACTGAGGAAACGGAGTCCCCTTGATTGAAGGTCGAGACCGCTTTCCTCATACTTTTTCGAGGTGGTTACCGTGCTTCTGGAAGGAGAAAAAGCAAAGGAATACGTCGATGGAATCATCCACGAGGAGACTCAGGTCTCCGATAGAGGGGTGGACCTTACTGTCGACGAAGTGGTTACAGCCGAATCCCCGACAGACCTCGACTTCGGCGGTGGGGAAGAGAAAATCGGAAAAACGAAGGAACTTTCTCCGGTAAAACGAAACGAAGGAGACGATTACGGTTGGTGGAACCTCGAGGGAGGACTATATATAATTGGTTTCAACGAAGAAATCGAGGTGTCCGACGGTACGGGTATAATAGTTCCCCTGCCAAGGCTTACCGGCGGTGGATCCTTTCACGCCCCGGTGGTATTTACCGGGAAACTTGAAAACGGGATAGTACTCCAGGCGAACCCCGCCGGACTAAACCTGAAGGAAAATGCCCGAATCAGTCGTCTGCTCGTCCGGAGGTAAAGTGAGCAACCTGATTTACTTCTGTATCGTAGCTGGAATATTCGTTCTGGATAGAGGAAGCAAGTTTCTGATCAGTAGCGTGCACAGAACCGGGGCCCGATTTTTCTTCCGGAAGGGTTTCTTCTCCCTCCGGTACGTCAAAAACACAGGGGGGGCTTTCGGATTGTTCCCGAGAAAAAGCCACGTATTCCTGATAGTTACCCTGGTGGCAGTTGCCCTGCTGGTCTACTTGCTGTTCTTTTCAGACGTCCGGCATGACCTGGCAAAGATCGGGCTGGCGCTTCTGCTCGGCGGGTCGTTAGGTAACCTCGTGGACCGGCTGATCTCCGGAGGAGTGGTAGATTTTATCCAGTTCGGCAGGGCACCCGTATTTAACCTTGCCGACGTGGCAATCGTCTGCGGTTCCGGCCTGATCGTATTCGTACTTGCGGGAGGTCCGAAGTTAGTTGGAAGCTGACGATCCCGGTAAGCTAATAGTCTTCGAGGGGCTGGACGGATCCGGCACGACCACCCAGTCCGGTTTACTCGCGGACTACCTCGAAGGGAAGGGTTTTTCGGTAACGGAAGTCGAAGAGCCCGGCGGGACGGGTCTGGGAAGAGAAGTAAGAAATCTTCTCCTGGAGGACAGGGGTATCAAAATAGAGCCGCTGAGCGAACTGCTCCTTTACGAGGTCTCCAGGTCACAGCTCGTAAGGGAGAAGATAATTCCGGGATTGGAGGAAGGAAAGGTCATAATCTCCGACCGCTTCGCGATCTCCTCGGTCGCCTACCAGGGATACGGAAGAGGGATCCCGATCGACAGGGTGAAGTCCCTCAACGAAGTCGCCCTCGACGGAGTGGTTCCGGATCTGACCTTCTTCCTCGACATAGACCTTGAAGAAAGGGAGAAGAGGACTCTCGACCAGGAGCCGGACAGGATAGAAAAGGAGGAGCTCGAGTTCTATAATCGCGTCAGACGGGGCTATCTCACGGAGATAAAAAACACTTCCGACGCCGTGGTTATCGACGGTTCCTTGTCAAAAGAGGAGATTTCGAGTAAAGTAAATTCCATGGTTGATAAGATAATCTGAGTCAGAGCAAACTACCGCCGCGCTAATGAGATAGATCCGATCATGTTTATAAAACAAGGAGGTAAAAATAGTGACAGATCAGGAGACAGACGGGGGAACGAATAGCCCTGCTGAAATAGACTTCAAGTGCGATACCGAGGATCTCGTCTACGGGATGGACGTCGTTAAAAGGAGCATTGGCTCCGGCCGGGACATGCCAATACTATCCGGCGTCAAGCTGGAAATAAGAGACGAACAGCTCAAACTGACGTCAACCGACCTGGAGATGACCACCAGATGCACGATCCCGATTACAAACCTGAAGGACTCCGCCACGATCGTGCTAAAAGGTGACGTGCTTGCAAAGATCATGCAGAGAATTCCCGAAAGTGGCGAAGTCCGCCTGACGTCCGACCCCGAGGAAAACCAGAAAATCGAGCTTTCCTCGGGGCAGATCAATTTCGACCTCTTTCAGCTCTCGACCGAGGACTATCCGGAGATAGACGAGCTACCGGAAGAATCGATAGCCACCATGAACTCGGTCGAACTCTCCGACGCGATCAAACAGACCACCTTTGCCGCCCTCAAGGCGAAGGAAACCACGAGGCTTTCACTCACAGGCGTGAACACCATCTTCGGCGAGAACCAGCTCAAGATGGTGGCAACCAACGGGTACAGGATGTCGATCAAGACGGTCCCTTTCTCCGATGTCGAGGAGAGGACGACTCTGCTGATCGAGTCCAGCGCCTTCTCGGAGCTCGACCGGATACTTTCGGGGACGGAATCGGACGAGGTCACGATATACGCCTCAAACTCCGAGGTATTTTTCGTCGCCGACGACGTCGTGTTTTCCGACAAGCTGATAATGGAGGACTTCCCGGAATACGAGGCCGTCATACCTGAAGAAAACGAGCTCCCCCTTAAGCTCGACCGCGGAAAGGCCCTGGACACTCTCGCCCGCGCGGAAATTACCGCCTCGGAAGAATCGGGAGCCGTCCAGCTCACCGCGGAGGAAGGCTCGGACGGGCTGACGTTCTACTCCTCTTCACCCGAAAAGGGCGAACTCGAGGAGGTCATCGACCTGCTGGAACCCAGCAAGGGCGACGTGGAGATATCCTTTAAGGCGGAGTTCTTGATCGACGCACTGCGCCGGATGAGCAACGAGAAAGTAGTTCTCTGGCTGAAGGACTCCGACACCGCCGGACTGCTGGAACCGGCCGAAGGAGAGGGGGACTTCATCTACGTCTGCATGCCGATATCGGCGGAACAATAACTAAATCCTCCCCCGCAACGGGGGAGGATGAAGGTGGGAGAAAGAAAGGTCATAAACCTCCTTTCGCTTCCGGCCTAATTCAGCAAAGATCAAAAAATGGTAGCCAGGGTTGGAGCTAAAGAACAAGATTCAGGAATCAAGCCCTATAGCTAGAAAAGGCCGGAATTTTCCCGAATCGGAGCTTGTAACTAATTGCGTTCTGGATGGTAATATACTAAAAACCGGATAAAACCTAAGATAACTCCGATTCGACCATATTTACCCCGGTCTGCAGAGCCTCCTCCATGGAAGCTGCATTCGGTCCACCGCCCTGAGCGAAACCGGCGGATCCACCGCCCCCGCCGCCGAGGACCTCCGAGGCTTCGCCAATTATCTCCCCGGCATTCAGGCCATCGGTCAACGACTCCGAGACCTTAGAGACCAGGGAGCCTCCGTCGTCTCCAACGGTTCCCAGGATAACCACACCCTTCATCTCGTTTTCTACTTTGTCGGCGAGTTTTTGCAGGTCGGAGCTATCCACGTCAACATGGGCTGCGACGACCGAAACCTCTCCGTAAGTCGTGGCATCCTGAACGAGCTTTTCCTTCACGATATCCAGCAGGCGCTCCGATTTCCTCTCCAGCTCTTCCCTCATCTCTTCCTGCTGATCCAGAATCGACCGGAACCGTTCTATCAGGTCGGATTCACCGGATCCGGCGAGATCAGCCAGCCTGGAAAGCCTGTTTCTGCGCTCACGGTAATCCTCGAGGAAGTTCTCCCCGGTGAGAGCTCGAACCCTTCTTATCCCGGACGCTATTGTTTCTATCGATTTGATGGCAAAGCCGCCGATCTCTCCGGTCCTGTTCACGTGGGTTCCTCCACACAACTCCTTGCTGTAGTTCTCCACGGTTATCGTACGCAGCTTTTCCTTACCCCGGTACTCCTCCTCGAAGTGGGCAGAGGCACCTATCTCCCTGGCTTCCCTGACGCTTTCGACCCAGTTGACGGAAACCCTCCTATCATCCAGGATAACCCGGTTCACGAGATCCTCTACCTCCTGGCGCTCCTCCTCGGCGGGAATCTCGAAATGATTGAAGTCGAACCTGAGTTCCTCCGGAGAAACCTTGGAACCGGACTGGACCACGTGAGGACCCAGAACCCGTTGAAGGGCCTGGTGGAGAAGATGGGTCGCCGTGTGGTTCCTTTCCGTACTCCGCCTCCTCCCCTCATCGATCCTGGAGGTAACTTCCTCTCCGGGCTCGAGGGCTCCCGATTTAACCTCAATTTGGTGGTAGTAAGCACCTTTCCTCTCCTTGACTTCGATCACCCGGGCCTCGGCCTGTTCGTTTTCCAGGGTTCCCACGTCGCTTACCTGGCCACCGGCTTCGGCGTAGAACGGGGTCCTGTCCAGAACGACGAATCCTTCTTCGCCCTCTTCCAGGCTCCGTACTTCCTCGCCGTCCTTGAGTAGTCCGAGCACCTCCGCAATGCACTGGTCCCGTTCGTAACCGACGAACTCGGTTTCGGGCACGTCGAGCAACTCTATTTCCTCGCCTTCTGCCTGTTCGGACCGCGACCGACTGCGTTGTTTTTCCAGCTCCCGTTCGAAGCCGTCCTTATCCACTTCCAGACCTTCCTCCTCGGCGAGCTCCTCTAAGAAGGAATACGGCAAACCATGTGTATCGTAGAGCCTAAATGCATCCTCACCCGGGATCTCCGATTCGTCTTCCTCCTTGAGGTCGGAGGCCAGACGGTAAAAAAGCTGTTCTCCTTCGTCCAGGGTATTCCTGTAGGTAGACTCCTCGTTCTCTATGACGTTCTCCACCAGGTCCCGCCGCTCGACCAGATCCGGGTAGGTATCCCCCATCGTGTCCAGAATCGGGGGCAGCCCCGAGGTGAGGAAGGTCTCCTTCATTCCCAGCCTATCTCCAGCCTGAACCGCTCGCCTGATTATCCGGCGAAGGACATAGCCCCGTCCTTCGTTCGCCGGAATGACGCCCTCGGCGATCAGGAAGGCGGCGCCTCTTACGTGATCGGCGATTCTGTTCACGTTGCTTTCTTGCGATTCCGTGTAGGAATTCAGTCCAATGACGTTTTTTAACTTCTCTATCAGGGGGCGAAAGATATCTATTTCGAAATCGGAATCGACACCCTGCAGAACCGAGGCGACCCGCTCCAGACCCATTCCTGTATCTATGTTCTGGCGCTCCAGTTCCCGAACCTGGCCGCTCTCGTCCATCTGGTAGCCGGTAAAAACAAGGTTCCAGAGTTCGTTAAACCTGTTACAGTCACAGGCTACCCCTTCGCAGTCGGGACCACAGCTGTATTCCTCGCCGGCGTCGTAGAAAATCTCCGAGTCGGGACCACAGGGCCCGGAATCACCCACCGGCCCCCACCAGTTTTCGTCCTTACCTAACTTAACTATCTTCCGGCCCGGAACACCGATCTCCTCCTCCCATATCCCGTAGGCTTCTTCGTCCGTCTCGTAGACTGAGATCCAGAGGTCCTCCTCATCGAAACCGAGAACATCCGTGACGAACTCCCAGGCCAGCTTTATCGCACCTTCCTTGAAGTAGGCACCAAAGGAGAAGTTACCGAGCATCTCGAAGAAGGTGTGGTGATACCAGGTCTCGCCGACCCGCTCTATGTCGTTGGCCCGAAAACACCTTTGACAGGTAGTTACCTTTTCGTAATCGGGCTCCCTCTTCCCCCAGAAGACGTCCTTGAACTGGACCATTCCCGCTGAGGTAAAAAGCATGGAGGGGTCGTCGGGAACGAGCCCCGACCCCTCCATTCTCTCGTGCCCTTTCTCTTCGAAGTAGTCGAGATAGGCTTCTCTAAGTTCGTCCGTTGTCCACTCCATGACCTAACCTTTGTTGATTTTTAGCTTGTGAATTACCGGCCCCGTTAAAAGCTTGGGATAGAAATCCGTCGACTTCTGTGGCATCTTCTCACCTTTGTCCGCGATTTCCTTAACCTGCTCGATCCGGGTCGGATTCATGATGAACGCTCCCTGGTAGCCGCCTTCCTTGAGCATGTCCAGGGCTTCTTCTCGGCCACGGACGTAATCCAGGTTGCGCTTCTCCTCTAGGGCTTCCTCGTCAATCCCGAGATATTTTTCCAGCACCAGCTTATGCAGTATCGAGACATCGAGCCGGCGCCAGGCCTCCGACTTATCAGGCAGGAGGTCGTCCATCACGGACTCGTCCTGCAGTGTCAGGCTCCAGTAGGCTTTGTCGCCCTTCGCCCGGTAACCAAAGGTGTGTGCCTCTCCCCTATCCTCGTCCAGCTTCCTCAGCATCTTTTCCCTCTCGTCGTAACGGGAAATCTTGAAGTGTTCCCTGGCTTTATCCAGGACACCGTGCGGCTTGAAGTTATCAAGATCGTGCAGCAATCGATGTGTCGCCAGGATGGTTAAACCCGGATCGTCGACGTTAACGAACGTCATCATCCTGTTGTCGAAGCCACCGGTTTCCGGAGAGGACCAGCCCTTTTCCTTACATTCGTTCATGAAGTTCAGAGCGGTTTCGTACCGGTGGTGACCGTCAGCTATGTAGAGGTCCTTGTCGGACATCCTTTCCTTTATAGTAGAAATCACGTCGTCCGCGCCGATCTTCCAGAGCTTATGGGTGTTGCGGTACTTGTCCTTGACCTCGAGGAGGGGTTTGTCCCCGATGGCCTCGTCCATGGCTTCGGTAACCGTGTTTTCGGGGTCCGAGTAAAGCATGAATATCTGACCGAAATTGGCTTCCGTCGCCTGCAAAAGACGCAACCGATCGGCCTTCGGTCCGGACATCGTCTCCTCGTGGGCCTTGACGCCCTCGCCGGACTCGATCTCTCCGAGACCGACGAACCCCTTCCTCGTGCGCCTTTCGCCCTCGGCCTCGTATTCCTGATAATAAGCGTAGAAGCCGGGTTCTTCTTCCTGCTGGAGGACACCCTCGTCCATCCAGTCCTGGAGGTTTTCGGCGGCTACTTCGTATTTGTCCTTCCCCCCTTCGTCCGCCCTGCTCAGAATTACCCTCACTATGTTGTAGAGACTCTCATTTGCCAGGTCTTCCCTCTCCTCGTCGTCTATCTTGTCATAGGGCGGACTTACGACGCGATTGATATCGCCTACCTTTTCCGGGTTGTACCGATACCCTTGAAACGGATGTACTTTGGCCATGTTTAACCCTCCTTTTCGAAGAACTGGATCAATTCATCCGCTGCCTGCGTACCGACCCTTCTCTGTGCTTCCACAGTAGACGCGCCAAGATGGGGCGTAAGCGAGATATTGTCGAACTTCAGCAGGTCGTCGTCCTGTGGGGGTTCTTCCGTGAAGACGTCCACCCCTGCACCTGCGATCCAGTCGTTCTCCAGCGCCTTTACCAGTGCATCCTCATCCACTACTCCGCCCCGGGCACAGTTTATCAGACAGGCCGATTCCTTCATCTTCCGCAGTTCGGCCTCGCCGATAGTGGCACCTTCGGACTCGACAAACGGTATGTGCAGTGAGACGTAGTCAGAGCTGGCAAGCAGCCGGTCCATCTCGACCATCTCGATTTCCTCGATCGGAGCCTCGTCGACGTACTTGTCAAAACCCAGGGCTTCCATCCCGAGGGCAGTCCCCTTCCGAGCAACCAGACTGCCGATCCGCCCAACACCTATTACCCCGAGCGTCTTGCCGGCCAGCTCGGTCCCCTTGAGTTCGCTCTTGATCCATTTCTTCTTCTTCAGCGTCGCAGTCCCCCGGGGTATATCCCTGGCGAGGGCGAACATGTGACCCAGGGCGAGCTCGGCCACCGAGTTCGAGCTGGCTTCGGGAGTGTTCTGAACCTCAATCCCTAGCTCTTCGGCGCGGTCCAGGTCGATATTATCGAGCCCGACCCCGGCCCGGACGATTATCTCCAGGTTATCGGCCTCGTCGAGAATCGGTGCCCTTAACTTCGTCGCGGATCGAACCACTATACCCTGATAATTTCCTATCTCTTCTTTCAACTCATCGGACGATAGATCGTATTTGTGATCCAGGTCGAATCCGGCGTCCTCGAGTTTTTCGATACCCTCCTCGGCGATCGGATCGGAGATCAACAGTTTAACCATGATTGCCTCCTTTTTTATAGACCGAGAATATCGTTTATGGTCGCCAGCAGCCCGCGAATTTCCGGCTCGGACGTGTCGGCCATGTTGGATATTCGGAACGTCTCTTCCGACATGTCGCCGTATCCATTGGCGATTCGTGTGTTGTGTTTTTCTATAAGTTCCTGGTTCAGGTCGGCTACGGAAATACCCCTTGTGTTTTCGACGCAGGTAAGTGTCTTGGACCAGTAGCCTTCTTCGGGGAATATGTCGAAGTATTCCTTCGCCCAGTCCTGAACAATCCCGGAAAGTTTATCGTGGCGGGCGAACCTGTTTTCTACCCCTTCTTCATCCACGATGTACTCAAGCTGTTTCCTCAAGCCAATTATCTGAGGAATTGCGGGGGTCGTTCTCGTCTGGCTTCTCTTGTGGTACTTGTGCAGCAGGGGAAGGTTGAAGTAATAACTCCGGGGTGCGACCTCTTCCGCCCGTTCCAGCAACCTCTCGCTCACCGAGGCTACCGCCAGTCCCGACGGGAGACCAAAGGCCTTCTGGACCCCGGCCAGACACATGTCGATACCCCACGCGTCGACCTCGATTTTGGCCCCGGCCATGCCGGATACAGCGTCCACCAGGAACAAAACGTCGTCGTAATTGTTGACGACCTCTCCGACTTCCTTTACCGGGTTCATCATACCCGTAGATGTCTCGTTGAAGACCATGGTTACTGCGTCGTATTCTCCGGTGGAAAGCTTATCGTCAACGGCAGAAGGCGGCACGGGCGTTCCCCAGTCCCGTTCGATCTTGTCCATTTCCACGCCGTTCTTCCGGGCGATCTTGTGCCAGCGCTCGGAAAAGGCCCCGTTCGAGACGGTCAGACCTTTTTTCCTTACTCCGTTGGTAACTGCCGATTCCATCGCTCCGGTAGAAGAAGAGGTAAACAGGAAAACCGGCTTGTCCGTATAGAGCAACTTCTGCAATCTGGGTTGAATGTCGTCGTATATCTCGCTGAATTCTTCCGTCCTATGGTGAACCTGAGGAGTCGAAAGTTCCTGCAGCAATTCTGACCTGACCTCAGTCGGGCCAGGCGTGAATAACTTCTCGTGCATTAGGCACGCACCTCCAGAAATTTTTTAATTGTCAATTAAGGATATTAGAAGGGGTGATTCTTTGCAAAGAAGCGGTTCTCCGGACAACCGTTCCCGAACAGCGCCAGGAAAGGGGGTTTACCGCGTTATGTTGCCTTCTCGGGAAATATCCTTATAATTACAGTCACAAGCCAGAAGCCACATTTAAAACAGGGTGTTATAAAAAAAGAGGTAAACCCATGAAAGAAAGAAAAATCCCGAAAGAGACGATCGATCGTCTGCCCCTCTACCTACGGTGTCTGGAGAAGCTAATCGAGGCCGGCGAGGAAAACATCTCCTCAGAAAACTTCTCAAACAGGTTAAACCTGAACTCCGCCCAGGTCAGAAAGGATCTATCCTACTTCGGTGATTTCGGCACCCGCGGAGTGGGTTATCGAACGAAGAAGCTCGCTTCAAAAATTAGGGAAATCTTGAACCTCGACACACAATGGAAGATGGCGCTGGCGGGGGTCGGCAACATCGGCTCCGCCCTGCTTACCTACACGGGGTTCGATCATCGTGACTTTCAGATTTCCATGGCCTTCGACAGCGACCCCGAGCTAATCGGAAAGGAGATAAACGAAGTAGAGATAGAGGACGTAACTAACATGTCAGGCAGGATAGCCAAAGAGGGGATAAAGCTGGGTATAATCGCCGTCCCGGCCGATTCAGCTCAGGCCGTGGCGGACGAGATGGCCGAAGGGGGCGTGACCGGCGTGCTGAACTTCGCACCGACGCTCCTCGACCTGCCCGAAGAGGTCAAACTCGCCCAGGTTGACATCACGAAGGAACTGGAACAGCTGGTTTATTACCTGTAAAGCATCGCTGAAACCCAACCAGGAATTTTAGACAAATCCGTCTCCCCGTTGAGGTACGTGTACCCCTGAACGAGCGCCAGCGCTGGAGTCTTCCCACCTCCTGACAATCTACCCCTGCCGGAAAACAACTTAGTTTGTAATAAATTCCTGGTCGGATTAAACTTCGAGACGATCCAAAGTGGAAAGGAGGTAAAATGAGAGAGGATAATCGGGGACTTAAAGAGAAAGTAAAAAAAGAAATAGACAAACGTTCCGGAAAGCTAGAGGAGATAGGCCGTAGGATTTACGACAACCCGGAACTCAAGTTCGAAGAGCGAGAGGCAGCAAAGTGGCTGACGGAGGCGCTGGAAGAGGAAGGCTTCTCGGTAGAGAGGGGGATCGGGGAACTGGAAACCGCTTTTCTGGCGAGGTGTCCGAAGGGCCAGGAAGAGGGACCGACAGTCGCCTACCTGAGCGAGTACGACGCACTTCCCGGACTTGGCCACGCCTGTGGCCACAACCTGATAGCAAATATAGGGCTCGGGGCCGGTCTCGGTCTCTGCTCGGTCGCCGAAGAACTGAGAGGCCAGGTCCTCGTAATTGGAACCCCGGCGGAAGAAGGGGGTGGCGGAAAGGTCGAGCTCCTCGACGCGGGTATATTCGAGGAAGTGGACGTCGCCATGATGGTCCACCCCGCCGACATAAACCTCGTCGGACGGGGAAGCCTCGGGGTCCAGGAACTCAAGTTCGACTTCCACGGGAAGGCTTCCCACGCCGCTTCCCAGCCCGAAGACGGTATAAATGCACTCGATGCCGCAATTTCTACTTTTAACAACGTGAACGCTCTACGAGAGCATACGAAGGAGAGTTCAAGGATCCACGGAATAATAACCGATGGCGGAGAAAAGCCGAACATCGTGCCCGAGCACGCCGGAGCCCGGTTCTACGTGAGGGCCGAAGAACTCGACGACTTAACTGAATTGCTGGAAAAGGTGAAAAACTGTGCCAGAGCTGGGGCACTGGCGACGGGAGTAGAGCTGGAGATCAAGGAAGAGGGCAGGCTGTACGAACCGATGAAGCCGAATCAACACCTGGCGGATCTCTTTCGATCTAATTTGGAAGAGCTGGGCGAAGAGGTCCAGGAGCACGGTAGCGGAATGGGGTCTACCGACATGGGAAACGTAAGCCAGGTAGTTCCCGCCATTCATCCTTACATCAAGATAGCCGAGGAGGGCACGCCGGCTCACTCCAAGGCTTTCGCGGAGGCAGCAGACTCAGAGGAAGGTTATTCGGCCATGATCACTGCCGCCAAGGGTTTGGCCATGACAGGCGTCGACATTCTGGAAGACGAGGAAGAGTTCGGAGCTGTTAGAAAGGCCTTCGAAGGAGGAGTTGCAAGGTAAGGAGTTGAGCCAACAATGTTTTTAGCACTTGACGTCGGTAATACAAACATAACTGTCGGCTGCTTTGACAACCACGAAATCCAGGAGACCTGGAGGCTCTCCACGGTTCAGGGGCTCACGTCGGACGAGATCGGCTTGAGAATCCGTTCTTTGCTCTACACTTCCGGGATAAATCCCGAGGATATAGAAGACACGGTAATATCATCCGTGGTGCCGTATTTGAACCGGAACCTGAAGGAGGGCCTGGAACGTTATCTTGGCGTCACTCCGGAGTTCTTGAGGCCAATGGAAAACGGTATCGTCGAACTACAGGTCGAAGAACCCGGCGAGGTCGGGCCCGATAGGGTAGCGACCATCATCGCGAGCGTGGAACTATACGGCGGTCCGGGTTTGATAATTGACTTCGGAACGGCTACGAGTTTCGAGCTGTATTCCCGGGAGGGAAACTTCCTCGGGGGAGCGATAGCTCCGGAAATGGAGACGGCTCTCGAAGCGCTCGTGGAAAGGGCAGCTCTGCTTCCGGAAATCGAGCTTACCTTGCCGGAGAGCGTAATCGGTAAGACTTCGGCCGACAATATAAATTCCGGGTTCGTCCTGGGTTTCGTAAGCATGATAGAAGGAATGATCGAGCGGTTTCAGGCCGAGTACCGAGAAGGGAACCTGGAGGTAATCGCCACCGGGGGAAAGGGGCGGCTTTTCGCGACCGAAGTAGAGGCCATAGAACACTACGAGAAGGACCTAGTCCTCGAAGGACTAAAGTTGTGGCGCGAGATGACCGGCTA
>JBKGZT010000027.1:0-17014 GCA_046543235.1 Candidatus Acetothermia bacterium | reverse complement strand
ATTTCTACACTATCCTGGAATGAGTTATGTCGGTGTAAGCTGAAGGTAACCGTTAATTAAGAGACAAGTATCAACCGCTTACCCTCCATCCATCGGGTGAACGGATAACCATTCCTCCATCACCGATCTGGCCATTTCCCTTTTTTCCTCTTCCCGATCGCCGTTCCCTCTTTCGACTACTCTCCACTCTCTTGGCATGGGCAGAGCTTCCCAGTAATCGGGCTTTCTCTGTTTTACCTTTACCCTCATATTTTCACCTTCAATTTTCCAAAGGATCTTTAGACAATAGACAACTATATTTGATTTTCATCATTCGCTTAGTTGATCTATATCAATTTACAACATGATGTCGATCATGTCAAGTGTTTCACCCCATTTTCTGAAAAATCACAGGCAAATAACCAATATTAATAGATTTTCCGGCGATCAAGCTTTCGGTCGGAGCAAATTCTATATTTAAAGTTGTATAGCAGGCGGTTCTGGATTAGTCTTTTTGGAGCAAATGAACCAATTTTGAGGTGAGACGATGGTCGAAATAGACCTTCGCAGCGATACCGTAACTAAACCGACTGACGAGATGCGCCAGGAGATGGCCAGCGCCGGGGTGGGTGACGACGTATATGGGGAGGACCCAACCGTCAACGAACTTCAGGAAAAGGCCGCTGATTTACTTGGATTCGAAGCGGGACTATTCGTTCCGTCGGGCAGCATGGGAAACCAGGTTGCCATCTGGACCCATACGATTTCAGGTGAGGAAGTAATCGTCGAACAAAAAAGCCACGTGTACAATTACGAGATGGGAACCATGTCGTCTTTTTCCGGAGTGACGCCCAGACCGATTACTTCAAGCGACGGAACCCTCTCTCCCGAAAGTATCAAAAAGGAATTAAACCCGGACAGGTATTACCTGCCGGAAACCGGGTTAATTTGTCTCGAAAACACCCACAACAACAGGGGCGGGAGGGTATATCCCCCGAATAAACTCGAAGCAACGACCGAATTCGCGAATAAGAAGAATATTCCAATCCACCTTGACGGCGCCAGGTTATTCAACGCCGCGATCGCTTCCGACCGGAAACCATCCGAACTGGCCTCGGGCTTCGATTCAGTCATGTTCTGCCTTTCAAAGGGTCTGGGGGCGCCGGTGGGTTCGGTACTCGTCGGAGACCAGGAGTTCATCGACGAGGCGCTCGTTGGAAGGAAGAGGTTCGGCGGTGGAATGCGTCAGGTCGGAATACTGGCAGCAGCCGGCCTCCACGCCCTCGACAACCACGTGGGAAGACTCAAAAAGGACCACAAAAACGCCAGGTACCTGGGGCGAGAACTCAAAGAGCTCGGCTTTGACCTCACTCCCGATCCCCCCGAGACCAACATCCTTTTCGTTAACACCGAAGAGAGTGGCGTCGATGCGATCCAGCTGGCAGAATACCTGAAGGACCGAGGAATAATCATCGGACCAAGGGACGCGAGCAATATCAGGTTCGTCACCCATCTGGACGTAAGCGAAAAAGACATCGAGAAGACCGTGGAGGAAATCAGGAATTTCATGGCCAACTGAGCCAACGGGAGGCAACCGGTGGTCGGAACTGGAACTCTGCTAAATATCGTCACAGTCCTCGTCGGGGGCACCGCCGGGCTCTTTCTTGGTGAAAGGCTTTCAGAGGATCTTCAAAATATAGTCATGAAAGGGCTTGGACTGATAACCCTGGTAATTGGCTTTCGGATGGCCCTCGATACCCAGAACGTTTTCATTCCAATGACCAGCGTCGCTATAGGTGGTTTGCTGGGAGAATGGGGAGAGATAAAGTCCAGACTCGACAGGACGGGAGATCTACTGAAGCGTTGGTTCTCCAGACTTTCAGCGCTGGAAGCTACCACCGACACGTTTACCAAAGGTTTCGTAACTGCCAGCCTCGTCTTCGCCGTCGGACCGATGACCTTCCTCGGAGCAATTCAGGACGGTCTAACTGGAGATTTCAGGTTGCTCGCTATAAAGTCCGGCCTGGACGGGTTCGCGGCGATGATATTCGCATCTACTCTGGGGGTAGGCGTTCTCTTTTCGATCGTAACTCTGATCGTCTACCAGGGCGGGATTACCCTACTTGCCCTTCTCGCCCGGGGAAGCCTGGGGGCTGAAGCCGTCGCAAGCTCCACCGCGGTGGGGGAACTCTCCGCAACGGGAGGCGTGCTTATCATCGGAATCGGCCTGGCCCTGCTGGAGATAAAGGACGTAAAAGTGAGCAACTTCCTGCCTGCAATCCTTCTCGCCCCCCTCTTCGTGACGCTCCTTTCCCTCTTCGGAATCTCTCTTTGAAGTTTCACCTACTTTCGGAAGTCGTGAGCTGCCCCGATCAACCCACCGAGTTTCTCGTCCCTAGAATCCAGGTATTTTTTCAAGTAGGAACAAAGCTCCCGGAAAACGGATAGGTCCCGATCGGCTACCGCGGTTCCGACCTGGACCGCCCTGGCTCCAGCCAGAAACAATTCGACCACGTCCTCGCCCGACTGCACGCCGCCGACGCCGACGATCGGTATTGAAAGGGTTTCGTAAAGATCGTATACCGACTTTACCGCCACGGGATGAATAGCCGGACCGGAAAGACCTCCGCTCCCGTTACCCAGGACAGGACGGCCGGTCTCGACGTCTATGGCCATTCCGGGAAGGGTGTTTATGGCGACGACTCCATCCGCCCCACCCAGCTCGGCGGCTTTTCCTATCTCGGTAATCTCCGACACGTTCGGAGTTAATTTGGCAAATACGGGTTTCTCCGTCTCTTGGGCGACCGCTCCAACTACCTCTTCTACCAGACGGGGATCGGAACCGACCGCGGCTCCGAGGTTCTCGGCGTGCGGACAGGACAGGTTCAGTTCGATTCCATCGACCGAAGGGGCCAGCTTCCGAGCAACGCTCCGGAATTCCTCCGGATCTCCCCCGTAAATACTCCCTATAACCGGGAAGTCGACTGCCTCCTCCTCCATTTCGTCGGCGAATTCCTCTACACCGGGATTGGGCAATCCCATCGCGTTAAGATATCCACCGTCCACTCTTATAACGTTTGGAGAAGAATGACCTTCCCGTGGAGTTGCCCCCAGACTTTTCGTCACTGCGGCACCGGCCCCTTCCCGTCCGACTCGCCTCAGGCCGCCCGGGGTGGTCCCCATAACCCCGCTTGCCAGGATCAATGGGTTTTCGAGTTTCAGTCCCGCTACTTCGATTTCCAGGCTTTCCTCGTTCATAGTTAATCTCCTCCCCTGAGAAACTCTCCGGCTCCTTCGTCAGTAATCTTTCCATCCCGATAGACCGGGGTTCCATTTACAATCGTCATTTTGGGCCAGAAGGAGACCTCCCGGCCCTCGAAAGGCGTTACTTTCGCCTTCGAAAGGAAGTCATCGCCTCTAATGGGGGTGGATTTGTCTCCGTCGAGTACGGTGATGTCCGCTCTATAGCCTTCTTTGATCCGCCCCCGACGTTCGAAACCAAAAAGTTCGGCGGGCTTCTTCGTCAGGGCATCCACCGCGAGGGAAAGCGGACTTCCGCTCTCCCGGGCAAAAGTCAAACTGAGAGGCACCAAAGTTTCGACTCCCGGTATGCCCGGAGAGGCTTCGGAAGGTTTTTTGGTCAACTTCTCGGAACTAAGGTGCGGGGCGTGATCGCTTGCCAGCATCCCGATTCTCCCATCCAGGAAGGACTCTTTCAGGTCCTTGACGGTCTCGGCATCTCGAATTGGTGGGTTAGTAACGGCCGTAAAGTCCTTCAGCCCTACCATCGACCTGGAAAGCAGAAGGTGGTGTGGAGTTACCTCTTTCGAGGCTGTTCCCTCGGCCTTCCAGACAGTCTCGGGCAACGTCACATGTGCCAGGTGAAGCCGGGCTGGCCGAACCTCCAAAAGTTTCTCCATCGCCTTTAACTCGGCCCGGGGCGGCCTCGAGTCGAGGTACTCCTCCGGCGAACCAGGAGGACCCTGAGGGTTTAACTCTTCAGAGGCCTCGGCATGGACGGTCAGCAAGGCTTCCAGGTCTTCTATCCGGCCCGATAGTTCTGCCAGATCGACCTCTTCCTCGGCCATGTAATACTTGAAACCCACGGCACCGGAGTCGACCAGAGCGGGGATCTCGGAAAGGTCCTTCGGGATTCCGGCGTATAGCGCGAAGTTAACAACGCTCTTTTTTTCGGCAATTCGTTTCTTCTCTTCAAACAGATCCTCCGACTTAATCGGGGGCTGGTTGTTCGGCATATCGACGACGGTCGTGACTCCTCCCCGGGCAGCAGCCCGGGATCCGGAGCGGAAATCCTCTTTTGCGGTTTCTCCCGGGTCGCGGAAATGGACGTGACCGTCGATTACACCCGGAATCACCAGGTTATCCTCGAGATCTATTATTTCGTTGGCCTCCCCTGTTTCCGTACCGACGGCGGCTATCTCCCCGTCTTTTATTCCGACTTCCAGGTTACGGAATTCACCGTCATAATAGACGTTTTTGCTCCTCAGCTTAAACCGATAACTCATTTTTATTTCTTCACCAACGCATAACTTGAAACCTGAAACCCTGGTTCATGAGAAGCCGAAAGAATTGGATTATAATCGCCTTTTCTTTCCTGAGAAGCTCCTTTCCCAGTTCCCGAACTCCTTCAATCCGGCTAAATCATCCAGGTTCGCAACGGGTCCATCCTGACATACCCTGAAACCATCTATCAGGCAGGAACCACAGAGACCCACGCCACACTTCATAATCCTCTCCAGGCTGGCTTCCAGCTTAAGCTCCTGTTCCCTGCATATCTCTGCGATACGGTAAATCATTTTCTCGGGGCCGGTAGCATATACTTTATCTATCTCCCTTTCGCCCAGAAGCTCTCTCATCGGAGGGATTACGGTTCCTTTCCTCCCCTTGCTTCCGTCATCCGTGGCCAGGCGGTCGGGCTCCATCTCGTCCAGGAAAAGCAATTCGTCCGCGGTAGCGGCTCCCGCCACGACTGAAACTCCATCTTGATCCGGAATGGTCCTGTAGAGGTGCCGAAGAGGCGCTATCCCGTAGCCCCCTCCGACGAGCATAGGATTTTCCGCTTCCAGGGTAAACCCGTTCCCGAAAGGTCCTCTTAGCCCGATCACGTCACCAGGGGCGAGCCCGTGGAGTTTTTCGGTGGTATCCCCCCTGAGCTTGACCGACATCTCGAATTCGTCGCCGAAACTCGCACAAACCGCGAGAGGGACCTCGCCCGAACCCGGCACCCAGACCATTAGGAACTGTCCCGGATGTGCCCGCGCCGAAGGCGGGTCTTTAACTCGAAAGATCTTGATAGTTGGCGTCACGCGGCGAACTTTTTCTATCTCTCGTACTCGCTGGTCCTTTATACTCATTTCTATCCAGGTTTTTAGGTGTTCTGGAGGAGCTTGTTAGTGATCTCCTCCTCGTCCATCAGGTTGTCACAGTAAAGACACCTAACCATGAGCGGGTCTTCCTCCGTAACCTCGAACCGGGCTTCGACGGGTTCCCTCTCCTGGTTGGTAATGCAATTGGGATTGCTGCAGTTGAAGATTCCCTTCATTTTTTCAGGTAACTGGACTGCATCCTTGCTCTCAACCTGGAAGGACCGAATTATGTTGATCGTAGCCTCGGGAGAAATGAGGGAAATCATCGCGCTTTCCGTCGTCGTCAGGAACCTGTTTTCGATCTTCAAAAGATCTTTCTCGCCCATCTCCTCGCTGTTGACCCGAATAGCGATAGTTATGGAGTTTTCTTCTTCTTCACCGAGACCGAGTATTTCAAAGACCTTTAGAGCTGAGCCAGGAGCGATGTGATCAATAACGGTTCCGTCCTCGATCCGGGTAATCTTCATCTCTTGCTTTTCTTCTGCCATGTTATCACCTATCGGATAAATCCAGGAGGGTGGATATCAGCGCCATTCTTACCGGCACTCCGTTTCCGGCCTGTTCGAAAAAGACGGCATTGTCCAGCTCATCCACGTCCGTATCGACTTCGTTAACCCGGGGAAGTGGATGGAGCAACACGGGGTCGCCGGATCGTTCGAGCAGATCCCTATCTATTTTGTAAGCATCGGCTACTTTCCTGTACTCGGCTACTTCCGGAAACCTCTCCTTCTGAATCCGGGTCGCGTAAACGAGGTCCGATTCACGCATAGAGCTTTCAAGGTCCTCGGTTTCTTTTGGGGTCAAGCCGGCATTTTCGAGTTCGAGCAACAGATCGTCCTTCATCCTCAACTGTTCCGGGGAGTGCAGTATCAGTTCTACGTCATAACGGGTCAGAGCCCGGGAGAGCGACCGGGTGGTTCTACTGTAACGGAGGTCCCCGGCCAGCGTTATCGTCTTTCCATCGATTTCCCCGAGCTCCTTTCTTATCGTATAGAGATCCAGCAGGGTCTGGGTCGGGTGGTTCGCGCTCCCGTCCCCCCCATTGATAACCGGAATTTCCAGCAACTCGGACGCCAGCCTAGCGGACCCCTCGCTGGGATGACGAGTTACCAGTATGTCGACGTACTGCTCAACCGTCCGGAGAGTATCGGCAAGTGTTTCACCTTTCTGAACGCTCGTTCCCTGCTTGGAAGAAAAACCTACAGTATCTCCGCCCAGCCGTTTCATGGCCGCCTGGAAGCTTAGCCTCGTCCGGGTGCTCGGTTCGAAAAAAAGCGTCCCCAACAGAAGCCCTCTGGCAGAGTCTTTCCCCCTGTTTCTAAACTTCTCCATGCTTCGTGCCCTGTCCATAATGATATCTAGTTCCTCTCTCGATTTGTCCCTGATCGTAATAAAGTCCATCCCCGCAAACCGATTAGGCAAATCCACCACCTCTTTTCTTCAGATAATTCTTCACTTTTTCGACCATCTCCTTGGAAATCTCTCCACTACTACCCAGTTCTTCAACCACGGGCTCGATATTCGCCACCTTCAAAAGTTCTAACCCTTCTTTTTCCAGGTTCTTCTCCGCGCCTTCCATCCTATCCACCAGAACTATAACCCCTTTCACACTACCCCCCGCTTTACGAACCGATTCCGCCGCGGAAATCACGCTCCCTCCGGTGGTTATGATATCGTCGACGAGGAGCAGTTCGTCACCCTCCGCCATCCGGCCCTCTACCTTCCTCCCTTCGCCGTGTGATTTGCTTTCCTTACGGACGTAGGTGAGCGGCTTGCCGATTCTCTGCGCCAGCAGGGTCCCGAACGGTAAGCCGCCCGTCGGGACGGCACAAAGCAAGTCGAAGGTATTTGTCCTCCTGCCCAGGTATTCCGACGCTAGGTCGGTCGCGCGGGAAAACAGTTCGGGATAGGAAGGTAGCATCCTTAGATCGACGTAATAGGGGCTCTTTTTCCCGGAAGTCAGGGTAAATTCCCCGAAATCCAGACAGTCACTCTCCCAGATCAGCGGAGCAAGTTCCCTGCTCCTGGCCTCTATAGGTTTCTTTGAGTTATCCATCGCCCTGACCCGCTTCTCTCATTTGGTCTCTTAAGCTACCCGCGGCCTCTCCGGGCCGCTCCGCCTGATATATTCCCCGTCCGACTATTTCAAAATCAGCTCCAGCCCTGATAGCGTCGCCTGGCTCACCACCCTGAGCCCCCACTCCCGGCGTCAGCAAAAGGAGATCCTGACCAACCCAGGATCGAGCTTCTTCTACCTCTTCAGGTCTGGTAGCAGGAGCAACAACTCCATCCGCCCCCTTTTCTCTGGCAAAGTCAGCGAGTTCTTCGGCTACGGGGGTGATAAACTGCTTGCTTCCGGGATGTGACATGTTGATGACCAGTATCACTCCGCCGTCATACTCTTCGGTAACGTCGAAAAGGACATCTAATCCCTTTTCGTATCCAACGAACGGATGGGCAATTATCGCGCTGAACCCCATTTCCATTGCCTGGGTCCCTATCCACTTGCAGGTATTGGCAATATCCGCGACCTTAAAGTCGGCAATCGAGGGGACGTCAGTCTCATCCAGCAGCTGGGATGTCATATCCGGGCCCAGCGTAAGCAAAAGCGGGTAGTTTATCTTAACCGCGGCGATGTGGTTCTGTACGTGATCGAGCAGATTTCGGGCTTCTTGATAAATTTCATCCCTCTTCTCCAATCTCTCCGTTCTCGAAAGCGAATAAAGGGGATAAGAGATGTCGAGGGCAAATATTAATCTGGAGTCGAGAGCTTCGCTTCTCTTCGTTATTTTTTCTTTAAAGTACTTACTCATTCTGTAGGAATCAGTCTCCAGGGGGGATCTTGTTTGGAAGAAATCTAAACGAACGATCTTTGATTCAGGGGACCTTTTCCCTCTCGAGCAGCTTAACTCTCCAGGGTACCGATCCCGGGCCAGCGACGGACTCGGATGAAAACCATAAAAATATGTTTCAGAAAGTTTATCGGAAAGACGGAATTTTGCAAGTATCACCTAACTTTTCTTTAGAGCAACCCAGACCCTCCCGGACTCTTCGTCCGGAGGGGTAAACTCCCGCACGTCATCCCAAACTCCGGAAACCTGGAAGCCGACCTCGCGGGCCAGTTCTTTTATCCTTTCCAGCTCGTAGGCCCGTTCCTCGTGAACCTCCTCGCTCTTTCTCCAGCAGTCACCGTCCTTCGTAAAGAAGGTTATTTGCAACTCTGCCACGTTTCTGGACGGGCTATAATCGGTTCTGTGAACTTCGAAGACCTCGCCATCGTCCCTTTCGACGTAACATTCCTCCTGCTGCCACTCCTGGCTCAAGCCGTAAATGGTGTTCATATCAAAGACGAAATAACCACCATCCTGGAGAGCGGAGTAAGCCGTGTTCATGGTGCGTTTAATATCATAAGCGGTCAGGAGGTAATTCATGCTGTCGAACCAGCTGGTAACCAGACCGAACTCCTCGTCGGGTACAAAGTCCCTCATATCGCCCTGAAAGAACTTTACGTCCGAATCCTTTTTTCTCGCCTTTTTCCGCGCTATTTCGACCATCTGCTTGGATTTATCGACTCCAACCGCGTTAAAGCCAAGTTCCCGCGCTTCCAGAACGAATGTACCTTCCCCGCAGGCAAGATCGAGTATCGACCTGGTCCTGTACCCCAGCTGCCCCAGCATGTCGGGTAGTCTTTCCGCCATGTACCGGCTGTAAGAGGGGTAAGTGCCCGCGGTGTAAACCTTCGCGAATTCTCCGTAGTTTTCCTTCATTCTTTCCTCCACGTTCCCTCCGATAATGATCCAATTATCCTATTTTAGGGGAGATATCTAGAATTGCCCTTTCAGCTTATTTCTGACCTCGGGAGTCTGAAGCTTTTGAATTGCGCGCTTCTGAATCTGTCTTACTCTTTCGCGGCTGATATCGAAGACCTTGCCTACCTCATCGAGAGTGCGGGGGTGGTAGTCCTTCAGGCCGTAACGGAGCTGAAGGATTCTCTTTTCCCTATCGGTGAGAAATTCCTCCAGAACACCCTCCAGCCTGTCGGTTACCAGTTTATCCAGCGTCTCTTCTTCCGGCCTGGGGGCATTCTCGTCGGCCAACATATCTCCGAGAACGTTCCCTTCCGGAGAATCGTTACCGAGCGGTTTGTCCAGAGAGGTCGTCTTGTGGGCCGACTTCTTCGCCTTGAGAACTTTCTCCTCGGCAACGTCCAGCTTCTCAGCGATCTCTTCCACTATCGGTTCCTCGCCGTTTTCGTTGATGTGCTTTTGTTCCAGCTTATAAATTTCCCGAATCAATTCGTTCATGTGGGCCGGGATCCTTATCGTCCTGGACTGATTATTTATAGCCCGGAATATCCTCTGTCTGATCCACCAGGTGGCATAGGTGCTAAACTTGTACCCCTTTGTATAGTCGAATTTCTCTATTGCCCGCATCAATCCCAGATTTCCTTCCTGAATCAGGTCCAGAAAGGGTAACCCGTAATTCCTATACTTTTTGGCGATGCTAATTACCAGGCGGAGGTTATGGCGGGCCAGCTCTTTTTTTGCACTTTCGTCGCCTTTCTCGATCCGTTTCGCCAGTTCGACTTCTTCCTCTCGGGTAAGAACGTCCTCTTTCACTTCGTTGAAATACCGCTCGAGGTTTTCGTCGGTCAAGCTTGCCTCCTTGAGGCCGAGTCCGGAAAAAGGCGACTACAACGTCGTTTAATCGAGAACGATCAAAGTAGAACGTTTTACTCCAGCTCCCAGCCCCCATTTGTAGGATTTCATCTAATATTAAACAATGAAACCTGATAGTCAAAATAAATTTCCAAGAAAGCAGCTTTTTTGTCCTTTTCGGCCTACAGGTTGTTCGCAGGAATCGTCGAAACTTACCGGTTTTCGTGAATCTGTTGATTACTCATGGTATTTTGGGTTTAATTAGAGGTAAATCGAGCGGTACCCACAAGCCAGATAAAGCTTTGGTGTTGCCTATAGTACTTATTTACAAACAGGTGTGGGTCTCCTCCATCTGGCCTGGGGTTCCAGTTCTTGTTTGATAAAATTGGTAAAAAGAGTCTTGCCCGACTTCGGCTGGGGATAGTTTTACGATTACGACGAGGGTTTTTGTTTGCTGGTGGAAGCGACTTTTTCGTCGCTACCAAATACCGGACCTCTTTAAATTAAACTACTTCAGGAGGTTTTTATGAAAGGTAACATAGCGGACGCGAGCCTTGCTCCTCGCGGGAAGGAGAAGATAGACTGGGTAAAATCCCACATGCCTGTAATGGCAGAGATCGAAGACGAACTATCGAGGGAGAAACCTTTTGCCGATCACAAAATCGGTGTCAGCATTCACCTGGAAGCGAAGACTGCTCGGCTGGCGATTGCGCTGGCGGAAGCGGGCGGAGAGGTTTACATAACGAGCAGCAACCCACTGTCCACCCAGGACGACGTGGCTGCCGCCCTGAACGAACACGAGGGTGTAACCGTCTTCTCCCGCTGGGGAGTAAGCGAAGAGGAGTACGAGAAACAACTGGAACAGGTCCTGGGAAACGAGCCCGACCTGATTATAGACGACGGCGGCGACCTGGTAAAACAACTCCATGGGCCGCTGGAAGAGCTCAGCAGTGGAATTATTGGGGGAGCAGAGGAAACCACCACCGGCATTCACAGGCTCAAAGCTCTCGACCGGGAAGACAGACTGAACTTCCCGATGTTTGCCGTAAACGACGCCCGGATGAAATACCTGTTCGACAACAGGTACGGGACGGGTCAGTCGACCTGGGACGCAATCACGCGGACGACCAACCTCACAGTGGCCGGTAGCACTGCGGTCGTGGTGGGTTACGGCTGGTGCGGAAGAGGAATCGCAAAAATCGCGGACGGAATGGGGGCGGACGTCATAGTAGTCGAAGTGGACCCGGTCAAGGCACTCGAGGCCAAAATGGACGGCCACCGGATTATGAACATAGAGGAAGCTGCTCCACTGGGCGACTTCTTCGTCACGGCAACCGGAAACATAAAAGTGATACCGAGACGGGCCCTCGCGAAGATGAAGGACAAGGCAGTACTCGCTAACGCGGGTCATTTTGACGTCGAAATAGACCTGGACGCGCTCGAGGACCTCTCGACGAGCCGGGAGGAGGTCCGGGAGAACGTGGAACGTTTCGAAACGAAGGACGGCCGCGAACTCTTCCTGCTCGCCCAGGGACGGCTAGTTAACCTAGCTGCAGGGGACGGACACCCGGCGGAAATCATGGACATAAGCTTCGCCCTCCAGACCCTGACGGCCGAGCACGTAGTTAAGACGGACGGGCTGCAGGACCAACTCTATTCGGTCCCGGAAGAGGTCGACAACAGAGTCGCGAAAATGAAGCTGAGGAGCATGGGCGTCGAGATAGACGATTTGAGTCCGGAGCAGCAGGAATACCTGGAAAAGTTCAACTAGAGGAGAATTCCTCCGGCTCGTTCCCCTCCCGTCTCAGTTCTTCGAGGCTTTCGAGCTCGAAGTAATTGAGGAAGTGCTGGGTTACGGAGAGGAGTTTCGTCCGTCCTTCCTGCTCCGATTTGACGAAGTTTCGTTCCTGCAGCTTGTCGATGTGGTCGTAGGCGCCGTTACCCCTTATATCCACGACTTCTTTCTGTAAAACGGGGCTGTTGTAAGCTATGACGGACAGGGTCCGCAGAACGCCGCGTGACATGTCCTGGTGGGGGGCGAGGTGTTTGACCCTGTCCAGCAGTTCTCTCTTTACCCTGAACCGGTAAGTATCTTTGTTTTCGAATAGCTCCAGTCCACGGTCGTTTCCCTCGAGGTCCTTTTTTAGATCATCCAGCACTCGACCCAGCTGGTCCCCGTTCAATCCGGTTAAATCGAGCAACTCTACCTTGGAAACCGGTTCGCTGGAAAGGAAAAGGGCCGCTTCGATCGTTGCCTTGGGACCGACCTGACCTCCCCCGCCTCTTTTTTCCCGACCCTCACTCATCTTCTCGCCCCGTGGCGCCCCCTTCTTCGGCTAGCTCCACCTTTATCTCTGAGAAGGGTTTCTCCTGTTTGCATTTGATCTTCCCCTCCGACTGCAAGTGGAGCAACTCCATGAACTTCTGGAACTTCTCCTCCCTGGAATTTTCACTCAACAAACGAGAGAACAGGACACGTTTCCCCTGCGAGAGTTTGTTCTTTACCTTCCGATAGAGCCTCTGTAACTTTACCCTGAAGCTCCCCTGGTCCTCCAGGTCCATACCCCAGTCCGGACTTACGTCCCCTTCTACGTTCTCCCGCCTTTCTTTTCTCCTTTCGTGAACTTCGATAGCGCTGGAAAAGGCCTCGCTCAATTCGTTTCGAGAAACCGTCCTCTGCTGAATTCGCTTGAGCGGGACCTCTAGGTCGGGAATGTAGTTCTCGGAATCGAACTCCTCGTAACCCCAGTAACCGTCTCCGAGCCCCTCTTCCGCTTCTTCTTCCTCGACCGAGCTCCCTTCGGCGGACAAACCTTCTGCTTTTGCCCGGAGGATTACCGCACAGGTTAAAACCATCCTCCCGGAAAGCTCCAGGTTGTCACCCTCCATCCGTTCCAGTTCCTGTCGGAAGCCCCGGGCGGTGTCGCGAACCGATACTTCCCACGGATCACCGCTGTACTCGTACCATTCGAGGACGTTTCTCCAATCGGGCGAACTTAGGACTTCGGATGAGACTACCGGTTTACTGCCCTCTTCAAACTCCTGGACTTCCCGTGGATAATCTTCCATAAGTCTCCTCTAGTTCAACTCTATCGACAGAACCTCGGACTGACCGTTCTGCATCGAAATCCCAAATACCTCGTCGGCGTGTTTTGCCGTCTCCCGGTTATGTGATATGAGAATCAGCTGTGCGTCCTCTGCGTATTCCTCGAGTAAATCGGCTACCTTTCTGGAACGTCGCTGGTCCAGGGCGGCGTCTATTTCATCCATTACGTAGACGGGGGCCGGATTCATCTCCTGCAGTGCAAATATGAACGCAATCGCCGTAAGTGTCTTCTCCCCGCCGGAGAGCGAATCCAGAACTATCAACTCCTTCCCGGGAGGATGGGCTTTTATCAACAGACCGGATTCGATATCACCCTCCCGACTCAGCTCGAGATGAGCCTCACCGCCCTCGAAGAGTTTTCGGAAGATTTCCTCGAAATGTTCGGAAAGCTCGTCCATGGTCGAATAGAACTTTTCCTTCTTTTCCCTCTCTATTTTCCCGATAAGTCTTTCCACTTCCCGCTTCTCACCGCGGAGGTCGTTCAGCTTGTTCTCGAGCTCGTCCACTTCTTCTTTGAACTTTTTGTACTCGTCTATCGCCTTCATGTTGACCGGCTCCAGACGCTCGAGCTCCCTTTTCAGGTTACGCTTTTTCGTAATGAGCTCCTTCAGGGGCTCGTCCAGGAAGTCGGTATTCTGGTCCGGCTCTTCCAGGTTCTTCAGGTCCCGTTTGACTCCCTGCAGGTCCTTTTCTACGTTGTCTTTTTTTCTCCTCTGCCTCTCCGTCTTACGATACAGTTCTTTCTGCCTTGTTTTTAGTTCAGCCAGCTCGGACTGGAGTTTTTCCGCCCGCTCCTTCAGCTCCTCGTCCGTCTTCGTCCTTTCGTCGAGCTGATTTTCCTTTTTCTCGAGCTCCTTTTTCAGTTCTTCGAGCTCGTTTCGGCCCTGTTCAACCTCACGTTTCAGGCGCTGGATGTTTTCCTTCTTCTTTTCTATCTTCTTGTCCAGTTCCTTCTTCCTGTCGTTCGTCGAGCTGCTTTTCTTTTTCTTTGCAGTACCACCCGATACTGCTCCTCCCCGACTAAGGACGTCGCCATCAAGAGTTACGACTCGAACGTTTTCCGCCTCCTCGACGGATTCCAGGTTCTCCGCGATCAGAGTATCCCGACATACGTATTCAAATGCACGCCGGTATTTTGAATCGAAGTCGACGAGTTCGATGGCATAATCAATCACGCCGGGCAACTTGGCCGCTTTCTTCGACGCCTGGCTCATCCTCGAACCGGAAATATCCCTCAGCGGCAGGAACCTAGCCCTGCCCAGGTTGTTATCCTTCAGGTAGTTAACGGAATCTATTGCCGTAGAACGGGAATCCACGACCAGATCCTGCAGGTGTCCCCCGATAGTCGTCTCCAGCGCAACCTGGTAGTCGGGTTCGACCTCCATTAAGCCCTGGATCGTGCCGTATATGCCGCTCCTTCCGCTATCAAGCAGAGCCTTGACCGATCTCTTCTTCCTCGTGGATTTCGTGCTGGTACGGCTCTTGAGGTCTTTCAGCTCCCTCACGGAATCCTCGAGGTTTTTAATTTCCTTCTCCTTGGAACGGACGTCCCCTCTCTTTGCAACGAGATCCATCTTTAACTGCTCCACTTCTCCGGAAAGCTCTTTCTCCTCGTCGCCCTCCCGTTCCTCTTTTAATTCTTTCAGCTTCTTCTCTTTCTCTTCCGCTTCCTTGTCGGCTTTCTCGAGGTTCTTCTCCAGAGTAGAGAGCTTCTCCTTTATTCTCTCCTCCTTGTCCTGGAACTTTTTCAGTTCTTCCTGTTTGTTCTTGAATTTTTTGTTATCGATGGACTTCTCGACAAGCTCAAGCTCTTCTTCTTTCTCCCGGTAATCCAGTGCGGCGTTCCGCTCTTTCTCCAGCCTGTTCAGCTGGGTTCTCCTTTCACCCAGGATGACCCGGTTCGTCATCAACTTTTCCTTGACATCCCTCAGATCCCTTATGGCCTGCTTCTTTCTCTCGTCGTATTCGCTGATCCCGGCCAGGCGGTCAATTATTTCCCGCCTTTTCGTTGAGCTCATATTCACTATTTCCGTTATCTTTCCCTGATTGACGATGTGATGCCGACTGGGATCCATGTTGGCTTCGTCCAACACGTCGTCAATGACTGATCTCTTGCAGTTTTTCCCCATAAACTTGTAGGAAGAGGAGTTCCGCGTCACTTTCCGACCGATGGTTATCTCGTCCGGCTCCCGGCCGTTCTCCAGGTGTTCTTTGACGGCGTCCGTAAATCGGTTGTCGGTGTTGTCCAGGTTGACTTTCACGGCCGCGCTATCAGCGGGTTTTCCTGACTCCCCGCCGTTGTAAATCAACTGGCTCAGCCGGTTGGCACGCAACTTCGACGAGCGCTGCCCCATTACGAAGGTCAGGCCGTCTACTATGTTGGACTTTCCTGAGCCGTTCTCCCCTATAATCGCCGTGAGACCGCTCTTCTGAAATGGAATAACCGTCTTCTTCTTAAACGATTTGAAACCCTGAAGCTCCAAGCTATTTATAACGGACATAACTGGCGTGGACGGAAAAGAATATTTTAATTACCTCGAAATAACTATCGACCATCAGGAGAAAGTCAAATCGACGGGAAATCAACTTCAGCGCTGATAAACGGTTAAGAAGCCCAGAAAAGAGTTAAACCGGCAAGGCCAATTACTATTCCGCTGGCTGCTACCAGCAAGTTCCTTCTCGCCGACTCCCTGTAAGTCTCCTCCAGTTCGGCCAGCGTCTTCTCGTTGTCAATCGTCTTCTCCCTGACCTTAGTCAGAGTGGATTTTATTTCGTCCATCTCCCCGTTGACGTTGCTTATTTCGCCTTCGAGCGAACGGTAACTCTTTTCCAGCTCGTTAAACCCGTCATCTTCCTCGGAGGCGCCCTGTTTCAGGGTGGCCAGCTCGTCGACGATCCCCTTAACCCGATTTTCCAGGTTGCTAGTCATTTCTTCCATGGCGGAAAAAGACTCCTGCAGGGATTCCTGGTTTTCTTTCATCGTTTCGATCGCGTCCCTGTTAGCCTCAATATCTTCTCTGAGTCTCTCCTCTTCGGCCCCGTCCTGGGCATAGCCGGGCAAAATAAGAGAAAACAGCAAAAATATAACGACTAACCCCGTTCTCCACGAAGCTCCGGCCAAGATACCACCTCCTATTCTAGAATGATAGGTGGTACTGCTCCCAAAACTCGAGGAGGGCTGTCGAGAATATCAGTTACTTTTGTTCTCCCTGGTGGTGATCCATGTTAGCTGGACACGAGGTTCCCCGCAGAGAAACTTATTCCAGGGGCCTATCTGAACCATGCAGGGTATCATAGCAGGCCGGCGAGCCGTTTTACATGGGACTTCTCCTCCTCGATCACGTCCATGATTATATCCTGGTCGTCGGAGTTTTTGGCCTTCTGGAGAATCTCGTAATAGTAAAGGATCGTATCTTTTTCGAGGGAAATCGCGATGCTCAAAAGTTCATCCCTGCTATCGACATGTTTTGCTTCGTCTATATTCCTGTTGGCAGGCGTAAAGACCTTTGAATCCGCCAGCGCACCGAGATAGCTATCCTCGAGTTCTCCATACAGCAAGGAGTTTAAATCAGGCCCTTCTTCCTCCTCTACCTCCCCCAGCATTTCCTGGAAGGTCTTCTTGTGCTTTACTTCCTGATTCGCGAGATCACTAAAGATCTCGTTTATATCGTCATCTTCGGTTTCTTCTAACATTCCCTCGTAAAACTCCCGGCCGTTTTCTTCGATTTGGATGGCGATCTTCAACGTTTCTTCGGCAGAAAATGGAATATTTGTCATTTTTACCCCCTGATCGTCTAATAACTCGAACCATACTCGTCATCTTTCCCGGTCATACAAGCTCTGTAACGTAAATATATCGGGCAAGCGAGGTCATATCAATAATG
>JBKGZT010000085.1:0-3667 GCA_046543235.1 Candidatus Acetothermia bacterium | reverse complement strand
GCCGATTCATCCCCGGAGCGAGCTCCGGGGCTTTCTCGGCAAGTTTTGGTAAAATAGGTCCTTTACGAAAGAGGTGAAAACTTGGCCGATAACAGGGAAAAGCTTAAAAAAATGGCGGTCGAAGGTGCGATGGACTGGATCAGTTCGAATTACGACCTGGAAGAAGAACAGAAGATTGGCGTCGGTTCGGGTTCCACGGTTAGTCACGTTTTCCGGGGGTTAGCCGATTACGAGAATTTGACCGCCGTTCCCGCGTCCGATTCAACCAGAGAAGGGCTGGTAGAACATGGCGTCCGAGTTGCTGAACTGGAGGACGTTTCAGGAGATCTAATCTTCGACATTGACGGAGCGGACGAAGTCGACCCGAACTTGAACTTAATTAAGGGCGGAGGGGGATGTCACTATCGAGAAAAGATGGTAGCGAACCGCTCCAAAGACCTGTTGATCGTCGTGGACGAATCCAAGCTGGTGGATTATCTCGGCCAGAAGTTCCCGTTGCCCGTCGAGTTCCTTCCATCGGAAACTGAAGCAGTTCGGAAAAATTTGATGGACTACGGCAAACCGAAGTTAAGGGAGGAGGACGGCCAACCGGTAGAGACGGACAATTTGAATTATATATTTGACCTGGAACTCCAGAGCGAACTGGACATCGACGAAATGGAAAGCTGGGAAGAAGAGTTAAATAAAATTGAGGGTGTAGTAGAAAACGGCTTCTTCGTAAATAGGCACGCGGATTTAGTTTTTGTCGGCACCAGCGAAGGGGTCGAGATTCTAGAAAGGGGAGAGCCAACCTAGATGAATCCGTCGACAGGTATGGTCGTTTTTACGGGTGTAAAAGGTAATTCTGAGCCGGAGAAGCGATTGAACCGGGCGCTTGAAGCCAACACGATCGACATCCTGAGAAAGACCCACTCTTTAGAACCCGTGGACGTTCGTATCCTTGTCACCAACTCCGACCGTCTAAAGAAGGACTGCGAATCGAGTTATCCGGAGTTGAACGTCATCCAATCCGAGGAGGACTTTGATTTCGGAGACACTCTATACGGCGTTATCGATTCCTATGGATGCGATAGAATGCTCTATCTCGGAGGTGGCAGCGCCCCTCTGTTCTCGGAAGACGATTTTCGGGTTATCGTCGAATTTCTCGAATCCAACCAGGAAATCTCGATCTCGAATAACTTCTACTCCACCGATTTAATAGGTTTCTCCCCGGCCTCCCGGCTACTGGATTTAAAGAGTCCGGAAAGGGACAACGAACTCGGCTGGCTGACACGAGATGCAGGAATGACGCCGTTCGAGTTGGGAAGAAACGCCAAAACCCAGCTGGACATGGATACTCCGATCGATCTGCTACCGCTTAAGTTGAGCGATGAGGTTAACGGGGAGCTTGAAAGTTATCTGGGCTCTTTAAGCTGGGGCAATACCAGGATAAGGGGAGCCTTAAAACAGTTTACTGACGAGGATTCACGTCTCGTTTTGTTCGGGAGGGTGGGGGCGGAGACGTTTTCCTACCTGGAGAGGAATTCTGCCTGTCACGTAAATCTCTATTCGGAAGGAAGGGGGGATTACTCCGGGACGAAAGGTGGATCCAATCCTTCTATCGCGGGAGATCTAGTGGAAAATAAAGGACCGGAAGAGTTGATGGAGTTTCTCTCCGGTCTCGGAACCGGAGTGTTTTTCGATACCCGTGTTTTGTTCGATTATCTGAACGAGTGGCCTGAGGCGAAAGATAGGTTTTACTCCGACCTGCTGGAGCCGGATGAGGTGGAAACTCCCTACCTGGAAGAACTGACCCGGGCGGCGCTTGAGTCGCCCAATCCGGTCGTTCTCGGCGGCCACTCGATTTTATCGGGTTCCCTCTTCCTACTGACGGACGTCTCCTGGAAAAAAACGGATCCGAAAAGCGCAAACGTTCGCCCGAAGAGGCTTAAGTTATAAGAAAAAGAGGTGAAGCGGATGGATCTTATACCTGCATGGCTTTGGTTTATCGCCGGGCTTGCCCTGCTGGTTCTGGAGTTAAGTACCGTTACGTTTTTCTTCGGGACGGTTGGGTTTGGTGCCCTCCTTGCCAGCCTGCTCGATTTCCTTTTCCCTGGAGAGATAGTCAGTTTCGTCGGTTTCATCGCAGGTACCGGAATTGCCGCATATCTTGCGTGGAAGTTCGATATCTATAGTTCGGAAGGCGGGATAAAAACCGGAGCGGATCGACTGATCGGGAAAATAGGGACAGTCGAGGAAAAGGTTGACCCGGTTACGGGCGGCGGAATTGTAGTCGTAAAAGGTGAGAAATGGCGGGCGGAATCCGCTGATTCATCGACCATAGATGAAGGCAGCAGCGTAGTAATCGATGATATTGAAGGAACTTCCCTCGTGGTAGAAGAGGCTCAAGAGGCCAGCGAGGCAGAGCAGAGCACCTCAGAGGAGGGTTAGCATGTCTCTAATCATAATTTTGGCAGCAATCGGTTTCGTGTTCGTGTTCGGTGCCTGGGCCACGACCTTAGTGCGCCAGTACCAGAAGGGCCTAATGGAGACTTTCGGAAAGTATTCGAAAACCTACGAGCCGGGCCTGCACTTCATCTTTCCATTTGTCCAGAAAGTCCGGAAGATAGACATGAGGGAGAAGACTTTGGACGTACCGCGACAGGACGTAATAACTAAGGATAATGCCACAGTTACGGTCGACGCGATAGTGTATTACAAGCCCACGGACGCCAAGAAGGTGGAGTACGAAGTGGAGGACTTCGAGAACGCGGCGGTAAGGCTCGCCCAAACCAACCTCAGAAGTGAGATCGGCGAGATGGACCTGGATCAGTCGCTTTCCTCCCGGGAGAAGGTCAATTCCAAACTGTTGAATACCCTGGATAAGGAGACGGATAAATGGGGGGTCAGAGTTACCAAGGTCGAAATCAGGGAGATCACTCCGCCCGAAGACGTGAAGGACGCCATGGCCCAGCAGCTGAAAGCAGAAAGGCGGAGAAGGGCAGAAGTACTTAAGGCCGAAGGAAGCAAGAAAGCTTCAATATTAAAGGCCGAAGGAAGCAAAAGGGCTGCGGTGTTGGAAGCGGAAGGTGAAGCGAACGCCAGGAGAAAGAGAGCTGATGCCAAACGTTACGAATACATTACCGAGGCAGAGGGTGAGGCTAATGCCATCAAAGGGATATTTGGAGCATATCATAAAGGAAAGCCGAACAATCAGATTCTCACGCTCAAGGCTTACGAGGCAATGAAGAAGTTGGCAGACGGCAGGGCTTCCAAGCTGATCGTACCCTCAGGTACGGCTGACGTGCTCGGTGCTGTTAGCAGCATAATGGGAGTTTCAGGAGACGGCGGATTTCCGGACATAGACGAAGGTGATTACGACGAAGAAGCGGCCGAGGACCTCGTGGAGAACTTATCGGATAAGGCGGAAGAAGCGAGGACGGAGTTCGAGAAAAGGGCCGAAGAAATAGAGAAGGAGGCCGAAGAAAGAGCCGCGGAAGAACTGGGAGAAGCTTAAAATACTGGGTGGGGATTTGTTAGAGTAAATCTTCTCCCGAGGTAAAGAACAGGAAAAGACTGCGAACCAAGAACCCCGTCATCCGGGCGGGGTTCTTGATTTTGGTTCTTAAAAGTGATGAGAGAATCTAATTAATGGCTGTCGCCGAGTAACTCCCGACGCCAGAGGAAA
>JBKGZT010000026.1:0-18000 GCA_046543235.1 Candidatus Acetothermia bacterium | reverse complement strand
CAGCCGATTCATCCCCGGAGCGAGCTCCGGGGCTTTCTCGGCAAGTTTTGGTAAAATGAATTTATAGCTTTGGAAACTGTTCAGGGAAATCCCCTCGGAGGCGAGCGGGGGTGGTCTTGGGTTTGGCGAAGGAACTGTATATAAATAACCCCGGAGGTTTTATAGATGATTCTCAACGA
This sequence comes from Candidatus Acetothermia bacterium, assembly GCA_046543235.1. Taxonomy (GTDB): domain Bacteria; phylum Bipolaricaulota; class Bipolaricaulia; order M55B111; family M55B111; genus JAGXLP01. Next base: position 17,821 of record JBKGZT010000026.1, on the reverse strand, counting down.
CAGGGAGATCCAGGACGCAAAACCAGTGACACCTTTCGAGGACGAACTGCAGTCCGACGGGAGGATAAGCTACGGATTGGGATCCTTTGGTTACGACATCAGGATCGACGACGAGTTCCGTATTTTTACCGACGTCCACTCGACCGAAATCGATCCGAAAAACTTCGACGAAGAGGCCTTCGTAAGGGTCAAGGACGAAAGCTGCTTGATTCCACCCAACTCGTTTTGCCTCGGAAAATCGCTAGAAAAATTCGACATGCCGGATGACCTCTTTGGTCTGGTAGTGGGGAAAAGCACTTATGCCCGGTGCGGCATAATCGTAAATATGACCCCAATAGAGCCCGGCTGGAAGGGTTACCTGACTATAGAGATTTCCAACACTACACCGCTACCGGCAAGAATCTATGCCGACGAAGGTATCGCTCAGGTAGTCTTCTTCCGGGGTGAACGTCCGGACGTCACGTACCGTGACCGGGAGGGCAAATATCAGGAACAGGAAGGTATCGAGGTGGCAAAGATATGAGAACCGAACTGATCGAAGTTACGGAAGACCCGGAAGCCAGCATCGCCAGAGCCGCTAGGATTTCCCACCAGGCTTCCGGTCTCGATGAGAATTACTCGAATAAGGAAGACAGGGAGTTAATTAGGAAGCTCCGGGACTGGGGTCACTGGTCCCCGTTCGAGTTCGCTAGCGCTACCTTCTACATAGAAGGCGTCAGCAGAAGCTGCCTGGCCCAGCTGACAAGACACAGACTAGCCAGCTTTATGGTCCGGTCGATGAGGTACGTTAAACAGCAGCCGGAAGAGGTCGTGATCCCGGAAACCGTAATGGAAGCCGGGCTGGCGGACGAGTACAGGGAGAAGTTCTCCGAAATCTACGAGCTATACCAGAAGTCAATTGACGCGGACGTCCCGAAAGAGGACGCCAGGTTCCTCCTGCCCATTGGGAGCAAGACGTCGCTGTACTTCAAGTCAAACTTCAGGGAATTCCGCCACATAATAGATCTACGTGGTTCCGAGGAGGCTCAGTGGGAAATACGGGAACTGGCGGAAAGGTTCCTCGGAGAGCTGATTGAGATCGCACCCGCCGTATTCGAAGATCTGGAGACCGACTCCCGCTGAGCCGGTTGAATCGATTGCAAATAGCCCACAAATCCGTTATAAAGGCTATTGCAGGAGGAAAACGTGAAAAAGCTCCATATCAGTGACGATCTTGATTTCAAACTGGACGAGATAATTGGCAAGTGCATCGGCATTCTCGGAATCAGGGGCTCGGGTAAATCGAATACCGCCGGTGTCATCTTCGAGGAGCTTCTAAAGCACAACTACCCTTTAACGGTCGTCGACATCGACGGAGAGTACTTCGGCCTGAAGGAGGAATACGAGCTCCTGGTTATCGGGGAAGGTAAGAACGTAGACATCACGATCGAACCAGAGGACGCCCCCCAGGTCGCCGAGATAAGCCTGAAGGAAAGCATTCCGGTAGTCCTCGACTTAAGCGGCTACCTGAAGGATGACCAGCACGAGATGCTTGAGAACTACTTTACGGCGCTGTGGAACTGGGCCGGCAAACTACGCAAGCCCTACATGATCGGAATCGAGGAATCGCATGAATTCATCCCCCAGGGCAAGAAAAACGAGCTCAAGGAGATCATCACCCGTCTTTCCCTGCGGGGCCGGAAGCGAGGTTTGGGAGCGGTCATAATCTCTCAGCGTAGCGCGAAAGTGGAAAAGGACGTACTGACCCAGGCCGGCATGCTCTTCCTGCACCGGGTAGTCCACGAAGCGGACATGAAGGTCTACAACGACCTTTTGCCGTGGAAAAAGGGGAAGGTAAGGGACAAGGTAAACAAACTGGATACCGGTGACTGTATTTACCTTGACGAGAAGGAAACAAAGGAGATTTACGTCCGGGAACGCTCCACCTTCCACGCCGGCTTCACACCCTCTCTGGATACGGTGGAAACCCCGCAGCTCAAACAGGTCGGGGAAAGCATCATCAACGCCATCGAGGAAGCAAAGAAGGAGGGTAAAAGGGAAAAGAGCAGGGTGGACCAGCTGGAAGAACAGGTCGAAGAGCTCAGGGAAGAGCTCGAGACTAAGGACGAAAAAGTAAAAGAACTGAAAAGGACCGCGGAAACTCTCGGCTATATCGAGGTCGATGCGGATACCTCCAAACTCCCGGAAGTGCAGAACATCTCAAAAGCGGTAATTGAATCCCTGGAGATAGCCGACGTCATAAAGAACGGCGAGAAGGAGGAAGCGCTAAAAACCATAGCCGAGACCCTGGCGGAAAGACAGGAGGAGGGTAAAAGCGTGAAGGATATAGACAAAGTGGAAAGAAATATACCGAATTTCTCGGAATTATCGGTTGAGGAAAGGGATGATAAACCTGTAACCGAGGTAAAAACTCCGAAAAAAAACGAGGGAAAGGAGGATTCGCGGGCAACTACCTTCGGTCTGCCTTACGAAAAAGGGAACGAAAAGGGGACGACACGAGAAAAACCCCCGACCGAAGACGAATTTCGAAAGTTACCGGAGGCAATCAGACAGGAGACCAACTACTTAATAGGAAAAACTCAGCGTTTCAGCAGACTGGAGAGAAAGATCCTGGCTTTTCTCGTAAGTCATCGACCTCATTCCTATAGCGTGGATCAGATAAGCGCCTGGTTGAAGAAACCCAACGGCCTGCTCCTTTCCAAAAGACCCACCAACCTGCTTGACCTGGGTTTAATCGTCAGGGAGAACAGGTCAACTGGGTTACACTACCGAGCCAACCTGAAGGGCTTCGTGGAGAAGGAGTTCTCGATATACAAACCCGACCTGGGTCGCCGGGAAAAACACGTCGTCATATCCAAGCTGAAGAAGGAATTCACCAAACCGTTGAGGAGAACGGAAGGGTCACAAGAAGAAAAGGACTCGGAAAGAATCAAGTTGACCGATCAAGTCTCCGGAAACGCGTTCAAAGATAAGAACCTGTACAGGAGAAGATATTCCTCCTGATGAAACCTTTAGTGTTGAGACCGAACTTGTGATTAATTGAAAACTTGAGAAATGCCCGATAAGCCCGTAGAATTGGGATTTGTAATGGTGTAGTTGTCAAGAGACGGGAAGAATTTTTATCTTCCACCAAATCAACTTTATTCATCTCAAAAGGAGGTTTTTCGATGAACAAAGGCGAATTGGTCGACAGTATTTACAGGAGTTCGGACTGTACGAAGCAGGAATGTCGCGAGCTGGTGAACCAGGTCGTAGAGGTAATTACCGACGAGGTCGCAAAAGGCGAGGAAGTAAGATTGGTAAACTTCGGCACCTTCAAGCCCAATCCGAGAAAGTCCACGGTAAAGCGCCACCCGCAGACCGGCGAAAAAATAGAGGTACCGAGCAAGGTTACGCCCAAGTTTTCACCCGGCAAGGGTTTCAGCGAGAAGGTGGAGAAAAACCTTAAAGCTACAAACGACGGCGAATCCTACAAACAGAAGTAGGTCCTTAACGGGCCCGGATTCGGAACGCGGCCCGTAACTCGAGTTCAGTCTTAAACCTAGTTACCGCCATCAGGAGAGGTTTGGCTAGACATGTCAGCTCTGGAAGAGCTCAAAGACAAAACGGAAGAGATCGAGAGAGGATCGCGAGAGGACCTGAAGGGGGTAGAGTCGCTTCAGGAGTGTGAAGAATTCCGGGTTAACTACCTGGGTCGAAACGGCAAGGTTCAGGAGCTTTTTTCGGAACTTGCCGACCTACCCGACGAAGACAAGGCGGAGGCGGGAAAGGAGATAAATAAGCTCAAATCCTCCCTGGAGCAGAAGGTAGAGGAAAAGAAAGAGAAGTTCGAGCAGCTCCAGCAGGAAGAACAGCTGGAAGAGGAGCGGATCGACGTTACCCTTCCTGGCAGAAGGCGCGGAGTCGGAAAAAGACACGTGCTGACCCAGGTCAGCGATGAACTAACTTCCATCTTCCAGCGGATGGGTTTCTCGCTGGCCCTCGGCCCCGAAATCGAGACGGACTACTACAATTTCGAGGCCCTTAACATACCCGAAATGCACCCCGCCAGGGACGAATGGGACTCGCTCTACGTTGACGACGAACACCTGCTCAGAACCCACACTTCTCCCGTCCAGATAAGAGAAATGGAAAAGGGGGAACCACCCGTCAAGATCATCTGTCCCGGCAAGTGCTATCGTAGGGATACTCCTGACGCGACTCACTACCCGGTCTTCCACCAGGTAGAACTCCTATGGGTCGACGAAGAGCTGACTTTCGCCAACCTGAAGTACGTAATAAGGACATTTGTCGAAGAGTTCTTCGGGCCGGAGTTTTCCATGAGGTTCAGGGCGGATTACTTCCCGTTCACCGAACCGAGCGCGGAAGTGGACGTGAAAGCTCCCGACGGAGAAGACTGGTTGGAGATCATGGGATCCGGAATGGTGGATCCGGACGTGCTGAAGGCAGTGGACTACGAGCCGGAGGAATTTCAGGGATTCGCCCTGGGTCTCGGGGTCGAACGAATGGCGATGCTCAAGTACGGGATCGACGACATCAGGCACTTCTACAGAAACGACCTGCGTTTCCTGGAACAGTTTTAGACGGAAAAACACCGTCAGGTTTATCACACTCGGAAGCCAAGCGCTATCTCCCCTTACGGGGGGAGGGTTGGTTATTACTCAACGGTGACGCTTTTTGCCAGGTTTCTCGGCTGATCTACGTCCGTTCCCCTGAGTACGCCAATGTGATAGGCAAGCAGCTGCAGCGGCACGGTAAATATCATTGGAGTCAGGATCTTATCCGTTTCCGGGAGTGCGATCAACTCGTCAGCTATATCCTCCGTATCGGAGGTCACCTCGTCGGTTAAAACTATTACCCGTCCTTTTCTGGCCCGGACCTCTTCGATATTTGAGTAAACCTTGTCGTAAACGGAGTTCTTCGTGATTAGCGCCACCACGGGCATGTCCTCGTCGATCAAAGCTATCGGTCCATGCTTCATCTCGCCGGCGGGGTAGCCTTCAGCGTGGATATAGGAAATCTCCTTTAACTTCAGAGCACCCTCCATTGCAACCGGATAGAGGACATCTCTCCCGAGAAACAGGAAGTCCTCTTTCTCGTAGAACTCCTCGGCGAGCTCCACTATCCGTGCCTCTTCTTCGAGCTGCTCCCTGAGGAGAGCGGGGGCCTTTCCGAGTTTACTGGCAGTTTCTTCCGCCTTCTTCCCTGAAATACTTCCCCTCATCCGGCCTATCTCCAAACCCAGTAAGGTCAGGGCGGCCAGCTGCGAGGTAAAGGCTTTCGTGGAGGCTACACCTATCTCCGGGCCGGCGTGGGTGTACAGAACCCCGTCGGATCGCCTGGTAACCGTGGAACCGAGGACGTTGACGACGGACGCGATCGTCGCCCCCTTCTCCTTCGCCTTTTCAAGCCCTGCCAGCGTATCGGCTGTCTCGCCGGATTGTGATATTCCGACCACCAGGGAGTCTTCGTCCAGCGGTGGATTCCTGTAGCGAAACTCGGAGCCAAGTTCCACTTCTATCGGGAGGTTCAAGAACACCTCCCAGATGTATTTCGCGACCATTCCCGCGTAGGCCGATGTTCCACAGGCAACGATAAACAACTTGTCTACGTCTTTTAATGTCCTCTCGTCAAGCTCGCCCTCGTCCATCCTCAGCTTACCCCGGGAAAAACCCCTGCCCCGAATCGTATCCCCTACCGCCTCGGGCTGCTCGTGTATTTCCTTCAGCATAAAATGCTTGTAACCTTCCTTGCGTGCCGCCACGGGGTCCCAATCGATCTCCCGGGTTTCCGCCTCTGCCGGGTTGCCGTCCAGATCCGTTATCTCCACGCCCGTTTCCTTCAGAGATACCACCTGGTCGTCCTCGAGGTAAGTTATCTGGTTCGTGTAGTCCAGCATGGCCGGCACGTCCGAGGCAATAAGCCTTTCCTTTTCCATAGAACCCACCACGAGAGGACTACCGCGTCGGGCTCCGACTATCTTTTCCGGCGAGCTTTCGCTCAGAACGGCAATGGCAAAGGTCCCTCTCACGCGGCCAAGAGCGTCTCGCACCTTCTCCTCGAGGCTCCCTTCACCTTCCTCGATCAGGTGAATCAGCACCTCGGAATCCGTATTCGAGGTGAATTCGTGGCCATTTTCCAGTAGTTCTTCCCGAAGTTCGCGGTGGTTCTCTATGATCCCGTTATGAACCAGGCTGTACTCGTTTCCACAGCCCCTATGCGGATGGGCATTTTCGTCGTTTGGTTCCCCGTGAGTTGCCCACCTCGTATGTCCGATTCCGACGTTTCCCCGTTTTGGGTTATCCACCAGAGCGCTCTCCAGTTCCGTTATCCTTCCTGCCATCTTCTCTATCCCTATCTTCCTGTCTCCCATAACCGCCACCCCGGCCGAGTCGTAACCCCGGTACTCGAGCTTTTTTAACCCATTGATGAGGACCGGTTGAGCCTCCCTCTCACCTAAATAGCCAACTATTCCACACATATGTTCCCCCCTTTAAAGTGCCCTGATAGTGTAGAAGCAACCGTGAAAAATGAATTTATAGCTTTGGAAACCGTTCAGGAAAATCCCATCGTTTGCTGTAAATTGAGCTCAATTTTTACCTCAATAGCAACTTAAATGCTGGAGAGCGAGCCGAGATCGGAAAGGGCAATTTCCCCGCCGGGGAAATTGACCCCTGGTTTTGTCGAACGGTTTCCAAAGCTAGTTTTACAGGTAGAATGCTACACAAAAATGCTACACTATGCATGCCACTTTACTTCTCAATTACCTCCGCGTCCTCCGGCAACCTTCTAACTTCTTCGAGGTCCAGTTCAATGTTCGTTTCCACGTCTTCAACCGTGGTATACACCGGCTCGCTCTCCTCCGGGAAGTAAGTAACCAGCTCTCGAGGCAGGAAGTCTCCCCGATCGATTTGGATGACCTGTCGTGAGAACCCGTACTCTTCTCCGGACTTGGGTATTATCTCGAGCGTGTACTCTCCGAATAAGTCGCCCGTACCGATGTCCGGACCGTTTCCCGGAGGCAATTCCTGTCCGGCCAACGAAGCACCGGGTCCGACTCCTCCTCCCGGCGTCGCACCCAGATCAGAAGTTCCCCTTCGATGGTTCACCCTCTTCATCTCAACCGGAATCCCGATCAAATTTATTTCCAGGTCGTCCGATCGAAGCAACTCAAGGAGGTACTCCGGCGTCAGATTGGTAGCCTCTATCGGCACCTCCGTCTCTTCAAGACTCTTCTTTATTATCAAATTACGCCCCGGCATGTACTGATACAGGGAGTTTTCCTCCAGCAAGAAGAACTGACCCTCCAGCCTTTCCGGGGACAGGTATTCAACCCGCAGGCATCTCGGTTCCGTCACAGCCAGCACTTGGATCGATACGGGTGATTCGGTGCCCGTGAGGTCGAGCCTGGCGGAGAAGTTAACTATATCTCCGTATTCGGCCTCCAGCGTCGAGATGAACTCATCCGTGGAGGTTATCACTTCTCCTCCCGCCACTTCCCTTCCAAACGGGTTTAGCAGAGATATTGCCAGGAGAAAGACCAGCGTAAAAACGATCAGTCTTTTTTTGTCTAAAAACATGTGTTCCAAGAAAACCCCTTTGCGATAGCGTTATTACTAAATTATAGCACTAATGCCGCCCATGACAAACAATTATCGAAAGAAAGTAACCCTCGCCAAAATCCCCGGTTGACCGAGGAACTACGAGTGTGCGGCACTCCAACTTACCGGTCGGAAAGGACGGCCATCAGGAAACTACCCCTTTGAGCGGTCAACCTGAGCCATTCTGTTTCAATTCTTTCACCAAAAAATAACTTAGACTCACTTCTTGAACCATAATTAATCCAAGTTACGGTCGAGTGGACCGGCTAGAAAAGCTCCGGCCCAAATTTGCCATTAAAGACCAAAGGACCATAGGATTACTTGCATGGCAGACTCTCGTTTGGAGATCGAGAGGGTATGACCCATTGAGGTAGACGAGCCAGTTCCATTAGAATTTGTTAGAATAATCACAAAAGAGCCCTACTCGAATTACGAGCTAGCATTTCAACAGGAAAAGGAGGGAATTATGATAGACCCAACATCACAGTACAGAACGATGGAAGACCTTTCGCTGGAAGGAAAGAACGTTCTCGTCCGGGTGGACTTCAACGTTCCCCTGGAGGACGGAAAAGTAGCCGACGCCAACCGAATTGAAAGTGCCCTTCCCACGATCAATTACCTGACGGAGGCCGACGCCAAGGTCATCCTAATGAGCCACCTGGGTAGGCCGGGAGGAGAAGTGGACGAGGAACTACGGCTCGACCCGGTCGGCGAGAAGTTGGCCGAACTCGTCGACACGGAGGTAAAGAAGCTAGATGACTGCATAGGTCCCGAGGTAAGGGGTGAAATAGAATCCCTTGATCCGGGTAATATTATCCTCCTGGAGAACACCCGGTTTTACTCCGGAGAGAAGGCAAACGACGACGAGTTCACCGAGAGCCTGGCCGAACTGGCCGACGTCTTCGTCAGCGACGCCTTCGGCATGGTTCACAGAAAACACGTCTCCAACTACGGAGTGGCGACAAAACTACCGGCCGCTGCCGGAAAGTTGATTCTAAAGGAAGTAAAAGGCCTTACGAAAGCCGTGGAGAGCCCGGAACACCCCTTTGTAGCCATCATCGGCGGGAAAAAGGCATCCAGCAAGATCGGCGCTCTCTGGGACATGAAGGAAAGGGTTGACAAGTTCCTTATCGGTGGGGCCCTGGCCTTCACCTTCCTTCACTCGCAGGGGCACATGGTCGGAGACTCTCTCGTAGAGGAATCGATGGTGGATGAAGTTCGGGACTTTTTGGAAGAGGTCAAGGACGACCGAACTACGGAGGTCCTCCTGCCCGAAGACGCGAAAGTATCCAAAGAATTCAGCGAGGAAGGAGAAGTCAAGACTGTCGATGCCACGAAGATACCGCCCGACTGGATGGGTATAGATATCGGACCGGCAACGATCAGGAAATACGGCGAGGAAGTCAAGAACGCGGAGACGCTCGTCTGGGCCGGTCCGCTGGGGGGCTTCGAACTGGAACCCTTCCAGGCCGGAACCAAAGAAGTAGCTGAAGCAGTTGCGGACGGATCGGGTTACCGGATAATCGGCGGCGGAGAAACAGGAGCCGCGATCAAACAGTTCGGCTTCGCCGACCAGATGGACCACGTTTCCACCGGCGGTGGAGCCTGCCTGGGCTTCTTACGAGGGAAAGAACTACCGGCACTGGAAGTTCTTAAAGTGGAGAAATAACTAACAACTGATTTTCTCAACCAAAAGGGCACGGGAATTTTTCTCGTGCCCTTTTTCACCCCTTACCACCTAATTAAATCTACTGGCAGTTCGACCCTTCTCGGCAGAGGCGATAGGAACCCCCTATCGTTATTTTTACCGTCACGGAGTTCTATAAGCGGTCCTTTCCAGGGCCCCGTCATAGTTGGTTGAAGTGTTGGCCAATTTCCTTTGGTAAGGAGCAGTTGATATTGACCAAAGCACAAAAACTGACGTTTAAACCCGCTATCACAGCGGGGCTGGAAAGCCCCGCCTATCGGAAAATTGTAGGGGTGAGAGAATTGAGTTGATATCAATGATACGTTATTAAGTGTTCCTTTCCCCTCTTAGTGGGAGAAAAGAACGGGGGGCACCAAATCTAGACCTTCTCGATCAGAATGGAGGCGTTCTGGCCACCAAAGCCGAAGGAATTGGAGAGCGCCATTTCGATATCTTCTTCCCTGCCTTCGTTCGGCACGTAATCCAGATCGCATTCCTCGTCGGGATGTTCGTAATTGATCGTCGGAGGAACGTAACCTTCCACGAGCGACAGGCTTGTTATCGCCGCTTCCACCGTACCGGCAGCGCCAACCAGATGGCCAAACTGGGACTTGTTCGAGGATATAGGGACTTCATATGCCCTCTCACCGAGGAGGTCTTTTACCGCGCTCGTCTCCATCCTGTCGTTTAAACTGGTGCTCGTCCCGTGGGCATTGATGTAATCTACCTCCTCCGGTTCTACGCCGCCGAGCTTTAGAGCGCGTTCCATGGCCTCCCTGGCCCCGGCTCCGTCCTCGCGCGGAGCCGTCACGTGGTGGGCATCGGCGGTCTTGCCCACTCCCCTTATCCTGGAGTAAGGCTGGACCCCCCTCTTTTCTACGCCTTCTTCCGTCTCCAGGACGAGAAACCCGCCCCCTTCTCCCATGACGAAACCGTCCCGTTCGGCGTCGAAGGGCCTTGAGGCCCTCTCCGGCTCATCGTTCCTGGTCGACAGAGCCTTGATCCGATCGAAACCCGCATAGGCTATTCGTAAAATAGGCGTCTCCACCCCTCCGGCAAGCATCATGTCCGCTCCCCCCGACCGTAATTCCTCAAAAGCCTGGGCGACGGCGTGGGCTCCACTTGCACAAGCGGAAACGGCTCCGTAGTTCGGACCAGAGAAACCGAACTCGATCGACACCTGGGCGGCTGCTGCGTTCGGCATTAGCTGAGGTATCAAGAACGGGCTTACCCGCCTCGGCCCCCTTTCCAGAATCTCCTCGTGGTTAACTATGAGTGGGTGCAGGTTGCCTATACCGGTGCCGGCGACGACTCCAACCTCCAGGTTCCTGTGGTCGTCCTCCAGCTCCCAGTTCGCATCGTCCAGCGCTTCCTTCGCCGCGACTATCGCAAACTGGCTGGACCGCCCTAGCCTTCGGGCCCGTTTCCGGTTAAACCATTTAGAGGGATCGAAATCCACTACTGGGGAACCTATTTTGGACTTGAGGTCGGTAGTATCTATTCTATCGTCTATCCTCCGGACGGAGGACTCACCCGCCTTGAGCTTATTCCAGGTTTCCTCCACCCCAACTCCCAGCGGGGTAACGGCCCCCATGCCGGTAACGTAGACGGCAGGCTTTTTACTCATCTTTCACCAGCTTCGCGGTTAATTCCGCTCTATCCAGTTCCGCAACAGTTTCGTCGTAGTGCCCAGGCTGCCCCTCTCGGTTGAGACTGCTCAATTCCTCTTCCAGCTCCTGTATCCTTTCTTCCAGCTTCCCCACGTCGATATCCCCCAAATCACTGGCCTCCCGAGTGAGTACCTTCACGGTCTCGTCCCGTTCTTTAAAGAGAAAACCGCCGTGGACGACAAACCTTTCGGTACCTCCACCACTTTCTACCTTCAGGAGTGCTGGCTCGAGCTCCATAACCGCGGGGATATGGCGCGGCAATACGCTAAACGAACCGTCCTCGGTCCGACCACCGACTAGTTCGGCCTCGCCCGAATATACGAGACGGTCCGGAGTTATTAGTTTAAATTCCAACTGTCGTTCACCTCTGATAATCTACCTGTACCTTGCTCAATACGGATTATACCCGTCCTGTAAAACTCTCTGACCGGGGAAAAGTTTAACGATTCACAAGGAGCGAGGCAAGCGTTACCGGTTTAAGGCAGCTGTCTCCCTCGCTGGCGCTCGGTCAGACATATGCGGACCGGAGCAAAGAGCATCACAAGCCATTAAAGACGTATCCTAAAAAACGAAAAATATGAGCTTTAAAAAGGTAGGAAAACGCGGTTAGCCTCTCTTTAGAATTCAGAGGTACATAAATAGAGGTAGCGTAAACCAGGTTTAATCAAACAGGACCCCGAGATTTATCCCGAAAACCGTTTCCGCCATCGGGTCACCCAGGTATTTAACCTGGGCCTGGAGGAGTACAGGTACATCCTCTTCGAACAACTCCGTGGTGGTAATACCGTAGACCCCATGGATACCAATCGTATTCCCCAGGCCAGTATCGCCAGGCAAAACGGCGCCTCCACCAGCTCCCACGAACTGGCTAACCCCCCTATCGTAAGGCCACTTGTACCCTAGAGAGAGGTTGGGATAGTAATAGGCTGAGGCCGTAACGGAGTCCACCTCAAAGCCAAACCGGCTGAAAACCGTTTCCTTTCCGGCGCTCGGTCCGTTTAGTTCCAGTTCTCCCAGGGGGGCTTCGAGGAATAACTTCGCGCTCAAGGAGGGAAAATTCGGATAGCTCGTGCCGGCGGCAAAGCCAAAACCAAAGGGCTGCTCGGAATCGAGGAACTGATCCGTCTCACGAGACTCCTCCTGAGTGTCACGACGAGTCGGAGCGACTCCTGCGGGAACCTTCCGTTCGGGCCCCTGCAGCGTCTTGACTACATCCCGCCCTCCTTCCGTCATGTACAGAGTAGTATGGAGGTCGAGAGTCTCTTCCCCGATCCTCTCTTTGGGGACGAGGTAGATATAGAAAGTCCGCCAATTTCCCGCCTGGCTATCCTTCACCCGGGTCTTTCCATCCAGGTTATCCAGAGTGACCCCGGCCGTACTCAGCCCCCTGAGATCGGTCTTCGTTACCAGCAACTCCCCGTCCGAGTCGTAGAGTTCGAGTTTACGAAAGTCGCTTCCCGTAGCGGTCCCCGTATTTTTGATCACGATCGGATTTATCAACAGGTCGAACCGGTTTTCGTCCTTATCCATCAAGTCGATCCTCTGAGCTATAACTCCTTCCCGCCCGGTGATAGGAGACCGGGCCAATGATCCCCGGCTCGCTTCTAAGATTTCGGCCCCGTAGTGATAGACGGTCAAACTCTCGGAAGACCTATGAACCGGCCCGGGTACCCCGTCCACGGCTCCCTCGGCTCCACGGAACTGTACTACCGGTTGGAAGGTAGTCCCTTCCGTTGCTTCTTCGGAAATCTCGTAACGGATTTCGAATTCGGCCCGACCGTCGTCCGGTATCCTGTTGTTTTCTTCCCGCAACTCCTGCCAGTCGCTGGAAAGCTTTAGGTCGGAGGCCAACTCCGTCATACTCCCGTCCGGTTCAACGCGATAAACGGAAACTTCCTCCACCCCGGAGTTTTCAAGCGTTCCTTCGTTGCGAAAGCTAACGTTGTTTACGAAAAAGTCGTCGTCGTCCCTATCATCGTCGTACAGGATAAGGCGCTGAGTGTACACTTCACCGAGGTTGATCACTCCGGAACGCCAGTCAGTAGACTCTTCTATACTTTCTAATCCCTGGACGACGATGCTTTGAGCACTCTCGTCAGGAACGACCGACCTCTGTTGGAAAGGATAACCTGAGATTCCGTCGTCTTCCCTGGTTTCCAGGGTCACACCTGTCTTTAGCTCCATACCCTGAACGGGCTCGCTCTCGGCGATCTTTCCTTTCACTTCCAGTTCAACTTCACAGCCATCCTCACAGCCACCGTCCCACCAGCCGTCGGGTTCCGTCGGGATCGTAACCTCCGTGGTCGGACTATTTATCTCCCTGCGGATGGTTTTCTCCGTAACCCCGTCACCCTCACGGATCTTCAGGTTCAGCGTAAGTTCTGTAATATCCTTCCCGAAGACTAGGGGGTCCTCCCCGCGGGACTTGTTTTCCACCTTTATCAGGTCCGTCTCGACACCCCTGTCGTTCGAGTCGTCATCCCGAAAAACAAAACTACCTATCTGAGGGTTGGTCCCGGGTTGGAGTATATCCGACTCGAGCGACCGGGCCTCGATCTCTTCGAAACCGCCACGAAGGATCGTATCCACACCGGGATCGGTAACCCAGTTCGAGCTTACGGACTCCATCGCCTCCCCGCGTTCATCGAGGTAAACGTAGTGAAACATGCCGGAAAGCTCCAGCGAAACGTCCTCGCCGTACTTGCTCAGAGGCACCCTTTCCGGTGAGGCAACAGAAACAAGCAGGCGAAATTCGGCCTCATCTCCCGGCTCTAAAGTCATTCCGTCGCCCGGCAAGGAGAAAGTAATTCCGGAATTTATACCGGATAAATCCTCCAGCTTGACCGACGACCATTCTCCCCCCTCCTTCCGGAAACGAAGGTTGATCTCGGAAAGCTCGGTGGCCGAAACCGTTCCTTCATTCCTTACCGTCAACTCCTTGATCCTCAGGGGATTCAGCACCTCTTCCACACGAATTTCGTGGACCAGAACTCCCTCGTCGAGGGGGTTGAGGTTAAGTGAGTTGGGCAGATAAGTCTGGAACTCTGGTGCCCCCAAAGCCAGAGGGGAGGATAAAAATACGATCAAAAGAACGATCAGAAACGAAGAGCGCGGACGCATCCCGGTTTACCTCCTTAGCATAATCTGGATCCGTTATTATTTATCCGTAAAACTGCGGGGAATTGCAAGCTTTCCAGTCTTCCGGCACGGCTAGAACTTTTCGGTGGTTTCGTCAAATTACCCTTCCCTGTTTAGTTTAAAAATCAAGTTAATGATAAGAAAACTCCAGGCCCCGGCAAGGGACCTGGAGCGTGTTAAATCCTTGGTTCAACGGACGATCATCTTACTTCTTGACGACGAACTTCTTGACCGCGCTCTGGTAATCATCCTCGTCGATCGTAATGTCGACGACGTAAAGATAGAGACCGTTTTGCAGGTTTTCCAGAGCATTCAACTCAGATACTGATTCGAAGGTCTCCAGCTTCTTCCCTGAGACGTCGAAAACTTTTATGGTTACGGGGTCTATGACTTCACCAGGTATTGGATCTCCGTCCGAGTCTCTGACCTCCAGAGCTGGAGTCGTCTCCCCGTCTATCGGTGCAGGCATAATGCCGGTGTTGTCCCAGTCCGGTTCGTAGTCGTCTTTGGGCGGTCCGGGGTCCTCGCCCACGGAGATCGTTCGGGATTCAGTGACCTCTTCGTCGACTTCCAGACTTGCCACGTAGTCGCCGTCCCGGGTAGGTATGAAGGAGTGGTTTGACGAATAGGTCTCTCCGGGTTCCAGTTTGGGCACGTCTTCCTTCGGAACGTCTGCCACCGTCGTTCCAGTCGGATCCTCGACTTTGATCCTGACCTCGTGCCCGCTGATGGTCTCCTCCGAGTCGTTCTTCAGAGTGTATTCAAGAGTCACCTTCTCGTCGACTTTTGGTTCAGACGGCGAGTAATTGAACTTAGATATGCTCGGATAGATTTTACCCACAGGGTCTTCTTCGAGCGGTTCTACGAAGATCTGGTCGAGCGGCTCATCCGAATCCGTCTTCATGTTGTTCTCGTTGTTAAGATCGCTCTTGCTAACGTCCTCTCCCCAGAAGTTATCCGTGGCATCTACCCGCTGACCGTCGTCGTAATCGAGTTCTGAAGCGTCTATCAAGAAACAACAGCTAAGGATATTGTTCTCGTTTATGTGGTTGCTGGCGTCTTTTGCCTTCGATACGTCAGAGTTCTCCTGTTTTACCTCAATTGCCGTGGAAAATGACTTGAACTCATTCCGTCTTATGTCCGTATCCATGGCATCCAGAACTATCGCCGTACCATCCCCTATACAGAAGCCGGAAGCCTCGCTGTCGAATACGTTCCCTTGCACCAGGTTGCTCGAACTAGAATCATTTGCGGTTAACTGTAATCCGATCCCTAATCCATCATCCGTGTCATAAGGCCCTATAAAGCGGTTATCTTCAACGTTAATTGAGTTAAGTTCTTCTGCAGTTAGTACCATATTATATTCGGAGTTACCGTTTGCTTCCTCATTAGTTGGGTGTTCAGTCGTATTTTCGGTCAAGGTAACGTTTTTAATTACCTCTAGAGAGCTGTTATCAGGATCTCCAATAGCTATTCCTTGTATGTTATCAGCTACTACATTTCCTCTTATGTCTTTAGTACTCGAACTACCCAAGACCTCACCTTCGGTATCCTCCCCACCTGCAGAAATGAATATCCCGGCTGTATCAGACTTGTTCTTCAGAAAGAAGCTGTCCTCTATTAACGGATACTTTACGCTCTCCAGGGCTGCCAGGTAAAATCCTTCTTCCTTGTTTTCGTTAAACTCGGAGTCTTTTACCACGGCTTTGCCTTTGGGGTTAGAGAAGCTTCCCTCGGATATTATTTCTAGACCGTTCCCTTCATTGCCACTTGCCACCACGTTCTGGAAGCTAATAGCCTCGTCGTCTTCGTCGGTCCCCCCAATATGACTATCCTGATCAGTAGTAAGAAGTCTGGCACCGGTATTTCCGTTTCCGTTGTTATAGTCAGTAACGCTACCGAACTTGGCGTTTTCTACTTCAACGCCCCAGATTCGGTCTCCGCTTTCCACGGATATTCCGTAATCCTCGTTGAAGTTGGCCAGAAGATTGCCACCGTCAGCCTCGCCAAGAACCGACAACTCGCTAACGCGGTTCTGACCCACTATTTCGATCCCGCTTCCGCTTGCGCTTTCGGCCTCGCCCTCGCCGTTTCCGGAGAACTTGGCTCGGCCGTTGACAGAACTCTTTATATCGACGTCGTTCACCACGTTGGCAAACACTTCAAATCCGTGACCGCCGTTGTTCTGGGCGCTGGTATCCTCGACGATTACCCCGTCCACCGCATCGTAGTAAGTTTCATCGTCATCATCGTCTAAGACTGGTGTTCTCAGGTTTATACCGACTCCAGGCAATGAATCTTCACTTTCGTAATCGTGGTCATGGAAAGTTGAGTCGCTGATTTTTGCCCCGTAAATTCCCTCGTATGCATTCACTACCAAGCCGCTACCCTGTTCGTTATCGTCGTCCGATCCCGTACTGTCTTCGTTGAACTGACTGTCGCTTACGGTAAGGGCGGGTTCCGACTTGGATCCGTCCACAACCTG
This sequence comes from Candidatus Acetothermia bacterium, assembly GCA_046543235.1. Lineage (GTDB taxonomy): Bacteria > Bipolaricaulota > Bipolaricaulia > M55B111 > M55B111 > JAGXLP01. Next base: position 1,240 of record JBKGZT010000026.1, on the reverse strand, counting down.
AACGAGGAACGATGCCCCCGCATCTTTGTTGTTGAAAACTTCCAAGTCCTCGCCAAGGTGGAGCCCGTCGACTTTTATTGGACTGTAAACGAATTCATCGTCTGAATCAATTGAAGCAACAAGAATTCCGATAGAGTTTCCGGCAATTTTCGAGTTTTTGACAGAGATTCCATCAATTAATGAGATTGCTGCTTCTCCAGAACCATCATACTGGTCATCACCCAATATGAATAAGCCTATATCAGTGTTTTCCTCTATACGGGTCCGGTTTATATCAAACCCCTCTACTGCCGTAACATTTTCGCCATCTATCAGTATCCCGTCTTCATTATCGACAATACCGGCGTCTTCGTTAAACACTGATCCTGTCTTTATGTCGCTGTTAGTAATCGATACATCCTTTAGTGATCCTTCATTTTCGAAACGAATCCCGGCACCGGAATCCATTCCTCCTGCATATATCTTATTGATACTGACGTTTTCTACGTTGCCAACATTATCCGTAAATAATATACCATCACCAGTGATATTTTCCCCTGCACCAGAAATCCTTACTTCCTTTATGGTTATTCCATCGGTATATACAGACCCCTCTTCTCCTCCACAGGACCCGGAGGTCGATACTTCTCCGTCGAACTTTATTCCATTCTTAAAAGACCCAACGGAGGTAGCAACTGGTATATTTAAATTCTCAAATTTAAGTGAATCACCAAAGACACAGCAATCTACCTCAATGGCATTTTGAATACCACCATTTTCAGGGTTAAATTCAAGGCTATCCAGCGTCACGCCATCCGAAAGGACTACGATTGCTGCATCAACATTGTCATCTACTTCATCATCGTCTGTGGTAGCACCATCCCAAGAAGAATCTTGATTTAAAGTAACAGTTTCATCATCTTCCGAGGGTTTAATTGTAACGTCCTTATCGACCATCAAAGACGCCGTCTGTGTGACCTCCCAATTTTCACCCTCAAAATCCAACTTTATTGTATCGCCGTCTTCTATATCGACCGAGTCGTCACTACCTATTTCTTCAACGGCGCTCAAATAGTCCCCAGTAATATCCTTTAGATCCTCTTCTGAGTCAATAGTATATGTTGTCTTTTTGTCTTTCTCTCCTAGCACTGCCGAATTAACTCCCAGAAGCATCCCTACCGACAGAACAATCGCCAGGCTTAATAAACCAACCTTGTACTTAGTCAATTTCATCAATCATACCTCCTTATAATCTACTCGG
>JBKGZT010000084.1:0-3945 GCA_046543235.1 Candidatus Acetothermia bacterium | reverse complement strand
TTCTACACTATCGAGTTTATTAAAGAGAGCCAACCTCTACCCGCGACTATCAGGTAGTTTCTTTTCCCAAAAAGGTACCGCGATTTTATTCCAAGCGGGGACCAAGGCGCCTTTTAGTCCATTCCAGGCCGGACTAACCCCGAGAAACTTGGCGTGCTCAGGCCTGTCGGTTGTAGGTACCGGCAAGAGGTATGCCTGCCATCTCCGAAGCCTCGGTCGTAAGCGCCCGCAGATCCTGTCGCTCCAGGTTGAACAGGGAAGTCTTTCCGGCCAGCATGGCCAGCATGGCTGCCTCTTCGGTGAAGACTTTTAACAGGTTTTTCACGGCCCCCGCCTTCTCCGAGACATCCAGCCTCTCTTCCAGTTCCGGTATCTGGGTTGTAATCCCATAAGGACATTTACCGGTATTGCAGAGCCCACAGACCTGACATCCAAGGGCCACCAGGGCGGCAGTAGAAATCGAAACGGCGTCGGCACCAAGGGCCAGTGCCTTCGCAATGTCCGAACCACTATTGATCCCGCCCGAAACTACGAGGTCTACTTCTTCCCTCAATCCGACCTCCACCAGAGCCTGGTGGGCCGAAGAAGTCGCCGCGAGTGTCGGTATACCGGCGTTTTCGAGGGTTGGGTTCGGTGCAGCCCCCGTTCCGCCCTGCATGCCGTCAACGAGTACCGCATCTGCCCCTGCCTTCGCGGCTATCTTGACGTCCTCTTCGACCCGTCCTGCCGCAAACTTCACCACGATAGGCACTTTCCACGCCACTATCTCCCTCAGCTGACGGATCTTCATCTTTAAATCTTCCGGGCCAACTATGTCCATATGACGGGCAGGAGATATGAGGTCGGCCTTTTCCGGGGTACCCCTGACGTCGGAAATTTCTTCGGACACTTTGTCTTCCATTAACATGCCACCCTGTCCGGCTTTGGCACCCTGGCCTATTTTCAACTCTACCGCGTCGGCTGACCTTAAATAGTCCGCGGATACTCCAAAGCGCCCCGAAGCGTACTGTACGACCAGGTTATCCGATATCTCCCTCTCTTCCGGCAACATACCTCCTTCACCGGTATCGACGGCACTTCCGGCCTCCTTTGCACCCCGGGCAAGCGCCAATTTGGCACCCTTCGACAGAGCTCCAAAGGACATCGCCCCAATATAGATGGGAATATCAAGCGCGAGAGGCTCTTCCGCGTTCCTTTCTCCGAGACTTATCTCCGTCTCGCACGGCTCCCTGTAGTGGTCTATCGGCGGTCTCGAGACCTGGGCGTTTCTAATCGTCAAATCGTCGAAATCCGGTAGCTCTCGGCGAGCGCTGGTACCCCGCACCCGAACCTCTCCACCCGCGGCCTTCTCGGAGATTTGGGAAATCTTTTCTCGAGACCAGGTGTCCGAGTGGACGGACTCTTCGATTTTTATGGCGTCCGCCGGACAGTTCTTCATACAGGCCCGACAGTAAGTACAGGCCCCCATGTCGATCCGTGGCTCCGAACCCCCGCCGTTCTCTGTTTCAACCATGTCGACGGCATTCACGGGACAGACCTTTTCACAGGTACCGCAACCTATACAGGTCTCATCTATGCTGTACATTTTTTCTCACCTTATCCTCATAACGTTCCGGGACCAATCATCAGCTCTCGGCCGGCACGATTTTCTTGAAAGATCCCACCGGATCGAAGCCGTACTTCTCGATTTCCCCGTTTATCTCCCCAAGCTCTCGGCCGTCCACCTTCTTCATCGTAGCGTCCTGACCGAGGGAAGGAACTTCGCCACCGACGTACAGAGCAGCTCCCAGAATGGACTCGCCCGCATTTGCCCCGGCGTCCCCCAGAACTATTATCCGACCCCCAAACGCGTAGAGTCCCGTCATGAAACCGGAATCACCGCCCACTATCACGGTACCGTTCTTCATCAACTGCCCCGTTCTGCTTCCACAATTACCGGTTATTACTACTTTACCACCGTATAGCCCCTGACCAGCTCCGTCGCCGGCACTTCCCTCGATAAATATGCTGCCGGAGGTCAGATTATCCCCCGGAAACCAGCCCGCGTTTCCCTTAACCCGGATCTCCGGGCCGTCCATACAGGTTCCCAGGTAATATCCCGTTGAGCCCCTGACTACGAGCTCGAGGTTCTTTTGCAGCCCTGCAGCCAGGAAATGGCTCGAGCCAGGGTTGATCAGTTCCACCCTGCGGTTACCTTTCTCGATCGACCTCAGCTTTTCGTTTGCGCGCCTGGTGCCTGTATCTTCGACGTCAATTTCTTTAGCGTTAGTTTTTCGCGTGCTCAAAGACTCGCACCTCTCCGGGTTTGAAGTACTTTAACTCGGAACTTCGACAGACATTCATCAGAGCCACTTCCTCCGAAGCCACGTACTTTCCCTTATCTCCTTCGACCCACGCCATCGGTCTCAGACCCAGCTTGTCCCTGGCTACTCCAACCCCTTCCGGAGTGGTAACGAGGTAGGAGAAGGGGCCGTCCAGAACCTTTACGGAGGCCTCCAGCGATTCCTCCAGCGTTTTACCCTGCCGTAACTGATCCGCTATAAAGTAAACGATGACTTCCGAATCGTTGTTCGACGAGAACCCGAAACCCTTTCTCTCCAGCTCCCCACGTACTTTGTGGTGATTGGTTATCTGTCCGTTGTGGACAACGGAAATATCCGGAAGGTCCTCGGTATGAAAAGGATGGGCATGCTTCCGGTCGACCCCTGATTCGGTCGAAAAGCGGACGTGGCCGATGGCATGCGTTCCCGACATGCTAGAGACGTCGTAACCCCTGTCTAGGTCCTCAACCAGACCGAGGTCCTTGATTATCTCGACCGACTTGCCGTAGCTATAAACTTCAGCAACTTTACTAGAATTGATCCTGTCGATGACTCGATCGAGTTCCTCCCGTCCAGAGACCCTCAGTTTGCAGATGTTGAGCCCTTTCTCGCCGTGGGGAGATGGACGAAAAGAAATATTTCTAATGTCACCGCCGGCCTCTCCAATCGCGTTCCCCAGACCTCCAAACGATCCGGGCCTGTCCGTGACCTCGGCAACAAGCCGATACGTATCCTCCCTCTCGAACTCTTCCTTGTAAACAGCCACGCCGGCCGAATCCGTCCCCCGGTGCTGGAGGGTTTTCAGCATTTCTACCAGATCCCGACCAACCTTTCCTGGTCTATCTGGAATTATTCCAACTATTCCGCACATATATTTCTCCTTATGGAATATTTTCGTTTATTTTCTGCACAAAATAAATCTAAATCGACGAAAATTCTAGGGATAAAAACCTCGATCCACAAGGGGGACTTTGACTGATTGGTGCTCGTTTCCTTCACCAAACAGAGATAAGGTCCTAGACAAATTTAACTGGCTCTCAAACCTCATATTGTTTGGAATGCATTGTACTAGGTGAGAATGACGGAAGTTCTAAGAGCTTCTAAGAGCTCAGGAAAAGAGCGAACGGAGGAAGCCAAGCGCCGAGACTCCAAAGATAGCGTAAGCTGGCCCGTACTGGTCCCCGGCAAGCAAAAACGCTCCACCGCCAACGAGGGCAGCGGTCGCCAGACCCAGACCGATGGAGGGGCCACCCGCCCCCACCCGACCGGCGAGTTCTTCAAGTTCGGACTGACTCGGACCCGACAGCTCTCCGGATTCCAGCCGGCTCAGGGCCCGGTCCAGCCGCCGCGGAGATTCTATTAGAAACTTCGCCGCTTCCTCGAGGCTGCCTTCTTCCACCTTTTCCCGAAAGGTACCTTCCCTGTTTTCCAGCTCCTCTTCAGTCCTCTTAATCAATCTTTCCTGTAACCTGCTCCTCTTCTCCTCTCTCAGGTCGGTCTCGGTCAAGACGTCCTTGATCGCGGATGTCAGAGTATCTTTAGCCAACGGCCTTGCTCCGGGCCCCGCTTTTGCTAGCTTCAAAGGCTGAGAGGCATCTTCTTCAGTCATTCTATACACCTCTTT
>JBKGZT010000083.1:0-3946 GCA_046543235.1 Candidatus Acetothermia bacterium | reverse complement strand
GGTACTTAACCTTTTATCCGGGTATCTTATGACTAATTATACACCGAAAACCCTTCCACCGCCAGTCCAATATCTCTGGCTATTTCCGGCTGATCCGGATAGAACACTGGATGAAGGTTAAGGAAGCCAGGAACAGTCTTACGGACCTTCTGAAAGACAAGGGGCACCCGTTCGCCTCGTCCGCCGTAACCCTTGCTCAGGACCGAAAAGCCCGAGAGGTACGTAAATCGGATAGTTAACGTTCCACATAAATGAAAGCGCGGAAGTCTTTGATGGTTTTTACTCTCCTGCCTCCGATACCTGCAGCTCCTTGCTAACGGAGACTTCGTTATCGTCGTCGTCGACTACGGTAAGCTCGACCTCGTAGGTTCCTGGTTCGTCAAAGGTGTGAGAAACTATCATTCCCGTTTGATCGATTTCTCCGTCGCCGGTGAAGTCCCACTCGTAACTGGTGATCTCGCCGTCCGGGTCCTCGGAAAGGCCGCCGGAGAAGTTGACCTGGTCACCCGGTTCCGGTTCTTCGGGTGAGAAAGCGAAGTCGGGTTCAGGAGGCTGGCCGAAGACGACCTCCCGGGGCTCCTGGAAGCTACCGACAGATATCTCCCTCTGCTCTCCTCCCTGGAGCTGGAGTTCTGTCTCGGCGTTTTCCGTAGTTACAACCGATCGGGGCGGTAGTGTGTTTTCATCCAGGGTCAACGTATATGCCCCCGGCACGAGCCCCCGGAAGGTAACTACGCCGTCGTCTCCGGTAGTCCTCCTTTCCTCCACATCCTCACCGGATAGGGTGGCCTTGACACCGCTTATCCCGTCCTCGCCGGTATTTCTGCTACCGTCCTGGTTGTCGTCGGAGTAAACGGTCAACTCGATCGAGGCGAGCTCCGTCAGCGGAACCGCAATGGAAGTTACCTCCCCTCTCTCGACCTTTACCTCTTTTGGCATCGATTCCAGAAAGCCAAACCGTCTCGGCAGGTCGGGAATATCCAACTCGTAAGTACCGGGTTTGAACGGTGGAAAGCGGAAGAACCCCTCCTCGCCGGTCGCAACTTCAGTATCATCTAAGGTCAGAACCAGATCCTCGACCCCTTCTTCCCCTTCGTCCTTCTTTCCGTTCTCGTTTTCATCGATGAAGACGTTTCCCTCTATGCGGCCCTTCGTAACTATGAACTCCAATGGCAGGTCGTACTCGTAGGTAAAGTCTAGCGAGCCGCCGAAGTCGATCCCGGCACCGCCAATGCTCGCATCCGCGGCGATCGAAAGCTCCAGGTCGTCGTATGGATTCACCGTGCTGTCCAGGTCCAGATCCAGCTGCTCTCCTCGTTTTGTAATCGAAAGGCCGACATAAGGCTCGCCTCCGCTCTCGAGGGTAAAACCGGTCGAGCTGGACGAAGAAACGCGGTTACCGGTGGTAAGATTATCGGTCATGCTGTTGGAAAAAGAGGCGGTAAAGGATATCCCTTCGTAGTCAAAGCCGATGGACTGGTCCATGTTAAAATACTCGAAGGTCTGGTCTGAGAGGTTGTTTGTTTCAACCTCCCTGGTGGCACTGACTGAGAAGTTCACGTAATCGTATCTGTAGAAGATCGAGCCCCGAACTCTCTGGGAACTCTCGTCCAGGTCGAGTTCGTCCGCCGTGTCCTTCCTGTTCGAAAGAGTAGCGGAACCGGAAATGTTAAAGTTCCTTCCTTGCCTTTCGTCGGGCCAGGAATCGGTCGCTCCCAGTACGTCCAGTCTAGCGTTGGCGGAGAGCCTGTCCGTCAGGACCGTGGATTCCGTCTGTGCCTCTCCTGGGAGCGAGTAGAAATAGGAATAAGATAGGTTCTGGCTGAAGTTCTCCCCGCCCGCCGACTGACTCAACCGAAAACCCTTGTCCCCGCTACCTTGGCCGGCAAACCTCGGACCGATAAAGAACGCCTCGCCCTCCAATGTGAGTGGCTCCAGCTCCAGCTGCGTGTACCCCTCGTAAGCGTAACCATGTTCACCTTCCGAAGGCGTGTAACCGGCCTCAAGTTCCACCTCCGTCGCTTCTTCACCTGAATAACGAGCAACTACGGATTCCGTCAGTGAGTACTCGTCCTCTCCTGTACTGATGTTACCCAGGTTTCCCGCGAGGTATAAACTGCCGTCCTCATAGGATAACTGACCCCCGCTATGTTTAAGGCTACCGGATAGGTCGAGTAGAGATAGCCCGAAGTTTCCCGCTGTCAGGCTCGCCGACCAACCCCTGCCGGACATGTCTATCAAGTCGCTGAAGCTGTAGCCGACGTTCCCCGAGTTTATTCGATAGTTTTCACCGCTATAATCCAGGGCGTTCCACTCGACGTCGTTGTCCGTATAGAGGTCAGAAAGACCGAAATCAAAGTAAAGATCGCCGTTTCCGAGTTCGCCGTCGCCGATCAGGTTCAGGCTACCGGAGGGATCCTGATCTCCCAGCCCCCTATTAAAAGATCCCTCAAGCCGCGCCGGAAGGATAGCGTAAAGCTCCCCTCCGACGGCTTGAGGGGAAGGGGGGAGGATCCTGGTATACACGGTTGCCGAATCCTTGATATCCTCGTCCCTGGATGAAGTAACGGTTAAGCTAACGGGATCACGTCCCGGGGAAGCATCTTCCGGCACGTACAGATTCACCTCGACTTCCTTGCTGGCGCCGGGAAACAGATCCATGGTCTCCGGGGAATAGTCGGTAACCCAATCGTGGCCGGAATCCGCCTCGATCTCGAACGTATCCGTAACGTTCCCCGTATTCTTTACCGTGAATACGTAACTGAGCTCCGAATCCCTGCCGACGGTCTTTGCTGCCGGCTCCGTGATGCTAATTTCCTGCACTTCGGTCACGGTAACGGTAGCGGTTCCCGTGTAGGTATCACCGTCGTAGGAGGCCTCCAGGGTCACCGGATGCTCTCCCGCTTCGGCCGTCGCGGGAACCTGAACCGTTACGAAGACGGTATCTCTTTCTCCCGGCCCTAAAGTAGTCGGAGACGGGCTCCCCATCGGCGACCAGCCGTCCGGTACCGAAAGCGCGAGCTCGATATCCTGCTCCGATTCAGAGTTGTTCGTCACGGAATAAGTAAGACTTACGAATTCATCAGGAGGTGCTTCTCTTTCCGGCGTCACCGCAGTCACGTCTAGCTGACCCCGTGCTACAAAGCTGGTCGTCAGCAACACAGCTATCGCCACTAATAAGACCGTTAAGACATCCCCCGTACCTCTCTTTTCGACCATTTCTCCAGCCCCGGAGGTCCTACCCCCTTAAAATACTATTCTATTAGTTTTCCTCCACCAGCTTCATCAGCTCCGCTGCGTCGTCGAAGTTCACGACTCCATCTTCGTTGAAGTCAAATACCTCGAACATCGGTGCATCTATCCCCCCCGACTTGCCCAGGTTGACGGCGAGGACAAAGACGTCCTTCTTAGTCAACTCCCCGTCTCCGTTTACATCCTCGTATAGCCCGTCCCCGTTCAGGTCCTGGGGCGGGTTATCCGTGCCCAGAATGGCCGGTCGATATACCTTTATATCGCTTAGCTCGAAGGTCCTTACCACCTCTTCCCCGTCATCAGTCCAGATGTATGTTCTCACCTTCAAGCTGCCCCACCCCGCTCTGAGCGCCTCGAGGTGCAACTCCGCCAGCGTGAATTCGGAAGTATCGGGCCCAACTTCGCCATCGAAGTCCCCAACTCGGAAGTAGATGGAATCCCGGGAGTTCTCAACTACCTCGTAGTATATAGACTCTTCCCCGGTGACGTCGTCGACCGTCACGCCCTCGCTGATTACCGTCGCCTCCGCCAGCCGAAATCCGTCCGGGAGGGAAGATAAGCTCAAGGTTACTTTTTTCTCCCCTCCGAGGCGCAGTTTAAATCCATTCAGCTTAAGCTGGTAATCCCTTTCGCCATCAGTTGGCTCCTCCCCGTCCCCTTCGGCCTTTTCTTCTTCCCGGGGCTCATCCTCCTC
>JBKGZT010000025.1:0-18893 GCA_046543235.1 Candidatus Acetothermia bacterium | reverse complement strand
TCACAGAATATACCTGGAAAGATCCCTGTCCTCGATGATCTTCTCCAGCTTGTCCTTCACGTAACCCCGGTCTATTTCCATGATCCCCTTTTCCATTTCCGGAGCGTCAAACGAGATCTCCTCCATTAACTTCTCCATCACGGTCTCCAACCGACGAGCACCGATGTTTTCAGTAGTTTCGTTTAACTGCGCCGAGGCCCGCGCAATCTCGTCGATGGCACCATCCGTAAACTCCAGCTGGAGTTCCTCCACGTCCATCAGGGCCTTGTACTGTTTTACCAGAGCATCCTTGGGTTCGGTCAGAATCCTCTTGAATTCGTCCACACCCAGGCTATCCAACTCTACCCGGATGGGCAACCTTCCCTGGAGCTCGGGAATCAAATCCGACGGTTTCGAGACGTTAAAGGCACCCGCGGTTATAAATAGGATGTTCTCCGTATTGATCGTCCCCTGCTTGCTCCTCACGGTCGAACCTTCCAGCAGGGGAAGGATGTCCCGCTGCACGCCCTGTCGGGAGACTCCCGGACCTTCTCCCCCCGATTCACCCGGTCTGTCTCCGGCGATCTTGTCTATCTCGTCCAAAAAGATTATCCCTGCTTCCTCCGCCAGTTCCCGGCCGCGGCGTTTGATCTCCTGCTCGTTCAGGAGCTTATCTACCTCCTGGTCAAACAGGAGATCCCGGGCCTCCTTTATCTTGACCCTTTTCGTCTCCTCCTTTGAGGGGAATATGTTCCCCAGCATGTCTCCCATATTGATCCCCATCTGATCCATCCCCTGGTCTGAAAATACCTCTACCTGGGGAGAACTGGACTGTTTAACCGAAACCTCAATGTACCGCTCGTCAAGATCTCCCTGCCGAAGTTTCCTCCTCAACTTGTCCCTGGTCCGCTCCAGGCTATCGGACCTTTCCTCCTTCGCTTCCTCGGCAGGAAGCAGCTTGTCAAGGATTCTATCCTCCACCATCTTTCGGGCATCTTCCTCAACTTCCTCGACCTCGCTTTGGCGCACCATCTCTATTCCCCGGCTGAGGAGGTCCCGTATCATCGATTCCACGTCCCTGCCCATGTACCCTACTTCCGTGAACTTCGTAGCTTCCACCTTAAGGAAAGGAGCCCGTGCCACCCTGGCCAGCCTGCGCGAGATCTCCGTCTTCCCGACTCCGGTCGGTCCGATCATCAGGATGTTTTTCGGCTTTATCTCTTCTTTTATCTCGCCCTCGACCCGCTGTCTCCTCACCCTGTTCCGCAGTGCAATGGAGACCGAACGCTTTGCCTCGTCCTGGCCAATTATATACTCGTCCAGCCTCTCGACGATCTGGCGGGGAGTCAGGTCCTTTTCCCCTCTATCGCTCACCGACGGCAAGTTCACCATTCTACTTCCTCCTAATTCCTTTTACCATTCGACCGTTTCTAGCGAAACCTGGTCGTTAGTGTAAACATCTATCGAAGAAGTAATTTCCAGGGCCTTTCTAGCGACTTCCTCCGGGCTGAGTTCGGAATTATCGAGCAGAGCCCTGCCGGCGGCCAGGGCATACGACCCGCCGGAACCTATACCTATCACGTTATGATCGGGCCTAAGCACATCCCCCGCCCCGGAGATCAAGAGCAGGGAATCGTCGTTTACCACGACCATAAGGGCCTCCAGTTTCCTCAGGATTTTATCAGTCCGCCATTCCTTGGTTAGTTCAACGGCCGCCCTCTCGAGCTTTCCGCTGTACTGCTCCAGCTTTCCCTCGAACTTGTCGAAAAGGGTCATCGCATCGGCCGTCGAACCGGCAAAGCCCGCAAGCACCTTTCCCCCATAAAGCACCCTGACCTTGTTGGTATTGTTCTTTACCACGGTATCTTCCATGGTTGCCTGTCCGTCCGATGCAACTACCGACTTGCGCTCGTCCGTCGATCTTATGGCGATAATCGTCGTGGCTTCTACGCTCTCTTGGTTCTTACGGTTTTCCCGGATCGACATGATATAATTTGCCCCTTTTCTCTATAAAAATTAGTTTGAAAACCATCCGTTAACAGCGAATTTTTCTCGTTTCGTTGCCAAGCTCAAGGCAACTTTGCTGTAATCGTAGAAGTTTACGGACTCCCCGGTGCCGTATCAACTTGAAGGAACTACAGAACCACAATAAGGGCATTTACCTCCCGGGTAAACGCCGCCACAAGAAGGGCATTCGTTCCAGCCGTTTTCGATTCTTACCTTCCTTTTCTTTTTCTGCGTAACTAATAAGCGCTTTAAGCTCTCCCGCGTTTGCGGATCCAGCCCGGTTTCGGAAACCGCGTTATCTATTCTATCCTTCTCCTCCTCGGAAAGGGAGACTTCCTCCAGATCGAGGTCTTCTTCGGAGGCCCTTTCCCGTGAAGGAAAACGACCCAGCTGGAACTTGAGTTTCTGGATCTTCTTGTTCTCAAGTGCCTCGTTTAGCTTTTCCAGAAACTGATCTTCCAGGTAGGATAGTTCCTGTTTGGCCGCTGCCGACGGTACTTCCAGGATCAGACTATCACCGCGCACTTCCTTGGGCCTGGCGATCTTACCGACCTCTCCAGCCACCTGGTTCCAGACGAATACCGGTTCCTGCTCTTCGTACTCGCTCAGCAAGTTATTCTTCCTGAAAACAGCCCGGAGTGCACTCATTTTCAGAGTCATCTCACCTCAACCCTTCCTTCCTCTACTTCAAAGACGGAAAAGTCTCCGGATAGCTTGGTGAAGGCCGGATTCCGCGTCGCCGTAGTCATTATAACCTGGGGTTCCTCCGGGAGGTTCTCCAGAAACGACTCCCCTCTATCCCTGTCCAGCTCGCTTAGGATGTCGTCCAGGATCAATATAGGCCAGTCCTCGAATTCCGCTTCGTAAAGATCGAGATAAGCCAGGTAGGTTGAAATCACCGCCGTCCTCAATTCGCCCTGGGACCCGTACTTTCTCAAATCCCTGCCATCCAGCCTGTAGCGAAACTTATCCCTGTGGGGGCCGACTACGGAAGTACCACGCTCCAGTTCTTTTTCACGGTGGCTTTCCATTCTCTCCTCAAGCAGTTCCCTTACGTTTTTCTCCGTCACCTCCGCCGGAAGGTCCTCCCCGTAGTCGAGGCTGAGCTTTCCCCCGCCGCTGACGAACTTTCGATAGTACTCGGGCAAGAGATCGTTTAGCTTTTCCAGGTAGCCCTTTCTCTTGACCACGAGCTTTGCTCCAAGCTCGACCAGCCTCTGACCCAGTACCTCCAGGAACTCCTCGTTTATCTCTTCCTTTTTTAACAGTGTATTTTTCTTCTTCAGTTCCGCCCGGTAATCCGACAGGGACTTTTTGTAATCATGATCCAGGGAGCTGATTTGATAGTTCAGGGTTTCCCGCCTCCGGCGCGGACTTCCCTTGGAGATATATAGGTCTTCCGGAACAAACGTGTGAACCGGAATCAAGTTATTCAGATCAGACTGGCGTTTAGTCTTCGAGTTGACCTTTACTTCCTTCCCATCACCCTTTTTCAAGTAGACCACGATCCTGTCCTCCTTCGAGGTCATCAGCTGGACGAGCGCGAAGGAAGAATCCCATTTTATTAGCTCGCCCTGTCTGTTACCTTTCAGGTTATCGCCGGTTGAAACGAAGGCAATCGCCTCACACAAGTTGGTTTTGCCCGAACCGTTCGGCCCAAACAACAAATTCAGGCTGGGGTCCAGATTTATCCTCTGATCGGCCAGGTTCCGGAAATTTCTGAGTTTAACTTCTTGCACTTTCATTTTAAGGTTAGCTTCCCCTGCCCCTATCAAGATAGCTATCAAAAAACTCGGTTACGTCTTCCTGGTACCTCTCCGGATACAGTTCGTGGGCACCAACGTGCCAGGCACCTTCGGCAAGCCAAATTCGTTTTGACCCTCCGGCGTTTTCGTACAGCAACTGAGAGTTTTCGGGCTTCAGTGCCCGATCCTCCAGGCCGTGTATTAGAAAAAGCGGAGTTTCGAGGTCCCTGACCCTCTCCACCAGGTTTGTCTTCTGGGAAATGTCGAAGTTGAGGGTGAACCTGGCAACCCCCATGTAAAAAGGGAAAAACGCCTGCATCAGGGCGTCGTTCTTGTTCTCACCGTAACTCGTGGCGGCCATCCGCAAATTGGCGTAAGGACTATCCGCTACAACTGCACCTATCTCGTCGGATTCCAGGCTGGCCATGATGGCCGCGGACGCTCCTGCCGAACCACCCCAGACCCCAACTTTTTTTACCCCTTTCTCCTCCTTCAAAAACCTGACGGCGTTGACTATATCCTGACTCTCAAAGTAACCGAACCCGTACATATCGCCTTCGCTCAGGCCTGTCGTCCGGGGATCAAACAGAAGTATCTCGAAACCGTGATCGTGAAGATAACCTACTGGTGCGTTCTCAAGTATGTCCCACCTATTGGTTCCACGTCCCGGTGCCAGTATCACCGCTCGGTCGGTATCCCTCCGATTAACGAACCAGCCTTCTATAGTCAGGTCGTCGTTCGTCTTGAACGAGACTTCTTCGTAAGGTAATCCCCAATCACCGGGCGTCAATTCCCCCACCTCACCGCCGGGGGTATCGTAAATCTGCCCGTTTATGGTCGCGTTGATTCTATACAGTGCCTGGCCGGTACTAAGCAGGCCCAGCAACACTAAAAGGGGCAACATGTTAAAATAAAATTTCTCTCCGCTCACCTTTCCCATCATGACTTTTAATTTTAGCTTCCAGTAACGAGAGTAACAACTACCGACAGATTGGGAAACCAAGAGGTGGTATCGAAATTAGGTCTCAGTTCTTTCACCATCGACAATCCAGGCTATGACCGCCCGGGTCGGCTAAGAAAGCTCTGGCTCGGTTCCTCGAACTCCCTCGCTAACGCTCGATCGGACATACCCGGACCTTTTCCAGGGCTTACTTAGCCGGCAACTCAAATGAGGTTGGTAGAGGTGAAAGAACTGAGTTACATTTCCCCTTGAAAGCCGTTGCCCCCCGGAAGGTGTTTAAGAAACTCCCGTTTTGCCTTAAACTGAGTTCGACATTCGAAAACACCAGTCTCAGGAGGAGAAGATGAAGCAAGAACACGCGCTTGGAGTTGATATAGGAGCCACCTGGGTCAGAGTCGCTCTTGCCGACACCCAAGGAAATATCCTCGCGAGAGAAAAAGAAAAAATACAAACGTCGGACGAATTAGGTGTGAGCCGTCAGATCAGCCGCCTTGGCAGCCAACTCTGCAAGCAGACGGGTCGTTCCCGGAAGGAGCTTGTCGGAATTGGTATAGCTTCGGCCGGTCCGATGAACCGAAAGGAAGGTGAATTGACCAACCCTTCAAACATACCTCTGGAGATCGTACCGCTGGCCGACCCCCTGGAACGGGAATTCGATACGGAGGTGGAGCTCATCAACGACGGCGTTTCGGCCGTTCTGGCGGAGAGCAAGTACGGGGCGGGCCAGGATTACGAGAACATCGTCTATGTAACCATAAGTACCGGGATCGGCGGCGGAGTCATCGTCGACGGCAACCTGCTGATCGGCAAAAACGGTAACGCCGCCGAAATAGGACACTTTACCATCGACGAGAAAGGTGACCAGATCTGCGGTTGCGGGCGCCGCGGACACTGGGAAGCTTACTGTTCGGGATCAAATATCCCCAGCTTCGTCGAAATGAAACTGGAAGAAAAAAATCTCCAGAAGGGGGACAGCAAGCTCGAGAAATACACCCCTGGGAGTTTCGAAGACTTCCGGCCAAAGGACCTGTTCGACCTGGCCAAAGAGGGTGACGAAGTCGCCCTGGAACTGGTAGAGGAGATGGGCAGGTTAAACGCCATTGGTTTCGCTACCGTCACGGAAGCTTACGACCCGGAGTTAATAACGGTCGGGGGAGGAGTTGCTCTCAATAACCCGGAACTCGTGTTAAACCCAATTAAAGAACGGATCAGTGACCACACCCAGAACGAGGTGCCGGAAATCCTGATCACGCCTCTTGACGAGGACAACGTTCTCTCAGGAGCCATAGCCTGGGCGCTAACGCTCGGGTAAAAAGAGTTCTCCTCGGGCCAGTACTTCAACCAGGCTATGGGTGAAGCTGATGCTTTCCACCCTTCCGCCGGTCAGCTGGAATTCCACGCGGGTCGATTCCGGTCCACCGAGCACTTCCTTTTCGCCTCCCGAGGCGAATTCGAGTTCCCCCGTTCCGGAACCAGAAACCTCTCCACTCTCCGCCAATGCCACGACAACTGCGACGGTCCCCGAACCACAGGACTGTTCGATCAACCCGCGTGAGGGATCATGGGGGAAGATCAAACCTCCATCCATTCCACCCTCCTTCGACGGATCCACGATGGCGAAGTCCCTATTTGGTTTTCCGGTATGGAATACCTCCCTGTACTCCCGCTGTAAGTTGATCAGAAGTCCTTTCGTGTATTCGTCGAGGGGGTGAAAGTTCGCATCCGGGTACTCCCGGCTTATCTCCTCCGCAAAAGTGACGAAAAAATGGCCGACCCGAAAACTTCTGACGCCGGCCACCGATCCTTGCTCCACTCCATCCTCATATATCTTATCGAGAAAGGAATCCATAACCGAAACGACGTTTCCCAAACCGGAGCCACTCCGTATCGATACAGGGAAGGTTCCCAGCTCCATTTCGAGATCTACCTCCTCCAGCCCGCCGGGTAATTCGATATCGAGGACTCTACCAAGTTGAAGGTCGCTATAAGCCCTACCAAAGACCTGAGTCAAACCCCCGCAGACCGGCAGGTAGTCACGGGAATTGTTGTCGATGATTTTTACGCCGATCCCGCCATCCCGGTCGTCGCCCTCGTGGATTAGACCCAGCTGGTCGCCGCGGACGTGCGGGGCATTAAGTATTCTCAACCCAAGTTCTAACTCCCCGCTCTCCGGCAAATACTCCCGGTTGACGAGTACTATCTCGTTCCCCCCCATATGTCCCTTGACAAATGGTACCGGTCCGTCCATCCCCCAATCACCATCCGGGTAAATTTTCCGTCTTCTGGTTACAGCGGCATCAAGAAACTCCCTTCAGTATATAAGAAACCGCCCCCAACTCCAACCGGGTCGGGCGATTCTCTCGCGCGGGACCAATCTCCCCGGAATACAGGGAACAAAATATCTTTGGCTCAACTCTTTCACCACCGTTAACCCGAACTTGACCGCTGGTCGGACCGGCTAAGAGATAACTACTCTTTGCGGAGCAGGGGCTGGCCCTTTCCGTTAAATCCCGTTACAGATTGTTCTGACAGTCCCAGGTAGCTATAATTTTTTGATAATGAAAATAGTACCTGCCGTCAGGGAGTTCCTGACGGAACACTCGATTAAAGAATGTGGAGTGCTGGTAGCCGTATCGGGCGGGGTCGATTCGCTGTCTCTCCTCCACGTATTGCTCGAGGAAAGGGAAGATTTCGACCTGGAGCTCTCCGTGGCCCATCTCGACCACGGAATCCGCGGAGAAGACGCGACCAAAGACGCGGAGTTCGTAAGGTCAACGGCCCAGGAATTCGACCTGGATTCGATCGTCGCTTCGAGGTCCGCGAAAGAATTGGCAGAAGAAAAAGGGCTTTCCCTGGAAGAGGCAGCCAGAAAGGTCAGGTACGAGTTCCTCTCAAGTGCCGCCGAAGAACTATCCGCGGATTACGTCGCCCTCGGCCACAACAGAGACGACCAGGCCGAGACTATTCTCATGCACATCATCCGGGGGACGGGGTTAAGGGGTCTCGGCGGAATGGAAGAAGTTCGCGACCTCTTTATCCGGCCGCTATTGAGAACAGGGAGAAAGGAAATCGAGGACTACGCCCGATCCAGAGATCTGGACTACCGAAAGGACGAGACAAACAGGAATACACGTTACACCCGCAACAGAATAAGGCACGAATTGATCCCCGAACTCGAGGACAAATACAATCCAAATATTAAGGAGAGACTAGCCGAAACGGGAAGCCTGATACGGGAAGCTAGATCCTACCTGAAAAAAAACACTAAAAAATCAGCCCGTAAAATCCTCACGAGAAAATCAGATAGCGGGACCTGCTTCGACACTGAAAAACTCTCAGAGCTTAGTCCTTACATGAAAAAGGCGGTATCGAGGGACCTGATGAAAAGAGAGAAGGGGGACTTGAAGGACATTGGCCTGGACCACGTTAAGAAGGTATTAGACAAAGTGGAGGAACGCCCGGCCCGCACCAGGATCGACCTTCCCGGGATCACATTCGTTTTAAGGCGGGATTATGGCTGTTTCGTAAAGGATTATTCCCCTGGGGAGACCGAGGATTATAGTTATCGGGTAGAACCCGGAGAGGAAGTGAAAGTCGTCGAAGCGGACCTGAAGCTCCGGTTCGAGCTTACGTCCGATCCCGGGGCTTTGAACCCTAGGGGTTTTTCGAGGGATAATTTGACCGAGATCGTTGATTGGGGTAAGGTTGAACAACCGCTCTCAGTCAGAAACAGAAGGAACGGCGACGGACTGGTCCCGCTGGGCATGGAGGGGAGGAAAAAATTAAAGGACTACTTCATAGATGCCAAAGTACCCTATGAAAAAAGGGGGGAAATCCCGCTCGTATGTGACAGAAGGGGGATCATCTGGGTCGTCGGGCATCGGCTGAACGAGCGGTACAAGATAGATCAAACAACGGAAGAAGGGATGATAATGAAGGCGGTTAAACCATGACTACGGTACTGATATTTCTCGCTGTACTGTCTTTTTTGATCGCAATTCACGAGGGCGGTCACCTGCTCTCCGCAAAACTTTCCGGCGTCTGGGTCCACGAATACGCTATCGGGTTTGGGCCGAGCTTAATCAGCAAGAAGTTTCGCGAAACCACCTACGCGATAAAACCGATCCCTTTCGGAGGTTACGTCAAAATGGCCGGAGAGGACGTGGGGGAGGACGCGGAACGGGACGAAGTAGTTCCCGAGGAACGCAAGTTTTATTCCCAGCACCCCTTCACTAAGATGTTCATCTCCGTCTCCGGCCCGGCTATGAACGTCCTAGCCGCCGTACTGATAATGATCCTGGTCATAGGAGCGACGGGGACGCCGAGGGTTTCTATCTACGGATTTATGGAGGATTCTCCTTCCGCAGAGAAACTTGAACTGGGCGACCAGGTACTGAGTATCGACGGAAGGGATATCTTCGACAGAAACCAGATAAGCGCCGCCATAGACGGAGATCGAGCCGGGCCTGTTCCGATAACCGTACTTCGGGATGGAAGACAACTACAAGTATCCGTGGAACCAAAGTACTACGAGGAACAGGGGCAATACATGCTCGGCGTTCAGCTCGGTACCGCAATGACAAACGAAGTGGTTCAGGTGCAGGAGGGTTCTCTGGCGGCCGAGATCGGGGTCCAGGCTGGCGACAGGATAACCGGGATCAACGGAGAACCGGTGGAGGGCATGGCTTCGCTGGTCCGCTCCATAGAGGAATTGGAGGAAGGCCAGGAAGTAACCATCCGGTTGGACCGAAACGGGGAGGAGATCACCCTATCCACCACCCCGGATTCCCCCGAAAACCTGTTTACGGGGATCTCTTTGAACACCGTTCGCGACCCCGTTGGACCTCTAACCGCAGTGAGGCGGGGAGTCAGGCAGATAGGGACGATACTCGTGCTGACCTATCAGGGCCTCAGGATGATTATCGGGGGGCAGGTCGCCGCCGGCGAAGCCGTCACGGGCCCGGTGGGTATTGCCAACCTGCTCGGACAGAGCGCAAGCCAGGGCCTTTACTCGCTCTTCTTCATGGTCGCTCTCATCAGCCTCAACCTTGGCTTGATCAATCTGGTTCCGTTTCCGGCTCTGGACGGCAGTCGGATAGGGTACGCGACCTACGAACTAATCCGCGGAAAACCAATTCCGCCGGAGAAAGAGGGCTTAATAAACACGGTTGGTTTCTTTATTCTGATAGGACTGATGATCTTCATAACCTATAGGGACATAATTCGGTTCTTTACATAGCTCGTATCTTTCGCTTTTACAAAGGAATCCTTATGGTAAATAGACCTCGGAAGATAGGTTCGGGTACTCATGATTGAACACGAGTAAAAGAGTTTGAGGTGACAACTAAACCCGAGTTTACCATCGAGTTTACGGTTGAGGGTCTAATCACTAGGTAAGCAAAGGAACTGAAAGATAAAGTTTTCCGCATCTCGGCGCTTCAAAGGAGGTTATCTTAACTTTTAAGGTGGGTAAAGTTGGAATTCTCCAGTGACGAGATTCTGAAGAAAACCAGAGAGGTTTTTCCCGGCTTCCGTAAGGTCAGATTTTATTTTTTGCTCTTCTTTACCCTGACCATGCCCCTGGTGATTTACCTGGGGAACACGGAGTATGGCTACACGAAGACGATCTATACCTATATCTACGTCTCCTTCCTGTTCCTCCTCTGGGCTGTCGAACTAATACTGAAAGAGAAATTAACACTGGCCCTGACGGAACTGTCTGTCCCCGTGGCCTTGCTCCTGGTTTCAGGCCTCCTCTCCTTAAAGAACGCCCCGAGCAAAGGGGCGGTGCTACAGAGCCTCGGCCTGCTCGTGTACTTTTACCTGATCTATCTACTCGTCGCCAACACCGTTCAGACGAAAAGGGAGGGAGAATACCTGCTAATTGCCCTGATCACGTCGGGCGTCGGTGCAACCATTTACGGGGTACTCCAGTTCTACGGCGTAGTTCGTGGAGTTCACGGTTACAGCGGAGGAGCCGGAAACATAATCAGCGTCATGGGCAACCGGAACTACCTTGGAGGTTTTGTGGCTTATCTATTCGTACCCGCTTTTGCCCTGGTCATATCCTCCAGGTCAAAACTCATCAAGTTGTACCTTTCGCTCGCCCTCGGGTCTTTCTTCTTCCTACTGTTTCCTATAGGATCACGGGGCTCCTGGCTAGCTCTTACACTTGGCGGGCTCTTCTTCGTCTTTTCTCTGCTTTATTACAGGCCCTTGAGCGGGTTCCGGAGGAAAGACGCCCTGGTTGCCCTGACAGTAACGCTTGTTATCCTGGTTGCGGTCTACCTGATAGCACCTACTCCTAACCCGCTAAGTTTCAACCTGGGGCTACCTTCGTCGGATCAACTCCGTGAGCCCTGGAGAATACTCACCGGTTTCGTGGACCGCCTGGAACAGGAGCTCGTAGAAGAAGGTGGTGCCAGGATAGAGGATTGGAAAATAGGCCTGAAGATGCTCAAGGACCACCCATTTGTAGGCATCGGGCTGGGCAACTACAAGATCAAGTTCCTCGAGTACCGGGCAAAGCTCTTGAGCTCTCCCCAGGGCGAGGGCTTCGGCGGGTATATCTCCAGAGGAGCCCAGGCCCACAACGAGTACGTCCAGTTCACGGCGGAGCTGGGCGCGGTCGGCGTAACCGCCATTATTATCGGCCTCCTGATTCTCATGGCCAACGTCCTTCGAAGGGTGTTACGGACGCAGGAGGACCCAAATCGACTCCTCGGTTTCGCCCTGATCGCCGGTCTTCTGGGGTTCCTCCTCCACTCGGCAGTAAGTTTCCCCGCCCACCTGCCGGCGTCATCGTTCGCCTTCGTCACCTTCCTCGGCCTGATCAACTCAAGGATTTTCGGAGAGAGGCAATTGAAGGTATCCCTAAGGGGGCTGACCCGTTACGTGGTTTTCGCCGTCCTCGCGGCCTTGGTCCTGGCGGTCTCCGTCTTCGCTTATAGGGACTGGCGCGCAAACGTCCTGAGAGGCCAGGGCCAGACCCAGATGGATAGAGGCAATTTCTACCTGGCCAAGGAAAGCTTCCGTCGGAGCCTATCCCTGGACTTCCAACCGAGACAGACCTACTATTACCTCGGGCTTACAGAACGCCAGTTAGGCAACAACGAAGAGGCTCTTAAGTACTTCGAAAGGTCCAGGGGACAGTTTGAGCCTTACCAGCTGTTTTTACATCTGGGATCCCTCTACCTGAATCAGGGAAAACTGGATAAAGCAGAAGAAGACTTTAAGGCAATCCTCTCAATGGACCCGAAACGAGAACATCAAATCGAGGCCACGTACTACCTGAGCCTAATTACGATTAGACGGGGAAACATCGGGGAGGCGGAGGAGCACTTAAAGTGGATCCTGAAAAGGGATTCGAACCACGAAAATGCCATAATACTCCAGGGAGACATCGCCAGCCACAGGGAAAACAGGTCCGACGCAATAGAGAAGTATAACAGGGCCCTTGAGATAATTAACAAGAAGCTAAAGAGGATCGAGGAGGAGCTTTCGGGAGAAGTAGGGGTAGAAGACCTGGGCGACTTGCGTTCCTCCCGCGAAAGCCTGCGAGAAAGAAAGGAAACGGTTCAGAATAAACTCGAAGACCTTAAGGGGTAAAGGAGGAGGAAGACAAATGCGGGATGAGATTAAAATCGAGCTGGAAAACCCTCGAAAAGAAGTAGACAAAATTACGAGTTTTATCAGGGATCAACGCGATAAGATCGGTTTCGAGACCGCGGTAATCGGCTTATCCGGTGGTATAGATTCAAGCCTAACGGCCGTCTTGACACAAAAAGCTCTATCGACGGATCAACTCGAGCCGGTTTTTATGCCGGAGAGGACGACACCCGAGGAGGACGAACGAGACGTGGAAAAGCTGACCTCCCGGTTCAACCTGGAGGTTAGGACTATCGGAATAGATGACTACGTCTCCGTCTTCAGCCGAGAGTTTCCCGACCTCTCCGACCTTACAGAAGCCAACGTAAAGGCCAGAGTCCGGATGATGCTTCTTTACGCTATTGCCAACGAAAAGAACGGTGTAGTTGTCGGTACCGGTAACCTGTCGGAATGGCTACTCGGGTACTTCACCAAATACGGCGACGGGGCCGCGGACATCACACCAATACTTCACCTCTTCAAAACCGAAGTAAATCAGCTTGCCCGCTACCTTGAGCTACCCAAGGAGGTAATCGAAAAGCCACCGTCCGCAGGTCTCTGGGACGGTCAGACGGACGAAGAGGAACTCGGGGGCAGTTACGAGGACTTAGACAAGGCGCTGTTCTGTAAACACGAACTCTCTCTTACGACCGAGGAAGCCAAGGAGGGGTTGAACCTGGACTCAAAGCTGGTTGAACGCGCATATAACCTGGTAAAGGGGACGGAACACAAGAGACAGAACCCGCCCGGGTTGAGCCGTAGATAGTTCCATGTTCCGGGGTGTTCAATCCAGCGGCGTTAATATGCTCAGACCCATTTCAACGACCGGGAGGTAACCATGAACTTTCCAAACCGCAGGGCAACTGCCATTCTGTTGATCCTTCTATTCTCGCTAATTCCCTTAAATCTCTCAGCCGAAACGGAAGAACCGACGAGAGGAGGAAAACTAACCGTCGCTCTCCCGACAGAACCGCCGGGGCTTGACCCGACAACCAATACGGCTGCAGTAATAGACCGGGTACTCTACAACAACGTTTACCAGGGCCTGGTCAGGATCAACAGGAAAGGAGAGATCGTCCCTTCTCTCGCCAGGGACTGGGAAATTCTTGAAGGAGGAAAGCTTTACAGATTCCACCTGAGGGAGGACGTACTTTTTCATAACGGAGAGAAATTTAGCTCCGCGGACGTCGTATTTACCCTGAATAGGGCTCGAGGAGAGGAGACCACGGTTCCTAACCCGGAGTACTTCGACCCGATCGAGGAAGTAAAAGCAACTGATCGACTAACCGTCGAGATCAGGCTTTCTCGCCCCAGCTCCTCCTTTCTGTTTGACCTCGCCAGGGGGGACTCGGTTATCCTGCCGGAAGGGATAAGCAAACCATCAACCGTACCGGTTGGGACCGGCCCCTTCGAATTCGACGAATGGAAGCGGGGAGACAGCGTCACCTTGAAGAGGTTCGAGGACTACTACGAGGAAAGCCTCCCCTACCTGGAAGAGGTGGCCTTCGAGTTTATCGGGGATCCGGGAACCAGAATTTCGGGTTTGAGAAGCGGGGGAATCGACGCCATCGCCTACCTGAGCAGCCCGGAACACGCACTGTCAATAAAGGAGGACCAATCCTTAAAGGTTTTGGAGGGGGTTACCACCTGGGAGGTCGTGATGTCGATGAATAACTCACGCGAACCCTTTTCCGACCCGCTCGTGAGAAAAGCGATCAACTACGCGATCGACCAGGAAGAAATAATCGAGGGCGCCACCTTCGGCTTCGGCAAACCGATAGGAAGCTTAATGTCCCCCTCCAACCCCAACTACGTGGACCTATCCTGGCTTTACCCTCACGATCCGGAAAAGGCGAAAGAACTTTTGGAACGGGCCGGGTATCCGGAAGGTTTCCAGGCTAAGCTGACCCTGCCCGCTACTTACGACTACTCCCTCAGGGCCGGCAAGATAATTGCCGACCAACTTAAACGAACGGGCATTGAGCTGGAAATAGAAAAGATCAGCTGGGCCCAGTGGCTCGAGAGGGTGTTTTCCAGCGCCCGGTACGATCTCACCGTCATCGGACACGCCGAAGCCTTCGATATCTCAATCTACGCGGACACCAGCTATTACTTCCGTTACGATAGCGAGAGGTTCCGGGAGGTCATTCGACGGGCAGAAGGGGAAACCGACGAGGAAACCCGCAGAGGCCTTTACGGAATCGCCCAATGGATAATTGCCGAGGACGCGGCTTCCGCTTTCCTCTTCTCTGCGCCCAGCCTTCCGGCGATGAAAAACGAAGTTCGAAACTGGTGGGAGGACTACCCGCTCCCCGTAGTAGACGTAACGAGAGTCTGGAAAGAGAAATAAACCACCCGGGATTTCGGTACAATGGTAGGTTACCTAACCAGGAAATTGCTCGAGCTCGTTGCTACCCTTCTGGTGGTCTCCCTTGTAGTCTTTCTCGTGGTAAAAGTCCTACCGGGCGACCCGGCACAGGTCATACTTGGAGTCAACGCGAAACCGGCGGAACTGACCTCCTTACGCGAGCAACTCGGATTGAACAGGCCTCTCCACGTCCAGTACGGGAACTGGCTTGCCGGTTTGTTAACCGGTAACCTCGGAAACTCCGTTTTTTACGAAAAAGGAGTCGGCGACCTTATCCGCGCCCGTCTGGGGGTAACCCTGCCGCTGGCGTTTCTGGCAATCCTGTTATCGACGGTCGTCGCCATACCGCTGGGAACGTTTGCCGCCACTCACCACCGTGGAATCGGTGATTTCGGCGTTATAACCTTCTCACAGATAGGGTTATCGATACCTTCGTTCTGGCTGGGCATGCTCGCCCTTCTGGCTTTTTCGGTCGAGCTAAACCTTTTACCATCCGGCGGTTTTCCTGGCTGGACGGCGGATCCGATCGGGGCATTCAAATCCCTCATCCTCCCGGTTTCTACGCTTGCCCTAATTCAGTCGGCCGCTCTGATCAGAATGACCCGATCAGCAACCCTGGACATCCTCTCCAGCGATTTCGTTTCGACCGCCCGGGGAAAGGGCTTGAGGGAAAGCAGGGTCCTTTACAAACACGTTCTGCGAAATTCCGTGATTTCAGTCCTTACTTTGATCGGTCTACAGTTCGGACAGCTGCTGGCGGGAGCGGTCGTGGTCGAAATGGTCTTCCACCTGCCCGGACTCGGCCGATTGCTGATCCTCGCCGTTCAGCAGCGCGACCTCCCGCTGGTCCAGGGAATAGTCACTCTACTGGTCGGAGGAATAATACTCATCAATTTCCTCGTCGATTTGGGCTATAGCTGGCTGGATCCGAGGATCCGATTGTCATGAACGGCGATCCGTGGAGGTAAAAGAAGTGGAAGGCGAATCACCCCGAAAGTACTCTAGGAAATGGGCCTCTCCTCATTTGATCTTGGGTGGCCTGCTAATCGGACTCGTCCTGGTTGCCACGATCATGAGTTTTATCGCCACCCCTTACGTGCCTTCCCGAATGAATATCGGGGACAGACTGTTGCCTCCGTCCTCCTCCCATTGGTTCGGCACAGATCAGTACGGCAGGGACGTATTTAGTCGGGTTATCGCGGGCTCCAGAAATAGCCTCTACGTGGGGTTACTCGCGGTTTTCCTGGGAATCGGTCTCGGAGTCCCTGTCGGCTCCCTTTCCGCTTACACGGGTGGAGGGATAGACTCCACCCTGATGCGGGCCATGGACGTGCTCTACGGCTTTCCTCCGGTAATCACGGCGGTTTTAATTACGTCGCTCTTCGGTCCCGGCTTGATCAATTCGATGATCGCCATTGGCCTGTTTAACGTACCGATCTTCGCCCGGATCTCCCGGGGTAACTTCCTCTCCACAAAAGAGTCCAACTTCGTAGAGGCCGCAAGAGCGACTGGTCGATCAGAACTTACAGTGGTGACTCGGCATATCCTGCCCAACATCAGTTCGCCGATCCTCGTTCAGGCCACCACCCAGTTTGCACTGGCAATACTGGCCGAAGCTGCTCTCAGTTACCTGGGGCTGGGAATCCAGCCTCCGCATCCCTCCTGGGGATTGATGCTCAAACAGGCACAGACATTCATGGGTCTGTCCCCCTGGCCGGCGATATTTCCCGGTCTCTCGATAGTTCTGACGGTCCTGGGATTTAACCTCGTCGGCGACGGTTTGCGGGACCTTCTTGATCCCCGACTCTCGCGCTCCGCCGTGAAAAGATAAAAGCACCGGCCATCTTTCCGTGGACTCGACTTGATAGGTTCGGACTCAGCAGATAACCGAAGCCCAAATATTTGTACTGAACCGTCAGCTGGACTAAAATTCTTTGTTATGGAAACGAACTTCGAAGAACTAGAGGAGGTATTTGAGTCGGAAGGAAACCTGGTGACGGCGGAGGATCCCGATAGGCTGGTTTTCGTCGGCGACACCCACGGCGACCTCCAGGCCTCCCGAACCGTGTTCGACCGCTATCAGGATTCGGATACGACGATAGTCTTCCTCGGCGATTACGTGGACAGAGGTCCGAAATCCGAAGAGAACTTAAACTTTCTTCTAAAACAGAAGACGAAGAACCCGAAAGGGATCTACCTGCTGCAGGGAAACCACGAAGGTATGATGTACAGGGAATTTGGCCCGGTCGATTTCTGGAGCTCTCTTACCCCGGGGAAGAGGGAAAAGTACGAGACCTTGCTCGCGAAACTGCCTCTAGTCTTTTCCTGGCGAGACCTCGTGGCAGCTCACGGTGGTTTGCCGGACGTCCAGAGCCTGGAGGAGATACGACAAATCGAGGGGGGCGACTCGAACTGGGAGAAGATTACCTGGGGAGACTGGAACGAGGTTCCGGGTTACATCCTCGGCGGCGGGTTTGGACGGCCACAGCTGGGCTCCGATTACTTTAACCAGGCCATGGAACATCTGGAAAAAGAAGTTCTGATCAGGTCCCACCAGCCGAACGTCCCGACTAGGACCCTGAACGGGCGTTGCATTACCATATTCACCTCGTCAGCTTACGGGACGAGCAGGAAAGTGGCGGTCGTTAACAGGAAAGTAGTTTCCGGAGACGATGTAATGCTTGAAACTCTATAGGGTTTCCTTGGACTAATCCCAAATGGTATTGCCGGATTCTCGGAGGTGACAAAATGGGTTTTAGCTGTGGTTTTCTCGGTCTACCCAACGTAGGTAAGTCGACATTATTCAATGCCCTGTCAGCTGCAGGTGCGGACGTCGAGGCTTATCCGTTCTGCACCACGGAAGCCCAGGTCGGGACGGTTAAGGTACCCGACGAGAAGCTCGACCGCCTGGCAGAACTCTTTCCAGGGAAGGAAAAAGTATATACGGACATAGAATTTTACGACCTCGCGGGGCTCGTAAAGGGGGCCCATCATGGAGAGGGCCTGGGGAACCAGTTTCTCGCCGAGATTCGGGGCGTCGACGCTCTGGTTCACGTGGTCAGGTGCTTTCAGAATTCCGACGTACCGAGTGAAGTCAAAGGTGACCCGATCGAGAGAATCGAAACGATCGAAGCAGAACTTCTTCTCAAGGACCTCGAGACCGTGGAGAAAAGATTGGGAAGCCTGGAGCAAGGAGAAACCCAGCTCGAAGAAATGTACGAAGAGCTAAAAAGCGACCTGGAAACCGGGGTGCCCATCAGGGATCACGAGTTCAGCCCCCACGAAAAGGAAGAACTCAAAGGACTATCCCCGCTGACGGCAAAGCCGGTGCTTTACGTGGCCAACGCCAGCGAGGATTCTCCCGAAGAATGCGTGAAAGCCGTAAAGGAAAAGGCAAACGAGGACGGCGCCGAAATCCTTGAAATCAACGGGGAAATCGAGGCCGAGGTCAGGGGCCTCGATCTGGACAGGGAAGAGATGAACGAGTACCTGGAGGAGTGGGGGCTGGAGGAATCCGCACTTGATAGGCTGGTCAGAACTGGTTACGACCTGCTGGACCTCGTTACTTTCTATACGACGGACGGTCCGGAAGTCAGAGCCTGGACGATCGAGGAGGGGTCCACCGCGCTGGAGGCGGCCGCCAAGGTACACACCGACTTCGCCGAGGGCTTTATCCATTCGGAAGTCGTCCCTATCGACGAGTTGCTATCACACGGCGACGTAAAAGGCGCCAAAGACGACGGTCTTCTGAAGCGGCGTGGAGAGGACTACGAAGTTCGGGACGGCGACGTGATACACTTCGAGACTTCAAAGTAGGTAGGTCGGTCCAATCCTCTACTCTTAGACCGTTAATTCCTGGTGTTTACAGGCCTCGCTATTTGGGCAACAGCTACGTTACTTATACTCAAAGCTTTTGCACCCGAAAGCAATCAATACCGCTCAATTCTTACGCCATCATAAATCACCATATGATTTTTGGCGTTAAAAATTGGATCTCAAGAAACCTTAGGGCAGGGAAGTTTTTAAAATAGACGATAGCCGGGGTTTTCGAGATAGTGTAGAAGCAACTGTGTCAAGAACCCCGCCCCAAGGGACGGGGCTTGTAGAAAAACAGCTTTAACGGCAGACCTTGTTCTTTTACAAAAAAAGACCCAGCATCCCTAAAAGGGCTCCCAATTTCAACTGT
>JBKGZT010000082.1:0-4069 GCA_046543235.1 Candidatus Acetothermia bacterium | reverse complement strand
TCCGATCAGCTGGTTAAGCAAGCATATACGAATTGCGAGCTTTTTCGCGGCCGACCTCGAAGGAGAGACCCTATTCCGCCGACTCCTCGTTCTCTTCGCGGCGCCATTCGTAGCCCGGTTCCTCCTCCAGGACCTGGCCTCCTCTTTCTTCTTTGGCCGGGAAAATTCCAATATCCCCAGGAGGCTAATCATAATGAAAAAGGACAGCATGAAAAGGGTCACGCCGAGCCCCGGAATGAAGCCGATTCTGGCCCGTTCGATTACCTCCTGAATGCTGGCTGCCTGAATGGGGTGGAGGGTCAACTTCATGAACCAGCCGACCAGGATAGTGGCAAATATCCACAGGTAGATTCTTCTCAACCTCATGGCGAGAGCCGTGAAGAAGCTCACCTTGAACTGTGGCTCCCTGAGGTCCTCTGAAAGCACCTTCATCCACTCGGTTCTTGGGAGGGTCGCCTCCGGGTCCAGGATGTTGTTAAAGAGATTCTCCTCAAGTAGCCTGACCCGTGAACGCCAGACCTCGTGGATCTGGTATCGGTTAGCCTCTAGCGTGAGTAGGGCGGAAGCAAGAGGTATCGTAACGAGGATTAAAGCGGGTGACCTGTTCGGGGCGGAGAACGACCAAGAGATCATGCCGGCCACCATCACCAGAGTCCAATATGGAGTTTTATCAAGCCTACCTTGCCATGTATTAACCCGCTGGATCTCGCCCCTGTAAAGGTGAATAAGTACGGCCTCTATCTTATCGCTCGATATTTCCGGCTTTTCTTCGTCTTTTTGGTCCGTGTTTCTTGACATAAAAAATTATATTAACTCAAAGAGGTGAAAGTCGCAAAAATAATTCTCCGGCCGGACCCTGCGTCGGAGCCGCGCTGTTTTTAGGTTTTCAAGGAGCCGATTTAAAAGAAAGGACTTGAAAGAATAGTGTGCATATGATAATATAAGGTCGAACTAAGAAAACATCAAACAATTACGAGGTGATTGTTATGCCATACGGCGACAGAAGAGGACCAAGAGGAGAGGGGCCGAGAACGGGAAGAGGACTGGGTTATTGTTCGGGATTTAATTCACCGGGATACACGAAAGGTACCCCGCGTGGCGGTGCCGGTTACGGAGGATTCGGAAGGGGTGCAGGTTACGGACGCGGATTTGGTAGAGGTTACGGATTTGGAAGAGGCTTTGCCAGAAGGGTTCCCCGCGGTTACCCGGGCGCTGCTAACTTCGACAGAGCGCCAGCATCCGAGGGAGAAGCCAGGCAGTCGGAGAAAGAGTACCTGTCAAACGAAATAGAGGTCCTCGAGGAAGAACTTGAAGCGATGAAGAGCCGGATGAGGGAGCTCGACCGGGAAGGAGACGAATAGGGGGTCTACGCGAATGAGACTTGCAGTCACGGCAAAAGGGAAGGAGCTGGACTCGGAAGCGGACGCCAGGTTCGGTCGCTGCTCCTACTTCCTGTTGATCGATCCGGAGACGATGGAATTCGAGGCAATCCAGAATTCCAGTAAGTCCGCCCGGGGTGGCGCGGGTGTCCAGGCCGCGGAAACGCTTTCGAGCAACGGCGTGGATGCCCTGGCCACTGGAAACGTCGGGCCGAACGCTTTTAACGCTCTGAGCTCGGCCGGGATAAAGGTCTTTACCGGTGCTTCGGGAACGATAAAGGAGACGGTGGAAGATTATGAGAACGGGAAGCTGCAGCAGGCAAACGAGCCGACGACTTCCGGCGGACAGGGGAAATAAAGAAAGCATACAAAAAATAAACTAAAACAGGACGGTGAGATCATGAAAGTCTGCTTCCCGACGGAAGGAAGTGGCGGGATTGAAGGAAGGGTAGGCGAGCATTTTGGGAGGGTCCCCACTTACACCATCATCGATAACGAGACGGAGGACGTAGAAGTAATTCCGAACGAGAGCACTCATAAAGGTGGTAAGGGGCTTCCGGCGGATTTACTGGCTGCCGAAGGAGTAGATGTCATGGTGTGTTCTGGCTTGGGCAGGAAGGCGATTCAGCTTTTCCAGGACCACGGGATAGACGTCTTCGTCGGTGCCGGGGGGACGGTGAGAGAAGCTCTTGAGGAATGGCGAGAAGACCAACTTCTCTCCGCTTCCGAGTCCGACGCGTGTGAGAGACACGAATTTGGCGGCAGGCACGACCACTCAGAGGGCAACGGGCACCACGGCTGACGACAGCAGGTTATTTTATCGAGCCCGATTTGTAAGGAGGTTAAATGGAAATAACGGTTTCCTCGGGCAAGGGGGGTACAGGTAAAACTACAGTGGCCACCAACCTAGCCCTTGCGCTGGAGGAAGACTACGACGTGGAATTCTTTGACTGTGACGTAGAAGAACCGGATGCAGGTATTTTTCTTGACCCCGAGTTCGAGGAGACGGAGGACGTTAACATAAAGGTCCCTGAAGTGGACGAGAGTACCTGTACCAATTGCGGAAAATGTTCGGATGCCTGTGAATTTAACGCAATAGCTACTTTTGGAGAAAACACGCTGGTCTATCCGGAACTCTGTCATGGTTGTGGTTTGTGTTCCCTGGTCTGTCCGGTGGACGCGATTACCGAATACGACAAGAAGATAGGTTCAATAAGGAAGGGACATGCAGGATCCATAGACTATTACGAAGGGGATTTATCCGTGGGAGAACCGATGGCAACTCCGATCATTCGGGAGTTAAAGAAGAAGACGGATCCTGGCAAGGTGTCCATACTGGATTCTCCCCCCGGAACCGCCTGTCCCGTGATAGAGAGTCTCCATGGCAGCGACTTTGCCGTTCTCGTTACCGAGCCGACTCCCTTCGGTTTCCATGACCTGAAGCTTTCCGTAAACGTAGCTCGCCAAATAGGCATTCCAGTTGGAGTCGTGATCAACAGAGACGGAATAGGGAACCAGGACGTGGAAGGATACTGCAGGGAAGAGGAGATACCGGTGCTTTTGAAGATCCCTGACGATAGAAGGGTTGCTGAATACTACTCCAGAGGAAGGCCTTTTCTGGAGAAAGTCGATGGCTGGACGGACAGGTTCCTCGGTCTTTATGAACAAATTGAAAGCCTGGTGGGGGAAGTGGAACCCGTCGGGGCCTCGAAAGACAAGAGTTCTTTTCGAGACTCGGGAAGGAGCAGGGCATGAAGCAGCTATTGGTCATTAGTGGAAAAGGCGGTACGGGAAAGACGACTCTCGTTTCGTCGTTCGCTCATCTGGCTGAAGGAAAAGTTCTTTCCGACTGCGACGTGGACGCAGCCGACCTGCACCTGGTTCTCGATCCCGTGGTTAATACCAAGGAGGAATTCTCCGGCGGTAAGGAAGCGGTTAAGGATGGCAAAAAATGCACTGATTGTGGAATCTGCCGGGATTATTGCCGTTTCGACGCTATAGACGAGGATTACGAAATCGACCCCTACCGCTGTGAGGGCTGTGGCGTTTGTGCTCACGTCTGTCCCGAGGACGCCATACGGATGGAGGATACGTTGTCGGGTTATTCCTATAGGTCCTCGACGAAATACGGGAGACTAGTGCACGGGGAACTCAGAGCCGGAGAAGAAACGTCCGGAAAGCTGGTGACCGAGATCAAGGAGAAGGCGGGGAGTCTGGCCGAAGAGGAGAAAAAGGGCCTGATTATAATTGATGGCTCTCCGGGCACCGGCTGCCCGGTAATTGCCTCATTGGCCGATGTGGACCTGGCGCTGGTAGTAACAGAACCTACCGTTTCCGGGTTGCACGACCTGAAGAGAGTGATCGAGCTCTCGGAGAACTTTGAAATAGAGCCGGCTATAGTAATTAACAAGTACGATCTAAACGAGAATATGGTCCAGGAGAT
Source organism: Candidatus Acetothermia bacterium (assembly GCA_046543235.1). Lineage (GTDB taxonomy): Bacteria > Bipolaricaulota > Bipolaricaulia > M55B111 > M55B111 > JAGXLP01. The sequence goes on along the minus strand of JBKGZT010000082.1, from coordinate 247 downwards.
AGAGGAATTCGCCCGAGAAAAAGAAATACCGATTACCGGGAAAATCCCTTATGATTCGGACGTAACCAAAGCAATGGTCAACGGCAAAAGCACCGTGGAATACTCCAGCGGAGAGGCTTCCCGGGAGATTGAACGGATTTGGGGGGAGATAGAAGAAAAACTGGACGGGGACGGTGCTTAAGTACTACGACATAGCGTAGTATTTTATGTGTAAAACTAGCTTTGGAAACCGTTCAGAAAAATCCCA
>JBKGZT010000081.1:0-4130 GCA_046543235.1 Candidatus Acetothermia bacterium | reverse complement strand
TTTGAGCGAGAGGACCTGTTAGTCATCGGGGAGAGGATTGTCACCGGTGAAAGGTCGTTCAACGTCAGAATGGGTTTGACGGGAGAAGACGACCGTTTGCCGGAGAAGTTCACCTCGGAACCCATAGCGGAGGGGCCCGTGGAAGGGGCCGTAGTGGACCTGGAAAGCATGCTTGGTGAGTTCTACTCTCGGATGGGATGGAACCAAGAGGGAATTCCGGAAGAGGAGAAGTTAAAAAATCTGGGGTTGGGTGAACTGATTTAGAACTGGCGGGAGCTGTTCTTTGGAAGGTTCAGTTATTAGGAAAAGACTTCCCTGACGACGTTAATTGGTTATGGTGATTATATCATGAGTATCCGTCTGGATGGCGAATTATCGATGAATGGCCTGGTTGATATCGCTCGCGAGGGGGCCGAGGCAGAATTAAATGATGAGATCCGTGGTAGGGTAAAGGAAAGCAGAAATGCCTTGGAAGAACTGATGGATGAGACCGATAGGCCCATATATGGTATCAATACGGGTTTTGGAGACCTCGTGAGGGAGGAGATTCCGGAGGAGAAACGCCGGGATCTCCAGGAAAACCTGGTCAAGAGCCACTCCGCTGGGGTCGGTGATCCATTGAGCGAGGAGACGGTCCGAGCCATTATTGCCTTGCGGGCCAACTCCCTGGGCAGGGGAAATTCGGGTATAAGGTTGGTGGTGCTGGAACGGCTGGTTGAATTGCTTAATAGTGGGGTAACTCCCTACGTACCCAAGAAAGGTTCCCTTGGTGCGAGCGGGGATTTGATACCGCTAGCTCACATAGCTTCCGTTCTGATTGGAGAAGGGGAAGCATATTACGAGGGGGAATTGTTGCCGGCTCGAGAGGCACTGGATCGGGCCGGAATTGACGAAATTACGCTTAGAGAAAAGGAAGGATTGGCCCTGATAAACGGAACACAGGCGATGTCGGCGGTCCTGGCTCTGGGTATTTCGGAAATTAAAAAACTGGTAAAGTACGCCGATATCGTCGGCGGTTTGACGACGTTTATACTTGGTGGTAACTTTGCCCAGTACGACTCACGTATATACGAGCTCAGGCCCTACGAGAGTCAGGCCAGGGTGGCGAAAAACCTTAGAAAGTTAACGGAGTACGACCCGGAAAACTACCGCCCGATCAACGTTCAGGACCCCTATTCGATCAGATGCATACCCCAGGTACACGGAAGCGTCCGGATGGCCCTCGGACACGTGAGTGAAGTGATAAAAACTGAAATTAACTCCGTAACCGACAACCCGTTGGTCTTTAGTAACCCCAAGGCGGTAGTTTCGGGCGGGAACTTTCACGGGGAGCCACTGGCTCTGGCCGCGGATTACATGAAGATCGGATTATCCGAACTTGCCAGTATATCCGAGAGAAGGGTCAATCGGTTGTTGCATCCTGAACTTAACGGTGACCTACCGGCCTACCTTGCAGAGAACCCGGGAACCAATTCTGGGTTTATGCTTGCTCAATATACCAGTGCTTCCCTGGTGTCTGAGAACAAGAGTCTCGCTTCCCCGGCTTCCGTCGATTCCATCCCCGTCTCGGGTGACCAGGAAGATCACGTATCCATGGGAATGCACGGAGCAAGGTCCCTTAAGGATATAATTGAAAACGTCAGACAGGGGCTATCCGTGGAATTGATCAGCGCCTGTCAGGCTCAGGAATTTGCCGAGCTGACCCTGGCAGAACCGTTGAAGGACCTTTATCGGCTCGTCCGGGAGGATATACCTCCGATCAACGAGGATAGGGAGCTTTCTTCGTTGATAAATAGAGGAGCGGAGCTGTTAAAGGAAAAAGGATTTCTGGAGGAAATTTCGGAAAAATACGGGATAAGTTAGTTTCGACATTGGAGCCATCAGGGGCCGGATAAATAACCCAGCCCTGGAAAGTTTATGGTTCTAAAGGAACCTTGATATACGGTTGGTTGATTTCTAAGTCGGAAGCTATCAGGAGGTGGAAAAATGAGTTCGATAAATCTTGACGTTTCGAAAGCGATGCGAATAAAGCTACCCGCCGAGCTGCCGGAGAAAACTGAGTTCAGGGAAGGGATAAGGCGAGCCCCAAAACGAGAACTCAACCTGTCAAAGGAGGAGATGGAACTGGCCCTGAAAAACGCCTTACGGTATATTCCGCCCGAGCTCCACGAAAAGCTGGCTCCGGAATTTGCCGAGGAGCTGCTTACCAGGGGCCGCATCTACGGATACCGCTACCGCCCGAACGGACCGATCGAGGCGAAGCCGGTCGACGAATACGAGGGCAAGACCCTCGAGGGCAGGGCCATCCAGTTGATGATCGACAACAACCTGGACTTCGACGTCGCACTGTATCCCTACGAACTGGTAACCTATGGCGAGTCGGGCCAGGTTTGTCAGAACTGGATGCAGTACCGGTTGATTAAGAAGTACCTCCAGGAGATGACCAAAGACCAGACTCTGGTTGTCCAGTCCGGCCATCCGCTGGGTTTGTTTCCCTCAAAACCGACCGCTCCCATGGTGATTTCCACAAACGCCTTAATGGTCGGGGAATTTGACGACCAGGAGCACTTCAATAGAGCAGCGGCTTTGGGGGTGGCAAACTACGGCCAGATGACGGCCGGTGGCTGGATGTACATCGGGCCGCAGGGGATAGTCCACGGCACCTATTCGACCCTGCTGAACGCCGGCAGGAAGTTCCTAGGGAACGAGGAGAAAGAGGACTTGAGCGGCCAACTCTACGTCACTTCCGGACTCGGCGGGATGAGTGGCGCCCAAGCAAAGTCGATTGAGATAGCCGGAGGGGTAGGGGTGATTGCAGAGGTGGACGAGTCCCGAATCGAGACTAGACGAGAGCAGGGATGGCTGAGCGAGGTTTCCGACGATCTCGATGAGATTTTCGAGAAAGTTCCCCGTTACCTGGAGGAGGAAGAGGCCGTCTCCATTGGCTACCACGGAAACGTGGTCGACCTCCTCGACTACTTGGTCGATCACGGTATAAAAGTCGACCTCCTGTCGGATCAGACGTCCTGCCATGCCGCTTATTCAGGAGGTTACCACCCTGTTGGATACACCTACGAGGAAAGCAGGGAACTGCTAAGCCGAGATCCGGAGAAGTTCAAAGGCGAAGTAGATAAGTCGCTGGAGAAACACTTCCACCTGATCCAGGAGCTGGTAGATCGCGGAGCCTACTTCTTCGACTACGGGAACAGCTTCATGAAGGCCGTTTACGATGCCGGAGTAAAGGAAATAGCGAAGGACGAATCGGATCCCAGCTCCGGGTTCATCTTTCCTTCCTACGTCGAGGACATCATGGGCCCAGTGTTCTTTGATTACGGTTACGGTCCCTACCGATGGGTTTGTCTTTCAGGAAAGAAAGAGGACCTGCGCCGGACGGATCAGGCGGCACAGGAGATAATAGACCCCGACAGGCGATCCCAGGACTACGACAACTACGTCTGGATCAGGGATGCCGAGGACAACGACCTTGTCGTGGGTTCGGAGGCGAGGATACTATATACCGACGGTCCGGGCCGGGTCGAGATGGCCCTGGAGTTCAACCGCCTCGTCCGGGAGGGAGAGATCGGCCCCGTAATGATAGGCCGTGATCACCACGACCCCGGAGGAACCGATTCCCCCTATAGGGAGACCTCCAATATCAAGGACGGCAGTAACATCATGGCTGAGATGTCCGTCCACGATTTCGCCGGGAACGTGGCCCGCGGCATGACCATGGCCGTGGAGAGCAACGGCGGCGGCGTCGGCATCGGTAAGTGCTTTAACGGGGGGTTTGGTCTCGTACTGGACGGTAGCAAGAAGGTGGACCGAATAATAAAATCCGCCATAGACTGGGACGTTCACGGCGGAGTTGCCAGACGATCCTGGGCAAGGAACGAACATGCAGTGGAGACGATGGTCGACTGGAACGAGCGCAAGGGTGCCGAGGGTCACGTAACCCTGCCCTATCACGCCGACGAAGACCTGGTCGAAGACTCCATCGAAGAGCAGCTTGGTTAATACGGATTTTCTAAAAATCCCCTAACTCCTGAACAAGGAGACAAGGCCTTATCAAAATCGAGGGAGCTTCTTTTCCCAAATTGTTTCGCCTTTCTTGATGACCCGTTCCACCGAGC
>JBKGZT010000080.1:0-4172 GCA_046543235.1 Candidatus Acetothermia bacterium | reverse complement strand
CTGAACGGTTTCCAAAGCTATAAGTTAATTTTACACAGTTATTTCTACACTATCGATCTTTCACCTATTCCAACCTAGTTTTATTACCGGCTAGAAAAAACAAAAAGACCGCCCTAAAAACAGGGCGGTCTTTGGATATATTGAGTTACAGTTCCGTATAATCTACTTCTTTTTAATTCCCGCGACCCTTATGTCCATCGTCGCATCTACGAAGATATCTTCTACGTTTGGTTTGTAGGCAACATAGGCCTGTGCGAGGTTCGCCCAGAGCGGGATGAATGGTACGTCCTGAGCGCTTAGTTCCTGTACGGCCTCGTAGAGCGGCGCCCTTCTATCCCAGTCCGGGAGCGCTTTTGCCGTATTCAGGATCTTCCTGTACGCGTCGTAATTCGGGTGATTGTTGAAGAAAGTACCCAGGCCTTCCGGCGAACCCGTGGTCCAGGGCTCCAGGAAGTTGCTTGCTTCCAGGTAGTCCGGGTACCAGCCCAGCAGGAACATGCCGAATCCACCCTCGGACTGCCGTTCCGTGTAGGCACCCCATTCCAGGCTCTTGGATTCGACCTCCAGGTTGTCCAGCTGGTCGAGGCTACCCTGGATTACTGCAGCGACGTCCGCCTCGGTGCTTCCGTAGTGACTCGGAGTAAACCAGAGCGTCGTCTCGAGCGGGTCGTCGGCCGTATAACCGGCCGATTCCAGCAGTTCTTCGGCCTTATCCAGGTCCTGTTCCGGGAAGGTAGCCAGCCGGCCTTGCCAGCCTCTAGGTACCATCGTGTAAACAGGGTCGGCCAATCCGCTGAATACCTGATCGGCAATCTTTTCCCGGTTGACAGCGTAGGTCATAGCCCGCCTGACCCTCTCGTCCTTGTAGACTTCGTTGGTGACGTTAAAGAGCATATACCTTATACTCGGGCTGTTTTCCGTGTATTGGGTTTCGAAGTCAGACGATTCTTCCAGCTCTTCGATATCTACAGGGTTCATCGTCCTGAAAGCCACGTCGATGTCCCCTGCTTCCAGCGCCGTCCTGAGACCTGTGCTGTTGGAATACTTGAGCTCGACGACGGTCTCCATCTCGGGAGCCCCGCCGTAGTAGTCCTCGTAAGCTTCATAGACCACTGACTCGTTCGGATCGTAACTGCTTAGTTTATATGGACCGACGCCAACCAGTTCCCCCTTGGCAAACTCGTCGGCAGGCGTGCCATTCTTGTTCCAGACCAGAGCTGGACCAACCTGACCGGTTACCCGGGTCAAGAAGGTCGCGTTCGGCTCCTCCAGAGTTATCTTTAGCGTGTAGTCATCCACGACCTCGATCGTGTCGATCGGGTCACCGAGAAGGAAGACTCCGCCTTCGGGCCCGTCAAGATCCATAGCCCGTTCAAAGGACCATTTGACGTCCTCCGCGGTGAGTTGGTCCCCATTGGTGAACGTCACGTCTTCTCTGAGGTAGAACGTGTACTCCTGGGCTTCCGGCCCAACTTCCCAGTCCTTCGCCAGTGCCGGCCCGACCTCGGTGCTTTTCGGCTTGATTTTAAGCAAGGAGTCGCTCATAAGCCTCATTACGTGCCAGCTATAATGGTCATACGAGTTGGCCGGCGACAGCTGCGTCACCCTGTCCGTGGTACCGATAACTAGCGTGTCCGGACCACCCTGTGAAAATCCGACGAGAGAAAACCCAAGCGTGAGAGCCAACACCAAACCTAAGATTGTTATGCGCTTCATTTTTACTAAACCTCCTCTTCTTTGAATAGTTAATGTGCTCGAAGCTTCTTCCACGATTATAGGCCTTTCCGGCCCTACCACCTCCGGAACACTAATTTTTGCAATTCTCTGAATCAAATGGTAACGCTTCTTTACATCCTCGATCAAGCCGTTGCTTTTTCTTGCAAAGCCAAAATTAACAAGGCGAAGGACTTAACGACCGAAATCAAACTTTCTGCTGTTTCCTCTTCGGGTTGAGAATATCGCTGATCCCTTCTCCCACCATTCCGAAGCCAAGAGAGAGGAAGACTATCATCAAACCGGGAAAGGTAACCAGCCACCAGTATCCGGACTGGAGGAACTTTTGTCCGTTCTGAATGTCAAAACCCCAGTCCGGCGTCGGGGGAGGAAGCCCGAAACCCAGGTATGCGAGTGCCGCTTCGGTAAGTATCGCGTCGGCGATGTTGAACGACGATACCGCCATGATGGCATTCACCACGTTCGGAGCGATGTGTCTGAAAATAATTCTGACCCTTCCCGCGCCCATGGCGTCCACGGCCTCTATAAAAGTCTCCTCTCTGATCGTGAGAACTTCGCTCCTGGTGACCCGAAAGTAGGTCGGTATGTAGACCACGGAGATAGCCAGTATCATCGTATCGATACCGGGCTCCAGCACCGCAACCAGGACGATGGCCAGAATGATGGACGGAAACGAATAGAGGGCGTCCATCGTCAGGGAGAGGGCGCGGTCCAGGGCTCCGCCAAAATAGCCCCCGAGTAAACCAAGAAGCGTCCCGACGCTCATGGATAATGCTATGGAGCCAAAAGCAACTATGATCGGAGCCCGGGCACCGCTGATTACCCGGGAAAAGAGGTCACGCCGGAGCTGATCCGTACCCATCGGGTGATTGAGCGAGGGAGGTGCTAGTCGGGGAGCGGACCGATATTCTACCGGGTGATAGGGGGTAATCCAGGGAGCCAGTATCGTGACCAGGATATATATCAGGACGACCGTGAGACCCACGGCAAGCAACTTCTCCCTGCCGAGGGTCTTCCTGAGCCTGGCAAACGTCCCCGAGAACAGCTGCCGGAAAAACATCTCAGTACTTCACCCTCGGGTCCAGTTGAGCGTATATTATGTCGACAATCAGGTTAATGGTCGTGATGAATACGGCTATCATGACTATCGCCCCTTGGATCGAGGGAAAATCCCTGGCATTGACGCTCGTTATGAGGAAACGAGCCACCCCGGGCCAGGCGTAAATCGTCTCAGTAAGCACGGCGCCTCCTATCAATATGGCAAACTGTAAACCAAAAACCGTCAGGATCGGGATCAACGCGTTGCGCAAAGCGTGTTTAAAGATAACAATCCGCTCCACGAGACCCTTGGAGCGGGCTGTCTTGACGTAATCCTTGTCCATTATTTCCAGCATGTTGGCTCTGGTCATCCTACCCAGGAGTCCGGCTTGAATTATTCCCAGGGTCAGGGCGGGAAGTATCAGGTGCCTTAACGCTTCCAGTAACAGTCCAAAATCACCTTTGATCAGCGCGTCCAGGGTATAAAACCCTGTTATTGGGGTAAAGGTGGCCATAGTGAGGGCTTCCAGGCGGTTACCAACCGGGAGCCATCCCAGGAATACGGCAAAGACGATCTGAAACATCAACCCCATCCAGAAGAGAGGGACGGCAAAAGCTCCTATGTGGAACAACCTCAGGCCGTGATCGATGAAGGTGTCGCTTTTGACCGCGGCCCAGGCGCCCGTAGAAACACCTAGCAATACGGCTATCCCCATTCCATAAAAAGCCAGCTCCAGGGTCGCGGGGACCCTGACCATCAACTCGTGCAACACGGGTTCGTCGGTTCTAAAGGAGGTTCCGAAATCCCCCCGGATCAGCCCCCAGATGTAATCGAAAAACTGGATATGAAGCGGATCACTTAGTCCCATCTCTTCTCGGACTCGCTGGATATAATCCTCGGAAACGTTGCGCCCACCCAGCATGGCACGGGCTGGATCACCCGGTATCACACGCAGGATTAAAAATACTACGACAATTAGGATTAGCAACATGGGGATGGTTGACCCCACTCTCTGAACAATATACTGCCAGAGGCTATCCAATTTTACCTCCAATACACTCAATACGCTGACTGAAAGGATCTATCATTCGGAACGTCCTCGGTGATTGGAATTGATTATATTTGAACTCGCACAAATTTGCAAGACGAGAAGTTCTTCCTGGAATTATTAAAGCAGCAAAACCACTTATGCACACAATCTAAACCGGCCACCAAAGGTAGTTAAACTCAGATCTTTCACCTCTACCAAATTGTTTGCTTACCGGCTAAGAAAGCTCTGGTTCGGTTCCTGGTACTCCTTCGTTAACGCTCAGTCAGGGTTATGCGGACCTTCTCCAGAGCTTTCCTGGCCGATCAAAGCGGACATAGTCTGGATTTAACGATGGTAAAAGAATTGAGT
>JBKGZT010000079.1:0-4192 GCA_046543235.1 Candidatus Acetothermia bacterium | reverse complement strand
TCAAGAGCCCGGGAAGCAATCCCTTTCAGCTGTCTATCTCCCGTAGACCGCTTCCGTCCAGCTGGAGATACCCCTGGGATGCACACTCGCGACATAAACTCTTTCCGTTTTGCTCCACTCCCTTCGGCGCCATGAACTTCTCCCCGCAGCTCTCACAGTAGCCATCCTCGTAAATCGGGGCGTATTCAGGCATCTCCGGTGATTCTAATCTTTCTACTTTAAATAACTCCTCGACCGACCGACCGACGAGGTCGAAGCCGATCTCCCGCCACCTCTTCTTCATTTCCCTCTCCTCTTCTTCCGTACCCTCGCGTTCTTTGACGACTTTATCGAAGAGCTTTCGGGCTTCGGGATATTCCTCCTCGATCAGGTCATCCGCGGTCAGGTAAAGTCGGATCCCGGGACCTTTCCTGGACGCCACCGTGACGGCTGTCTTGCCGAAATCCCTGTAGATCAGTGCGTTGTTTCCAAACGTGCAGCCGGTGACGTACTGAACGCCGTCGCTAAAACAGCTATTGGTTTCCACGATCGCGACGGTCTCCTCCATGTCGGGAGCCGCCGCATCAAGCTCCGATAAAGCATGACTTCCGGCAAGGACGCCCAGAGCCAGGAAGGGGCAGAAATGCCCGTGCAGCTCGCCGGCTTTCAGCAACAGGGATTCCATATCTTCCCGGCCTATTAACTGTTTGATCCGTTTCCTGGGTTTCTCCTTGCGGACCACCTCGTTACCCGGTCTATCGAAGTTTTCCGCGTAGGGCTTGATGTCGATAACGGGAGTTCCGTCCACGGCATCCAGCCCTTTGACCCTCAACTCTCTCCCATCACGCTCCAGCAGTTCGGCCACGGTTGCACCGATCGAACCCGGACGGTTCGGGCTTCTCGATGCAAAAACCCCGCGTTCTTTTCCGTACCGCCGTGGAGAAACCAGTTCGTAGCCCTCGGAAAGGTGCAGACCAAACAGAACCTGAACGTAGTCGCTGTCCTCTATCCCGTACAGCCCGTCCTCGTAATCCGGATAGACCCGGATCCTGCACTCCTGACCCTTCATTTCTTCCGGGCCAAGGGGCTCCTCTATCTCGCTGATAACTTCACCTACTTCTTCTACTTCCAACTGAATCACCTTATTTTTCAGGATAACGGCTTCATCGGCTCGATCCATCTCGTTCGCCGGTTCTCGTTCACCTCTACCTCGACACCGTAAACGGGCTCGATCGTTTCCGGAGTCAGCACCTCAGATCCACCCCGGGCAAATACCTCACCGTCCTTCAGGACGATCAACTTATCGCAGTACTTGCCGGCCATGTTCAGATCATGAAAGGTCACCAGGGCCGAGCGCTCCTCGGTCGACCAGTTACGGACCGAATTGAGAACTTCAAGCTGGTGGCGCAGGTCTAGGCTGGCCATCGGCTCATCCAGCAACAGCAGGTTCGGGTCCTGGGCAAAAGCCCGGGCGATCAGGACCTTTCTCAGCTGGCCGCCGCTTAGCTCCCGTACGTCCCGGGTGGCCAGGTCGCCCAGACCCAGCTCCGTCAGGGTCGTGGAGACGGCCATCAAATCCTCCTCGGTCGGCCTCCAGGAGCTATGGGGCGACCTTCCGGTCAAAACCGCGTCAAAGACGGTCGAGGAAAAGGTCGGGGTCTCGGATTGAGGTACGTAACCAACCATCCGGGCCACCTCCCTGCGGGAAAGCTCGGACAGGTTCCGCTTCTGAACGGAAATTTTCCCTTCATCCGGCTTCACCAACCCGTTCAGGCACTTTATCAGCGTAGTCTTCCCAGATCCGTTTGGGCCGACGACGCCCAGTATCTCTCCGTGCTTCACCTCGAAGCTTACTCCTTTCAGCGTCTCTTCTTCACCGTAACTGAACCTCACGCTTTCTGCTTTAAGAATTACCAATATTCCTTCCCCCTTAGTACGAGGTAGATAAACAGCGGCACGCCGAGGAACGACGTAAGAATACCGACCGGGAGGACGATCGGCGCCGCGACCGTCCGGGCAGCCGTATCCGAACCGAGCAGCAGCAGGCTCCCGACCAGGCAGGAAGCAGGCAGCAAGTATCGTTCTTCCCCGCCGATAAACCGGCGGACTATGTGAGGTACGACCAGCCCGACGAAACCGATTATCCCAACAAATGATACCATCAAAGCAGTTATCAACCCTGCCAGCAGAGTCCCGACGATTCTCAACCTCTCCGGGTTGATTCCGAGGCTCCTGGCCGTCTCGTCCCCGGAACTCATCGCCCGCAGGCTCCAGCCCCGGTAGACGAAGTAGGCCACGGCCGGGGCAACCGCCGCCGCCATGATCCCGAGCTGGGGCCAGTTAGTCCGGCCGACGTCGCCAAAGGTCCAGAAGACTATGGAGGAAAGCTCGGACTGGTCGGCGAAGTACTGCATCACCGTGTAACCGGCGGTAAACAACGATCCAAGCGCTATCCCCGTCAGTATTAGAGTCACCGGAGAGGAGTTTCTAAACTTGCCGAGCGCGATTATTATCAAAACCGTCAGCATCGACCAGCCAAACGCGGAAAGGACCGTAATATGGGGATTATTGAATACGATATTTCCCTCGGCCCCGCCACCGGAACCGGCACCGAGAACTACCACCGAAAATGCGGCCCCGAACGCGGCTGAATGCGATATCCCAAGCGTATATGGAGAGGCCAGCGGGTTACGCAGAAGCGACTGGAGCGCGGCTCCGGCGACGGCCAGACCGGATCCGACCACGACCGCGGTCAGAACCCTGGGTGCCCGAATATTCAGGATGATTCTCCGTCCCATCGTAGTCCCTTTTCCGAGTAGTACATGGACCGTCTCGGACAAGGAAAAGTTTACCGCCCCTATACCCAGGGAAAACAGGGCAAGGAATAACAACAGGACCACGACTATCGCCATGAAAGCAAGCTTGCCCCTGAAGCGGCTCTCGTAACTGGACCTGACCCTTTCAACGTCGGCCGAAGAAGAGCTCATTATTACCCGTTAATCACCGACCCTGATCCTACCGAAGCCGCCGAAAACTTCCTCCATCTCGGAGTAAATCGGACTCCCGACGAGGAATTCGTATATCCGATCCGCTTCCTCCTCCGGGCTGATCCCTTCAAAGGCCTCCGGGTAAACGGTCTCCCCGATGTAATAAGCGTCCGCGAGTACCGTACCGAAGTTCGTCGTGTAGTAATTGTAGGGTAAAAGTCCAAAGACCTTCTCCGACCGGATGGAGGACAGGCTTCGGAATTCGGACTGCCGGAGGTCATCCTTCACGAGGGAAAGGCCCGCCTGGTCGACGAACAGGAAATCCGGATCCCACTGGATTATCTTCTCCTTGTTCACCATGGCGTGATCGGTCCCGAGGCTCCCGGCAGCGTTCTTTAGCCCGACAAAGGAAAACGGCGGATAGGTCGGTTCGGTAGACCGTATACCGCGGGCACCTCGTTGACCTATCCCTCCAACGTAGGCTTCGACCTCGGACTTATCCGCGTTCCTCCCCAGTTTACGTAGCCTCTCTATCTCCCGGTCGACAAACTGGATGACTTCCTCGGCTCTTTCTACCTTGCCGATAACCTCTCCCATCCGGCGCAGGGAAGCCTCCAGCTCTTCTCGGCTCATCGTCTTCGGCGGACCGGGATTGAGGACATATACAGGGATCCCCGTCTTGTCCTGGAGGACGTCCGCCTTCTTCTCCGTGGCGTAAGACCAGAAGATTACCCCTGGCCGAGCAGCCACTATCATTTCCGCGTCACCGCCGTGGATCGGCCCGATTCCCGGTAGTTCAGCCAGCTCAGGATGGGCCAGCCTGTAAGGCCTATTCCTGTCCCGTTTTTCGAAGGTCTCGACGCCGACTACCAGGTCCGTGGCTTCAAGGTAAGTGATGAGCCTCAGCGCTCCGGCTTCCAGACCAACTATCCTCTCTACCTCTTCCGGAACCTGAACCTTCCTGCCCAGGGCGTCTTCCACCGTCTTCATTCCCTCCTCTGAGTAACCAGGAACTACTAATAAACTAACTACCAAGACACAGAGTAATAATACCAACCTTAATTTATCCTTAACGTTCATAAATAACCTCCAGTTCAAAGCTTTGCTGACCGTTCAGGAAAATCCTATCGGAGGCCGAGCGGGCACGGTTCCACCCTTTCGGAGGATCAGTTTTTAACCTCCGGGCCTCCCGAACCGAGAAATTTCCGACTCGCGTGCTCAAACTG
>JBKGZT010000078.1:0-4207 GCA_046543235.1 Candidatus Acetothermia bacterium | reverse complement strand
CAAAGGAGGAGCTAATGGAAGAAATAACTTTTTACGGACTGGAGAACATCGGTTTAATTGAAGAAGGCGATGACCTGGTTAAGAGAATACTGGATACATGTGACGATGAAGGGCTAGAAATAAAAGACGATGACGTTATCGTCATAACCTCCAAAGTCGTCTCCATGTACGAAGGGCGGTATGTCGACCTTTCGGACGTCGAGCCCGGCCTCAGGGCGAAAGCGATAGCTAAGTCCACCGGTATTTTACCGGAAGAAGTGGAATTGATCCTGCAGGAGTCAGAAGTAGTTGCCTCGCTTCCGGTCAGCAAGTTCGGGAAGGACTATATACTGCAACAGGCCGATAATGAAGAGAGGGCAAAGGAAGCACTGGAGGACCTTCCGGCCATGCTGGTAACTAAGAGAAACGGTAGGCTCTGTACCAATGCAGGGGTCGATAGGTCCAACTCCCCAGAAGGAAAAGCCACTTTGTTGCCCGAGAACCCTAACCAGAGCTCCGAATCTATTAGGGAGAGGATAGAAGAAATGACGGGCAAGGAAGTAGCAGTAATCATAACGGATTCCGAGGTGAGCATCAGAGCAGGCGAAACGGATAACGCCATTGGCTCTTCCGGGATTAACCCCGTCGAGAGCGATTTCGGCGCCGACGATTTATTTGGGAAGCCGAAATTTGGTGGCGTTGACCTAAAAGCCGATGAGATCGCCAGTGCAGCCGCCCTGCATTTCGGGCAAACCTCGGAACAGGTTCCCGTAGTTATCGGCCGAGGCATAGACTATCAAAAGGGCGGAAGAACGGAAAAAGACGCGGATATGGTTGCAAAAGGCTTAAGGGAAGCCGTTCTTTCCGGCATACAGCTCGATCTCTTGAAAATGCTGCCGGACTAAATCGGTTAGCTCAACGAGCTTCGAAAAAACATAAAAACACAAAAGAGGTGGCACCTGTGGAGAGAAGAGAGAGGGAGAAAAAGTACGAAGAACTGAGTCCGTTCGAGCTGAAGGACAAGTTGATATCCATGGCTGAAGAGCCAAACAAGGAAATGATGCTTAACGCCGGTCGGGGGAACCCCAACTGGGTGGCGACGAGGCCGCGCCAGGCCTACTTTCTGCTTGGAAATTTTGCCCTCGAAGAAGGACAAAGAGTCATGAACCGCTACGGACTGGCCGGCGCTCCGGAGAAGGACGGTATGGGAGACCGGTTCATGGACTTTTGCCGGAGCCGCGCCGAGCACGTCGGTGCCGAGTTTCTGAAGGATTCCTATCGCTACGCCACGGACGAACTTGGTCTCGACGGAGACGGCTTTATTGGTGAAATGGTCGACGCCATTCTGGGCGACCACTACCCGACTCCTGACCGGGTACTACCCAATACCCAGGAGGTAATAAGAAGATACCTGGACCTGACGATGTGTGACGACGATCCTCCTGAGGGAGAAATGGACCTCTTTCTGACTGAAGGTGGGACGGCGGCGATGACGTACATCTTTAACACGCTGAAGGAAAACTTCCTGCTCAACCCAGGGGATAAGATCGCGCTGGGAACGCCTATTTTTACACCGTACCTGGAGATCCCCCCGTTAAACGATTACGAGCTGGAGATCGTGGAAGTCAGGCAGGACGAGTCAAACGACTGGATGTACCCGACAAAGGAGCTGGAGAAACTGGAAGACCCTTCGGTAAAGGCGTTTTTCGTAGTTAATCCTTCTAACCCATCATCAGTGAGTATGTCGGACGAGACCCTAAGCTACATATCAGACCTGGTCGCGGATAAACGCCAGGACTTAATCCTGCTCACGGACGATGTATACGGAACTTTCGTCGACGGTTTTCGTTCGTTGGCCGCGACTGCACCTCGAAACACGATCCTGGTTTATTCCTATTCCAAGTACTTCGGTGCCACCGGCTGGCGCCTGGGCGCGATCGGGATTCACGAGGACAACGTGATGGACGAGATGATAGCCGATCTGCCGCAGGAGAAGCGTCGCGGGTTGCACAACCGCTACGAGACGATTTCGACTCACCCGGAGGACATCAAGTTGATCGATCGGCTCGTCGCGGACAGCAGGGCAGTTGCCCTCAACCATACGGCCGGGCTCTCAACACCTCAACAGGTCATGATGGTCCTCTTCTCGCTTCAGGAACTGATCGACTCGAATAGTCGTTTGTATCGGAAGGAGATACAGGATCTGGTTCACGAACGATATGAGGCCCTTTACGACTCCCTTGGAGTACCCGGGGCAGATGGTCCCAGCTACGCCAATTACTATACTACGATTGATATCCCGAGCCTGGCGAGCGACCGGTACGGGGAAGATTTCGCGGGGTGGCTTGAAAGCGAGTTCGAACCTATAGATTTCGTCTGGCGCATGGCGGACGAAAAAGACGTCGTGGTTCTGGATGGAGGTGGGTTCGACGCGCCGGAGATGTCCGTCCGGGTCTCTCTTGCAAATCTCTATAAGGAAGATTACAAAGAGATCGGCTCCGCCATCAGCGAACTCCTAGGAGAGTACCGGGACGAGTGGAAAGGGAGCATTGAGAAACGAGCCGGAGGGGAAAGCGATGGAAGTAGTTCTTAACTTCCTCAGAAGCAACCCCTCACTACTGCTTTTCGCCACCCTGGCCGGCGGTTACGCTCTGGGCAAGGTTAAGGTCAAGGGGTTCTCGTTGGGATCGACGACCAGCGTCCTTCTGGTGGGTATCGCGATCGGTTCACTCGTAATCGACCCCAGTACCAACTTCGATCTCGGTATCCTGAAGACCGTTTCCTTCGGCCTATTTATCTTCGGCGTCGGGTACAAAGTCGGCCCCGATTTCATCGACGGGCTGAAGCGGGGAGGCTTTAAATTCGTCGGGGTTGCGGTATTCTTCGGAATCGTTGCTCTGGTATCAGCAGTCGGACTTGGGTACCTGTTCGGCCTGGATCAGGGCTATGTTGCCGGATTGCTCGGCGGTGCCATGACGCAGTCAGCGGTCATAGGGACGGCCGATACGGCGCTAAAGCACCTCTCCGGGGTGACACCATCGGCGGAGATGAACCTCCAGGCCGAAGTAGCGGTAGCATACGCCATAACTTACATCTTCGGAACCGCCGGTTTGATAATTCTGCTAAAACTGCTTGCCGGAGTCTTCGGGATAGACATGGTGGAGTCCGCAAATAAGGTGAAAAAGGACCTGGGCAGGAGGGGTGACGAGGAATCCATCGAGAACTTCCACTGGAACAACCTCGTCTATCCCCGGGCTTATTCCGTAAGCAACGACGATATCGTGGGAAAGGAGGTCGGCGAAATCGAGAGCTCGGATTTCCCGGAGATGGTATCGATTGACAAGATCCAGAGGGGCGGAGACGTAATCCACGAGATAAAGCCCGATATGGAGATCAAGAACGAGGATACTCTGCTCCTGCTGGGTACCGAGTCCGCGTTGCTGAAGGCGGGCAAGCAGGTTGGAGAAGAGGTCGAGGTAGAAGAACTACGTGAGATGGTCGGTGAAATACTTGATATATGCGTGACGAACGACGACCTGGACGGTAAAACGGTAGAACACATCGTTGACAACTATACCCGGGGCTGTTTCGTCAGGAAGGTAAAACGCCAGGGGCATGAAATGCCGTTCGAGCGAGATTTTCAGGTACGTAAAGGGGATACCCTGGAAGTCATGGGTGAAAAGCGCCGGGTTGAGAACTTCGCCGATAAGGTGGGATACGCCGAGCGTTCCTCGAACGTAACGGACATAGTTACGGTGGCGGGCGGGGTGATTCTCGGCACTCTGCTCGGGTTGATTGCAGTCCCTGTGGCCGGAATTCCATTAACTCTCGGTGTCGGTGGAGGAGTTCTGCTATCAGGACTATTTTTCGGCTGGATGAGGTCACTGCGGCCGACCTGGGGCAAAATCCCTTCTTCCGCCCTGTGGATCTTTACGGACCTGGGGCTAAACCTGTTTATTGCATGTGTCGGGCTTTCCGCCGGACCAAAAGCGCTCCAGGCCTTCCAGCAGTCCGGTCTCAAGATATTTACGGCCGGGGTATTGCTGACCACCATACCGCACCTGTTGACCTGGTTCTTTGGAAAGTACGCTTTGAAACTCAACCCCGTACTGTTGATGGGAGCGATGACCGGCGCGGGGACCTGTACCGCAGCGATGAACTCGGTGAAGGAGGATTCCAAAAGCACCATTCCGGTAATCGGGTATACCGTGCCGTACGCTGTTGGCAA
>JBKGZT010000024.1:0-19738 GCA_046543235.1 Candidatus Acetothermia bacterium | reverse complement strand
TAATTTACTAAAGTAAGTATAACCAGGGTCCAAAGGATTGCAAATAAAAGTGGGAGTAAAGCAGTGTAGAAAAAGTTATTTAAATCACAAGTTCTTTTGCGATGTTCGGCCAATTCGCTTACAATACTCAAAACAGGAGGTGGCAGGATGGCTCGACAGTTACTTCGTGTCAATATGGCAAAGGAAGAACTTTCATTTGAAGATCTACCGGAAGATTATCGCGCGCTTGGCGGGAGAGGTCTAACGTCCAGCATTATCGCGGACGAGGTTCCACCGACCTCGAATCCGCTGGGACCACATAACAAGCTAGTTTTTGCTCCGGGAATCGTGACCGGAACCAGCGCCCCTACTTCGGGAAGGATTTCGGTCGGCGGAAAGTCGCCCCTTACTGGTGGAATAAAGGAGGCGAATGCCGGAACTAGTTTTGCTCAGAAACTGGCGAGGTTAAACGTGGCCGCGATCGTGGTGGAGGGACGGACCGAAGGTGAAGGATATAAATGCTTGAAACTAACCGATGACGGGGCGGAACTTCTTGACGCCGACCCATGGAGCGGAATAGGACTCTACGAGGCATTCGAGGGAATTGAGAAAGAGTTTGGCGAAGACCTCGGTGTCTGTGGCGCCGGTATTGCGGCCGAACTGGCCGGTTCCAATTCCGGCATCGCTTTCAACG
This sequence comes from Candidatus Acetothermia bacterium, assembly GCA_046543235.1. Taxonomy (GTDB): domain Bacteria; phylum Bipolaricaulota; class Bipolaricaulia; order M55B111; family M55B111; genus JAGXLP01. The sequence goes on along the minus strand of JBKGZT010000024.1, from coordinate 19,065 downwards.
ATATGGAAGGAAAACCCAGCAGATACGCCGGTAGAGGCGGACTTGGAGCAGTCATGGCTTCTCGCGGCCTTAAGTTTGTACTGGTTGATGACGAAGGAGCGAACGGTGTGGAGATAGAGGACGAAGAGACTTTCGATCGCGGGAAAAAGAAGCTAGCCGATGCGCTCACCGAACACGACGTGACAAAACCCGGCGGGGCATTGAATAGCTACGGGACTAACGTGCTGATAAATATAATCAACGAGTCCGGAGGTCTGCCACAGGACAACTTCTCCCGAGGATCAGACGATAGATCGGCCCGGGTTTCCGGTGAAAAGAAGGCCGAAGAGATCAAGGAGAGGGGCGGAGAAAACCCCCATAGGTGTAGTCCGGGCTGTCTGATCGGCTGTTCGGAAATCTGGGAAAACGAAGACGGAGAGGAGGTCGGCGTTCTCGAGTACGAATCCGTCTGGGCACTCGGCCCGAATTCCGGTATCTACGACCTGGATACCATCGGGGAGTTAAACTGGGAGTGCAACGACCTCGGTATGGATACTATCGAAACCGGTAACACGATCGCGGTTGCCATGGAAGGAGGAGTTAAGGAATTCGGAGACGAAGAAGGCGCCCTGGAACTGATGAATGAAGTTCGGGAAGGAACTCCTCTGGGAAGAATTCTCGTCAATGGTACGGAGTTCACCGGGAATGCATTCGGAGTGGAAAGGATTCCAACTGTCAAGGGTCAGGCGATGCCGGCATACGACCCGAGAGCGATCAAGGGTATCGGAACGACGTATGCGACGACTCCGATGGGGGCGGACCATACAGCCGGTTACGCAATAGCTCCGGAAATAATGGGTGTCGGAGGAGATGCCGATCCGCTCGATCCGGAAAAGGCCGAAATGTCGCGGAACCTGCAGTACAGCACCGCAGTGATTGACACCACCGGTCATTGTCTATTTACTGCTTTTGCAGTACTTGACATCCCCGAAGGCCTGGAAGGTATGGTCGAGGAAGTAAATGGAGTCCTCGGTGCTGATCTTACGGTAGACGATATACCGGAGATAGGAAAGAACATCATAGAAACGGAGAGGAAATTCAATTCAAGGGCTGGATTCACCAAGGAAGACGACAGACTGCCGGAGTTCATGCGGGAAGAGGAACTCCCCCCTCATAACGACGTATTTGACGTTTCCGATGAAGAACTGGACAAGGTATTTGGTGGGCTGGGCATGGAAGAATCCTAAAAGCAGGGTAACTGATGGGAGTTAAAGTAAAGTTCTTCGCTACTTTCAGGGATAAAGCCGGTGACTCAGCGACTGAAGTTGAGGCAAATACGGCAGGAGAACTGTTGAATAAGCTGGCAGATAAGTATGAAGAGCTGGGGAACTCGATCCTGGAGGAGAACGGACCGGAGCCCGAGTTAAAAAGCGGGGTAACTGTAATGGTAAACGGGAGAAATATAAGCTTTCTCTCCGGAAACGATACGGAGCTGGAAGAAAGCGATAACGTTGCCATATTCCCACCAATAGGTGGAGGATAAGATGGAAGTTTCTGTCAGGCTCTACGGTGATTTCAGGGACCTCGCTCCTGAGCTGGATAAGGTCAGTTCCTCCGTCGGACTACTTGATCTAAAACTGGAACAAGGTTCGAGTATAGAGGATCTGCTGGCGGATTTTGAACTGGAAGGAGAAGGCGTTAGTCACGTGTTCGTCGATGGAGAGTATTCTTCTCTTAACCGTGAGTTAAAAGACGGTAATAGAGTTGCCTTATTCCCGTCAGATATGGGGTTGTTGTATAGCTGGTACTTCGAAGAAAAGAAGTAAAAGGAAGTAATAAGAAAAAGGCTCCCGTTTCCGGGAGCCTTTTTCTTTTAATCCTTGAATCGTATTATTCTTCTACCGGGTAGCCGGCTTCCTTCCAGTCGACGAAGCCGCCCATGCTGTATGCCTCAGTGTATCCGAGAGTATGGAGAATAGCAACTGCGTAGGCTGCTCTGTCCCCGCCCTTGCAGTAAACGTACATGGTGGTGTCCTTGTCCTCGGGCAGTTCGTCCAGGCTCCGTGCGAGTTCACTGAGCCTGATGGTCGTGGCTCCGGGGACGGTTCCTTCCTCTACTTCGCCCGGAGTCCTTACGTCCAGGATAAAGAGGTTCGGTCTTACCTTCCGCTGTTTATTGACCTCCTCCTGGTCCGCCAGGTAAAAGCCCTCCTCGTGGACATCGTTTAGAAATTCGTCCACTGCGCCAACTACGGGCTCCTCCTGAGCCGTAACTGCCAGAGAGCCAGCAAATAGCACTACAAGAAAGAGCGTCAGTACTGACAGAGTTTTCCTGCTAAAAGTGTTCAAGTCTGCACACCTCCAGATGTGCCTTTGATTGATTTTCTTAATGGCCCTGTCCGGCCATTAAAAGAACAAACCTAATACCTGCTCCGCCAAATAGTGAAAATAGTGCAACAGCCTTTGTGACACAGCAGATGAGCTTTTTTCTTTGAGTCTGGGAAGTCATCCAGGCCACCGCCAGCACTGCCGGCAGGCCGAAGCCGATACCGATTGTTAGCCACCATATCAGCCCGTAGTTTCCGACCAGGTGGGCGTAGGCTTCCTGCACCGAAAGGTTCCCGCCGTATAACTCTCCCACGTAAAAACCGAATAGAACGGCGGACGCGACTGAAGCGATCGTAAGAGCCCAGGCGGAAATCGTTCGCTCCACGTTGACCAGTTCAAGCAAACCGCCGGCCATCGCGATCGCGGAGACAGAGAAGAGGGGAGCGAGCAGCATTGAACTCGCGAGAGGCATTGCCGCCATACTTGAAGTGAGCATGGCTCCGGTATAGGTGGTAACTGCGATCGCCAGCCCCATGGCGCTCCAGTTGATCACGTTGTCAGCGGCCCGGGGAAGTTTTAGATAACCTAAGTATTCGGCCAGGTAGATAACGCTCACGAGCGAAGTCAGCAGCAGGGCCCAGGATCCCCAGCTGATGGCGGCCGTTGCTCTAAAGCTGAGAAACAACCAGAACGCAAGCAGACCCCTGGTTAAGTCCAGCCAAAGAATCAGTAGGTCGACTATCAGAAGTGGGAAAGCAATATACGTGGCGACTCTGGCTGCTTGATCCCTGTTTATCAACCTGGAGAAGCCGGCAATTCCAATCAGGCCACCGACAAGTGCGGAGAGGACGAAATGTAGAGCGACCGGCCACTCCCAGATATGCTGTATGCCGTTTGCGACACTAATTTCCATTAGGTCTTCACCTCCTCTAGTTCTTTGTTTAGGTAATAGAATTTGGGCTTTGTGCCCGCTTCCTCCTTGGGTGCCGACACCCTGTTGTTCCGGATCCTCTTTCTTATCTCGCTGTCTGGGTCGTCCAGGTCCCCGAAGACCCTCGCGCCGGTCGGGCAGGTATTGACGCATGCGGGGTCCTTACCTTCCTTGACCCTGTGAATACAGTAAGTACATTTGTCGGCGTAGCCGCCTTCCGGGTTGATGAAGCGGGCATCGTAAGGGCAGGCCACCATGCAGGCCTTGCACCCGATACACTTTGAGTAATCAATTCGAACAAACCCTTCATCGTCCGTGTAACTGGCCTTTGTGGGGCAGACGGAAACGCAGGGTGCGGTTTCACAGTGCCTGCATTGATCGTGTCTTAATTCCGTATCGACTTCGGGAAATGATCCCTTCTCGACTTCGTAGGTAGTCAGGCGAAATACGCCATCGGGGACCTCGTTTTCTGCCTTGCACGCAATCACGCAGGCCTTACAGCCCACGCACTTTTTCAAGTCAACTGCTAGCGCGTAACTGGTCATCAGGAAATACCTCCTCTCTCTGCTACCCTGACGTAATTTACGTTCATTCCCACCGATCCGGAGATGGGATCGAGTGCGTAATCGCTCTGCATCTCAATGTCGCTTGCCCCCTTACCGTCCTGTCTCTCCATTTCCGGGGTGTCGTGTCCGAAACCGTGGACCATGTAAACACAGTCGTCACGGATCCTCTCGGTCTTCTTGACTTTAATCGGCCTCGACTTATTCCCGTCCTGATTCTCCAGTACCACGTATTCTCCTCCTTCCAATCCCAACTCCTCGGCGGCTTCGGAATTGATCCAGACCTCGTTTTCCGGATCGACTTCGGAAAGCCAGGAGTTGTTCTGAGTACGCGAGAACGAGTGGACCGGGGAACGACCGTACAGGAGCCTGAAAAACCCATCCGGAGGCTCTTCCGGGTCCTCATAGGTGGGGACGGGATCCAGGTCGTTCTCCTCGAGCCGCTCCGAGTATAGTTCGATTTTTCCGCTGGGCGTCCCGAAAGGTGGATCCTGATTTTGAGATTCGAAATCCTCCAGGTAGGGCTGGCTTAACTGGGGTTGTTTGGCCCTTCCTTTTTCCTTCATGTCCTCGACGGAAAGGTCGAGGGGATCGAGCCTTTCGTTGAGGTATTCCTCGAAATCGTCAAAAGGGAAGTACTCCCCGAATCCGAGCCTCTCACCCAGTTCCTTCGCTATCCACCAGCCTGGCTTGGTGTTGTAGAGAGGATCAACTGCCGGTTCTCTAAAACTTATGAAGGGGGTGGATTTATGATGGCCGATAAATAAGTCGTTATAGCGTTCCAGGTAGGTCGATTCCGGCAGCACCACGTCAGCCCACATCACGTGTTCCTGAGGCAATATATCCATCGCCATGTAAAAGTCAAGGTTTTTCAGGGCTTCCTTGGTCCTCTCCTTTTTCGGGGCGGAGTGGAATATATTATTCCCCGTAACGACGAGCCCCTTTATCGGGTAGGGATCCTCGGAGGCCATTGCTTCGATCAACTCCGGCTCGGACAGGCTGCCGTAGAGGAACTTCTCGCCCTTTCTATCAGCTCTATCCCTGACGTCTTCCGGTAAAGTATCTTCTCCGAGAGCGCCCCCGCCTCCGCCGCAGCCGCCTCCGGAGTTGTCGAGTTTCATGGAGGGGAAGGAGTAATCCTCAATCCAGGGTTCCGAGCTAAAGTAGAAACCACCTTCACGGCCGTAGTTGCCGAGCAGGGCGTTGAGGATGAAAAGTGCCCTCAATCTCTGAGTATCGTTGCCGTACCAGGAGGCCTTCCTGTTTGGAGGAACGACAGCGTGTGGTCGGTAACGAGCCATTTCCCTTCCGACCTCTTCTATCTTTCTCTGCTCGAGGTCCGTTATTTCAGCTGCCCATTCCGGCGTGTAATCCTGAACCCGATTCTTCAGTTCCTGGAAACCGGTCGCGTACTCTTCCACGTAGTTCCTGTCGTAGCGGTTTTCCCTGATCAAGAGGTTTATCCAGGAAAGTAGGAGTGCCGTGTCCGTACCGGGTTTGATCGGCAACCAGTAGTCCGACTTGCTTGCCGGGGTAGAGTAGCGGGGATCGACCACAGCAAGTCCGGCACCCCCGTCTACTGCACTCATGAAATCCTTCATCAGAGTATTGTGAGTGTTTTCCCCGATATGGTTTCCGATTAAGGTAATAAATTTTGTGTTTTCCCAATCCACCGGCATGTGCTCGCCAACCGGTAAACCGAAGGTCAACTGGGAAGCGATCTCACGGGAGCCGAGGCAGAGTGAATGTGCGGGACCGCCTGTGTTCGGGCTTCCCCAGGCGGCGGCTATATGGCTAAACCAGGAGCCGCTGGTACAGTGATTCAGCCAGGCGATTGACTCGGGGCCGTCCCAGTCTTCGCTGACCTTGTGGAGCTGCTCGGCCGTGTAGTCGAGGGCTTCGGACCAGCTCGCCTTTCTGTACTTTTTTTCTCCTCGCTCCCCGGTACTTATCATAGGTTGCTTTAACCTATCAGGGTTGTATACCTGTCGGACTCCGGCCTGCCCCCTTGGGCAAAGATTGCCCTGGCTAAGCGGGTCGTTCTCGTCGCCGTAAATTTTCGCAACTCGACCGTCGGTTACTTCCGCTTTTATTCCGCAGTTCCAGTAGCACATGTCGCAATAGCTGAACTTGGTGGAGGTTTCTTCCTCCCACCAGTAGTTGGGTGCGGCCCTGACCTCTCGGTCCTCCATAATCCCCGTACCCTGAAGGGCGAGAGCACCGGCAGTTGCGGCAGAAAGCTTGAGAAAATCTCTTCTGTTGAATTCGGTCATTTTGACTTTGTTACCCCCTGATCGTGGTTATTTTCCTCTCAAACTCCACGGATATTTCCTTCCTTGAGAAGGTTTTCGATTAGTTCTCGATCGGCTTCCAGCCCCTTACAAACCCAGTCCGCCAGTACCGCGTAGAATTCCATGTCGGTTTCGTTCTTTACCGCCTCGGTAAACTCCCCCAGCCACGGGCCGAGTAGTTCGTCGTAGAAGTCGGCGTGCTCGGAAAGGTGTTTAGGGGAGCTTTTGTCCTCCATTTGTGTAACCTTGAACAAGTACTCGAGCTCGACTGCAATATCGTCCGGCGGACCCTGGTAGCCCTCCCGTTTGGCCATTCCGGCCCTGCCGAATTTTCTAACGACCTTATCAACGCTTTTACCCATGACTCTGCCGTCTAGGTAGTGAGAGCCAAAGGGATTTACCTTTGCCCCTCCTACGTCGGCCAGAAATAGCCTTACGTACTCGCTTTCGAGTACTCCGAGAAGTTCCTTGGGGTTTTCAGTTGATAGGTTTTTCTCGACCTCTCTTATTTCGGCTCCGAGTCCAAGCTGATAACCTTTGGAGATCTTTTCCATACCGAAAAGGAACTTTCCGGAGGTAAGGGATTCTGCAAGAGGGAGGCCGGGATAGGAGAAACCGGTTGCGGCCAATTTATACAGGACGGGTCGCCAATCCTTGATTGTTTTTTTCATGGTATCCCCGTAGATCTGTTTTGTTTTAGCGCTCTCTCCGTTTGTCATAGTGGCGTGTCACCGGTGAATATACGCAGTTTTTAAACATAAACCTTGAAAATATAAGAGGTTGTGAAAACTTTCGCATATATAATAAGGCAACTTCCCCGCATGTCAAGCTTTGGTTGCGTTGGGTTTCCGGCAAATATTTACGTCCCGGATGTTTCGCATCTGCCATATAAAAAGGTAATCTGAATGCCGGACAAACTTGTCGTAGTCCGGATTAACCAGATGAAATTAGTCAGAACGTTATACGTCAGGAGGTAAGGAGAATGTCTTCAACACGTTTGAGAAGAACTTTCCGGGAAAAATACTCCGAGGTTTTTGGGTAACTAAATGGAGTATAACGACGGGGAAGACTTGGAAAAGATTTTTACCGGTAATTACGTTTCCGTGTAGAGTTGAAGAAATTGTGCTTCGCTTATTTTTTTCTCAGGTTGTAAACGAGCTGTCCCAGCTCGCTGGATAGATCCATCTGCGCGACTTCTATTTCTTCCGGCAGGTTGAGGAATATCGGCGCGAGGTTGATAATTCCCTTGACTCCGGCGCTGACAAGAGAGTTAGCGACCTTCCTGGCTTCGACCGAAGATACAGCGAGCAAGGCCAGCTGGATCTCATTTCCGGATAGAGCTTCTTCTATTTCCGAGACGTTTTGAACTTTAATTCCTCTAACTGTTGAGCCAATAATTTTGGGTTCCTCGTCAAAAGCCGCCGTAATCCGGAAACCAGGTTGGTTGAATTCAAGGTGATCGAGAATGGAGTCGCCGATGTTTCCAATGCCGGCAACGGCAAGTTCCCATTCTTTTTCAAGTCTCAGGATGCTCCTGATCTCGCTTACGAGGTTTTCCAGGTCGTAACCGACCCCCCGGGTTCCGAAGTCGCCGAAATATGAAAAGTCCTTTCTTAACTGGGCCGGTTTTACCCCCAGGTATTCTGAAAGCTCCTTGGAGGTAAGAGTTTTTTCTCCCAGAATTAACAGCCGGTTGAGACACCTGAGGTAGAGTGGCAGTCTTCTAATCGTCTCTCTTGGGAACTCCGGTCTACTCAAAAGCTTTTTCACCCTTTGTGATAGTTCACACAATTATGATAAAGCCCCAAGTGCTTTATTTAAACGGGTCTCGCCGTTCAACCGCTTTCCCTGGTGAAAAAGCTTTTCAGCACTTTTCTCGTTACTGCGAAAACCCTTTCAGCGGTGATTCCGTCGGACCAGTCGAGCTCGTCACGATCGATCAGGAGCCTTTCCTTGAGTTCCACCAGGGAGGCCTCTACACTGCCGTCGTCGAGCAAACCATCCTCTTTTGCGTCGGCGAGACGTATCATCCTTTTGGATAGATGAATCTTTTCCTTCAATTCTTCCAGCTTATCGGGGGTGATTATACCATGTCTTTCCTTGATCCCTGCGAGCTCGACGGCGAAATCGTACGTTACGTCTACCAGCTCTTCCCGGCTCAGTTCGTCGGTTCGGTAGCTCAGGAAGTCCTTCCAGGTAAGACCTTCATCCAGAAGCTTGTAGTGATCCATCAGGCTTTCGGCGTATCTGGTGAAGCCGTACTTCTCGGGAAATTCGAAAGCAAGTGAACCGGGATCAAGGAAGGGGCTGTAGGGCGAAATGAAGGGAATCAGGTTTCCGTCCTCGTTTTTACCCAGCAAGTCGTCGATGAACTCCATGGTATCCGAAAGGGTCTTTCTCGATTGGCCGCTTAATCCTATCATGAAGTAGAGATCGAACTGTTTGCAACCGGACTCGAAGGACCACTTTATCGCGTTTCTCAGTTCTTCATTGCCGTATTCCCGTCCGGCACCCTGCCTGACCTCTTCCACTCCGGATTCGGGAGACATCTCGATGCTAAAATTCTCCACGGAGCTTCCCAGTTCGTTGAGGAAGTCCTCTTTGGGGGGGTTGAAGAACTCGAAGACGACAGGAATACCCAGATCTTCATCCCTCAGGAGTCTGAAGATCTCACGGCCGTAGTTCGGTTCGGGGTGACTCAAATCTCCGATGACAAAAGCAGGCGTTTTGTAATCGGATATATTTTTGAGATCCTCGACAACTTTCTTCGGGGAGCGAAAAGCGACATTCCGTCTGTTGCAGACCTCCGAGTAGGAGTACCGAGAACCGCCACAGCCAGGGCAGTTGCTGTTGCATCCCTTCCGGGTAAGGACCGTCATCATCGGCTTCTTAATGAATTCCTGGAAGGGCATAATATCTAACGATTTCGTCCTGAGCAGGCTCCGAAGAACGTAGTCATAATCGAGGGAGAAGGAATCCAGCTCGGCCGGTACGGCCTTTAGCCGGTTTACCTTCGGGCCGGAATCCGTTCTGTAACTCAGGTTCGGAATTTCTTCGTAGTTTCGCCCGCCATTAAATTCCCGCACTAACTTCACGAGGGGAGTTTCGACCGAGTCGCCCCGGAGCACGAAATCCACTTCCGGAATCTCTTCCAGTATTTCCTCGTGGTAGTAAGAAGCCGAGAGTCCTCCCATCAGAATGGGCGTATCCGGGTGGACTGCTTTACAGAGCCTGGCTAGCTCAATTGCCCCGTGGACGTGAGGGAGCCAGTGGAGATCTATCGCGAAGATCCGGGAATCGAGTTTTCGTAAATATACTTTTGGATCGAAATCAGGGCTCCTCAACATTTTTAGCGCGACGTTGGTTATGTCGGTCCTGAATCCTTCTTTTTCCAGCGTGGACGCCATGGAGACGAACCCTATTGGATACATCTCGAAGACCGATTTGGAGGGGACGAGATCGTTAATCGGTCCCCAGAGGATAGGTCTCTCCCTGAAGTCAAATACGCTCGGGGGGTGAAGAAAAGTTACGTCGTTCTCCATTATTTTTCTCCGGTTTTTTGGCGCAGACGGGCGAAATTCCCAAATATTTAGTTAAACAGCTAATGGTAGTTTCATTTTCTGAATTACTCAAGCGGGGAACGGAAATGAAAAGATGGACCGCTTCAGGGGCGGAACCGTTCTCTTGTTCGATTGGCGGTATTCCAGTAAAATTCATCAACTCTTTTAACGACCTACAAACCGTCAGGAGCCGGACCGACCAAGGGCGAGTTAAGCGCATCAAATGAATCATACCAGGGACTACGAAAGCAAGAACGAAAGAGTCAAAAAGATATTCACCGATATTGCCCGGAATTACGACCGGGTCAACACGGTGATATCGTTTGGCCAGATCGGACGCTGGAGAAACGAGCTCGTCGAAAAAGCTCCTACGGCGGAAGGAGGGAGAGTTCTGGAAATAGGATGCGGGACGGGACAACTTACCCGTTTAATGGCTGATCACCTTCCAGTTGAAGAGATAGTGGGGGTAGATATTACCCCGGAGATGATTGAAAGGGCCAGGGAGGGTCTACCCTCTCGGTATAGCTCCAGGGTCAGGTTTATCGAGGGTAGGGGAGAGTCGCTGGATTTCCCCACGAATTACTTTGACCTCGTGACTTCGGCTTTTACATTGAGAAATGTCGAAAGCATCGAATCCGTAGTTTCGGAAATGGAACGAGTAGTGAAACCAGGAGGAAAAGTGGTAAACCTCGAACTTTCTAGCCCGACGGTTCCGGTATTTCGCCACTTCTATTCTATTTACTTCAACTACATTATGCCGCTGGTCGGTGGAGTCATACACGGAAGCACGGCGCCCTACCGCTACCTTACGGAATCAGTCAGGAAGTTCCCGGATCAGGAAGACTTGAAGAAGATTTTAGAAGAATCCGGGTTGATTAACGTGCGTTACGAGAACTTACTGGGGGGAGTAGCTGCTATCCACTGTGGAGAGGGAGGAACGAGTATCGATGACGACGATGCTTAAGCTGCTGGGGCCGATAGAGGAGGATTTAAGCGAGCTTGAAAGAGAGCTGGAAGAGCTCGTCGACTCCAACCTCGAGCCGCTGACGGATAGTTCCTCTTACCTGTTAAATTCCGGTGGAAAGCGGCTGAGGCCAGCCCTTGTGTTGCTTTCGGGAAAGATGTTCGACTACGACTTCGAAAAGGCTCGGCCGCTCGCGATCGCGGTTGAGTTCGTTCACATGGCTTCTCTCGTTCACGACGACGTTATCGACGATTCCGATCTACGGAGGGGAAAGGAAGCGGTGAACTACAAGTGGGGCAACAAGGTTGCCGTTTTGAGCGGCGATCTACTCTACACCTTTGCCGCCAACTCTCTGACAAAACTGGAGGATAGTAAGTACCTGAAACACCTCCTGGAGGCGGCTCTGGGGATGACCAGGGGTCAGGCCTCCCAGACGGTATATCGAAGAAAGACGACCCTCTCCTTCATGGATTACCTGAGAGTCATTCGTCACAAGACGGCTCTCTTAATGGGCAAGAGCTGTCTGCTCGGTGCCAAGGCTTCCGGTGCCGACGAAGGGGAGAGAGCCAGAATGGAAAAGTTCGGTCTCAACCTTGGGCTTGCCTTCCAGATTGCCGACGATTTGAAGGACCTCATCGGGCGGCGGGACGAACTGGGTAAAGAACCCGGCAACGACTTGAAAGAGGGCACCCTTACTTTGCCCACAATGATCGCTCTGGAGGAAGGGAACCGTGGTAGTTTCCTCAGAAAACTCCTGCGAAAAGAGGATCCTTCGGAGGAAGAGATAAGGGAAGGGATAAGGATAATTAAGAGCTCCGCTGCAGTTGACAGGACGGTTGATTACTCCAGACTATTTGCCGATAAAGCGATAGAATCCCTGCCAGAAGGGATCGCCTGTGAATCAAGGGAGGCACTTGAGTCAATAACGAGATACGTGAGTGGTGGGGAGGTAAAAGGGGAAAGCTATCTTGGGGAGGCTATCTCTGGATAAAGAAATTGTAATAAAACTCCTACTGATTACGAAAGGAGGCGGGCTGGATAAATTCCTACTGGTAGCCCCATTGGTCAGGCGATGCCAGGTTTCTTGCATATGACTATAATATTGATTGACAAAGGAACCTTCTTATCTATAATATTCACAATAACAAAATTATAAGGCTTCGTCGGGAAGATCGGTACGAATTTATAATCTAGTTTAGGGATGTTTATTATTTTCGTTAGTAATTATATTGCTGGCACCTGAGATCGATTTACGTGAGTAAGAAGGGGGTAGTCTTTTCCTCCGCGTTGTACGCGTTGACCTATTACTGGAGGGGAGCTTCCCGAATTTTTCAAGATATTTGTCAGGAAAAGGTTAACAATTAAAATTCCAACGAGACGGTGAATACAGTGAACACATTTGGCTTAGATCTTACCCAGCTGGACGAGGACGACGAGCTGACCTTTAGAAGGGTTAGCAAGTTGGACGAAGTGGTTATACCGTTGAAAGGAGGCTTTGGGTCTGCCCTGGAACCATCCGTAGGTGAAGGAGAGAAAGTCGAGGCGGGGGAGATAATTGCCCGCAATGACAACTCCCTATCCACCCCGGTTCATTCCAGCGTGAACGGCGAAGTAGCGGAGATCGTTGAACTGGAATACTTTCACGAGGAAACCCTGGAGTGGCTTGATGACATGATCCCTGCCGTAAAAATTGCTGCGGAAGGGGGACTGGAGCTTACCGGAAAGGGTGTGAGCTGGGAGAAGGAAGAGCCCGCCAACTTAAGGGAGTTGCTTTACCTGGGGGGAGTTACCGGTTTTGGGCAGACCGGGATTCCAACCGAATTCAATAGCTCATATTTCCCGCCCGATAGCGTCAATTCCATTCTGATAAACGGAGTTAGGATTTCTCCATTCGCCAGGCATCTGGTTAATTACGGAGATGAGCTTTCCAGTTTCAAAAAGGGACTTAGAATTCTTGCCCGAAGTTTTCCGGATGCACAGCTGCACTTCGCTCTGGACGAAGAGACCTACCGGGAGATGGAAGATATGGGGTCGGGTCAGAGGATCAAAGTTCATGCCGTAAGCGGAGAAAGTTACCTGGATCAATCGAAGTACCTGGCCCGAGATCTATTGGGAGTCGAGGGGCTGGATGCCGGGGGCTTTTTGCTCGAGCACGGAATACTCGCTCTGGACGAACTGGTACCTCTGCTAACTTATCGAGTCGTGGAAGAGGGCGTACCTTTTGTCCGGAACAGGTTTAGTCTGACCGGGCCAGGGGCAAATTCTGCCCTTTACGAAGTTCCAATTGGTAGTTCTCTGGGAAGAGTTATAAGGAGCGATATCTCTACGGACGGTGACTATGTGAACATACTCGGAGGAGCATTAACCGGGATCAGGTTGGATGACCTTGATATACCGGTTGGCAAAGGGAACAGTTCTCTCACCCGCCTTGAGGAGCCGAAGGAGACCGATACGCTGGCCTGGATCCAGACGGGGTTGACCAAGAACTCTTACACCAACGCCTTTCTGTCTGCCCTTTTCCCCGATAAAAAGAAGAAGTCAGATGCGGGGCTCCACGGCGAGGAAAGACCATGTGTCTATTGTGGCTACTGTAGCGAAGTCTGTCCTGTGGACATCCTACCCTTCCAGATATACAAGACTCATACTCACGACATGGTGGACGAGGTTAACAGGCTCCAGCCTCAGCGCTGCGTGGATTGCGGCTTGTGCTCTTACGTCTGCCCGTCCAAGCTACCTTTGAGCGAGACGCTGAAAGACGCTAAGAAATCCCAGCCAGGGGAAATCGATAACTACGTTAAGTACGAAGAAACCGAGGAAGGGCTAAAACCTGCTGAACTTGGACTAAACCAAGATAGAGGTGAAGATGTTGAATAAACTAGACGAACTGATGTCGGATCTCGCAGAGTATACGGAAGGTCACCCCTATCTCAAGCATATAACCGAAGTAGTCGAGACGATCCGGGCAATAGTCTTTCACCAAGGAGAAGCCGCCTCGGAGAGTCCTTTTTTGCGTGACTATATAGAGATCAAACGGTATATGTTTGCCGTAGTTTTAGCGGTACTTCCTGCCACGCTGGCGGCGATCTATTTCTACGGGTGGCGGGCTCTGGCGATGATCGTAGTATCCTACGTCGCAGGTGGGATAGCCGAGGTGACGTTTACCCTGATCAGAAAGGAGGAGATAACCGAAGGGTTCCTGGTTACCGGTATACTCTTTCCCCTGATTCTGCCCCCGAGTACCCCGCTGTGGATGGTAGCGGTCGGGATAATATTCGGGGTCATCATTGGTAAGGAGGTCTTCGGCGGTACCGGGTATAACATATTCAATCCGGCGCTCGTCGGCCGGGTCTTCCTGACCGTGACCTTTCCAGTAGCAATGTCTTCTGAGTGGATAAAGCCGGTTACAGGAGGATGGGCGGGCTTTACCCGATACGGCGTGGATGCTACCACCACGGCTACGCCCCTCGGTTCTTTTGCCAACGATGGAACCCTCGCACCTCTTCGGGAGCTCTTCTTCGGTACGATACCCGGGTGTCTGGGTGAAACCTCCGCCTTGCTGGTAATTCTTGGCGGGATATTTCTCATTATGACGAAGATCATCGATTGGCGAATTCCGGTTTCTTATCTGGGCTCGGTTTTTCTGTATTCGTTGCTTGGAACCTACCTCTGGCCAAACCAGGTTGCCCCTCCCGTATTCCAGTTGCTTGCGGGTGGGCTGATGTTTGGGGCCATGTTCATGGCTACAGACCCCGTCTCTTCGCCAACCACTAAGGAAGGCCGCTGGGTGTACGGGGTATTTCTCGGCGTGATGACGGTATCCGTGAGGGCTTTCTCCGGCTACCCCGAGGGAGTGATGTTCTCAATCCTCCTTATGAACATGTTCGCTCCGCTGATGGATGAGATGGTTATAACTTTCCGGTTTGGACCAGTTCAGAAACCTTATAAATAAGGTAACGGTGATAAAATGAAGAAAGAAATATGGATGGTGACGGTACTTGTCCTGGTTGCGACGGTAAGCGCTGCTGTCCTGGGTTTTGTCAACGTCACTACCAGGCCGATAATACAGGCGAACCAGGCCAGGAAGCTACGAGAGTCCGTGCTGAAGTCGGCCAAGGTTAATTATACGGATGAAAACCTGGAGGAGAAGTTCAAGTCCGAGTTTGAATCCAAAACGATAGACGGCCGGGACGTGTACTTCCGCTACGATGACTCCGGAGAGTTGAGCTCGATAAGCTTTAGGTTGACCGGTTCCGGATTCCAGGGTCAGATCGAGGGAATAATCTCGTTCAAGCCCGACCTGGAGACAGTGGTCGGATTGGAGATACTGAGCCAGCAGGAGACGCCGGGTCTGGGAGCGAGGATCACCGAGGATTGGTTCCTCGATCAGTTTGACGGAAAGAAGGTACGGCCCGAATTGAGGATCGTCCAGGGCGGCGCTGAAGGAGAAAACGAGGTAGACGGTATTACCGGGGCGACCCGGACCAGCAAGGCCGTACAGGAAATTGTCAACGACGAAGTGGATCAAATGAAGAACCAAGTGCTGACAGGTGAAGTGATGGAGGGTTTGGGCAATGAATAACACCAAAGACATCTTTATGGCAGGACTATGGGAGGATAACCCGGTATTCCGCCAGATGTTGGGGTTGTGTATAACTCTGGCGATTACGAACAGGGTAGCAAACGGAGTGACTATGGGAGTTGCAGTCTTTTTCGTCCTCACGGCCAGCTCCTTTATCGTATCCGTCATTGGTGATTCCGTACCGAGAAGGGTACGAATACCCGTTTTCATGCTGGTTATCGCTACTTTTGTCACGCTCGTCTATATCTTCCTGCAGGCCTTCCTCATGCCGCTAAGCGAAGCTCTGGGTGCATACGTCGGGCTGATAATTACGAACTGCATAATTCTCGGCCGACTCGAATCATTTTCCAGCGAGAACTCGCCCTGGGATTCGGTCGTCGATGCCGCCGGCGTTGCGTCCGGATTTGCTGTTGCCCTGATTGCCATGTCGGTGGTTAGGGAGCTTCTGGGGTTTGGCACTTTGTTTGGTGTCTCGGTTCTTGGAGCAGATTGGACGCCGTGGGTTAGCATGATCCTGGCCCCCGGCGGTTTTCTGGTGCTCGGTTTGCTGATCTGGGTCGAAAGATCTATCTCGCCCGTGGAGGAGGAGTAGAATGCAATACGTTTCCATACTTATTGCCGCTATATTCGCGCATAACATCGCCCTCAGGTATTTTCTTGGCTGGTGCCCGCTCGTTTCTCAGTCCAAGAAGCTCTCTTCCGCATGGGGGATGGGAGTTGCGGTAACCCTTGTAATGACGGTTACAAGTGCAGTCAACTGGCCGGTCTACCACTACCTGCTGGTTCCCTATGGACTGGAGTACCTGCAGTACATCGCCTTCATAATAGTTATCGCATCTACCGTTCAGGTACTTGAGATGGTAATTGAGCGGTTTTTCCCTTCCATTTATACAACTATGGGGGTCTTCCTGCCTCTGATAACCGTAAACTGCGCCATTCTGGGAGTATCTCTGTTCATGATACTGAGGGATTACGCCTTCTTTACCGGGATAATCTTCGCGCTCGGTAGCGGGATCGGGTGGATGGTTGCCATAGTTTCTTTGGCTTCTATCAGGGAAAAGCTGAGGTTTGCGAACGTACCGAAACCCCTGCAGGGCCCGGGGATTACGATGTTGATAGCCGGGATTATGGCATTTGCCTTTCTCGGTTTCTCCGGAATGGTAGGAATACAGTAACTGGAGTGATGACGTGATGATGGGTTATGTAAGTCCGATAATTGTACTTAACGTAGTTGCAGGCTCCCTGGCCGTGGTGCTAGTAATTGCGAACAAGCTCTTCGCCGAATACGAGGACGTTACAGTTGACGTGAACGACGGGGAAGAGGAGTTCGTGGTCGAGGGGGGTTCGACTCTCCTTCAGGCATTCACCCAAAACGAGATTTATATCCCCTCCGCCTGCGGTGGGCAGGGAAGCTGTGGTTTTTGTACGGCCAGGGTGAAAGAAGGTGGCGGTCCCGTCCTTCCGACTGAAGAGCCGATGCTTACGAGGGAAGAGCTCGTAAATGGCGTACGCCTGAGCTGTCAGGTCAAGGTTCGGGAAGACATGAAGGTGGAAATAGAGCCAAAATACCTCGAGGTCGAGAAGTACCAGGCCGAGGTTCTCTCCACCAGAGATGTCACCCCCTCGATCAAGGAAATTATATTCGACCTAAAGGAGCCCGAAACGATCGACTTCAAAGCCGGCCAGTACGTTCAGGTTCAAGTCCCGGCGGATGGAGATACCGTGGACAGGGCCTACTCGATTGCTTCGGAAGAGAGCGTCCATGAGGAGGTCATGCTTACGGTACAGTTGATCGAAGGGGGGCTGGGTTCCACTTATCTCCATGAGCTCGAAGAAGGTGAGGAAGTAGAATTTACCGGACCTTTCGGGGATTTCTACGTTCAGGACACCGACGCGAAGATAATTGGGGTAGCTGGAGGAGTCGGTCTCGCTCCGCTGAGGTCAATCGTCTTCTCGGAACTGGAAGAGGGGACGGATCGAGAGATCTGGCTCTTCTACGGATCCAGGACCCGGGAGGATCTCTACTACCACGAGGACCTTCATGAACTGGCCGAGGAACACGAAAACTTTAACTACGTTCCGGCCCTTGACTCGTCTCAGCCGGAATGGGATGGAGAAGTAGGATTGATTACCGAGGTTATGGACGACTATCTCCAGGAGGAATGGGACATGGAGGGTTACCTCTGTGGGCCTCCTCCGATGATGGATGCGACGATCGATCTGTTAAAGGATTACGGCGTTGACGAGGACGATATCCTATTTGATGACTTCTCTTAACGGAGGAGATCGAGGGAACAGATGAACAAAGCCAAGGCCCTGCTGATCAGTAGCCGCCCCTGGTCCTTCCCGATGACTTTGGGTTCTGTGCTGGTGGGGTCGCTGCTGGCGGCGAGAACGGGAGGTTTCCACACTCTACGTCTGGTACTCGTTGCAATCGGAACAGTTATGCTGCACGGAGCTGTAAACCTGACGAACGATTACTACGATTTCCGGGAAGAAGTGGACAGAGAGGGGTCTCCGACTACTAGGTACAGGCAACAGCCGCTCGTAGAAGAGTGGTTTGAACCGAACGAGATAAGGGCGTATTTTTCGGGGATGTACCTGGTGGGAATAGTTATCGGCTTATACCTGACGTACGTTTCTGGCCCACTGGTTCTGGCCATCGGTATATTGGGAGTGGTCTTGGGTTACTCCTACACCGGCGGGGTAAAATACAAGTACTGGGGCTGGGGCGAAGTGGCCGTATTTCTGGTCTGGGGACCACTCCTGGTCACGGGTGCTTACTACGTACAATCGGGTTCTATCGGCGTCCTGCCATTTCTCGTATCGATCCCCTTGGGGCTGCTGGTCGCCCTGACTCTCCTGGCGAATAACTTGAGGGACAGGGTTTACGACCAAAAAGCCGGGGTAAACACGATCGCAAACCTGCTGGATAAACGGGACGCCGTCGTATTGTACCTGCTCATTACCGTCGGGACTTATTCGGTTCTTGGCTATTTGATCCTGGAGGAAGTGTTGAGCCCATGGGGCGCTCTTGTGTTCCTGTCCTTCCCCCTGGCATACAAGCTACTTAAGACCTTCGTCGAAGAGATACCCGACGATGCCGACGCCCGAACCGCCCGGCTTGACGTCGCCTTTAGTGGTTTGTTGACGGTTTCGATTTTGCTTGAAGTTGTCTTATAGGAACGGAAGAATGAAAAGAGGTATTACGGTGCCATCCATGGTAATCATGGCATTTGGGCTCTGGTTCGTGTCGTTTTACCTGAACCCGTTTAACTTCTGGCTGGAGATGGCCGGTTCCGTAGCGATACTTGCTATAACGTCGCTGATTTCTTGGAAGAATTATAAGCCGTTTGGTGAATTGACGGCGAGAAACGTAGGTTTAGGAGTAGTTTCTGCGCTTATGCTGTACGGGGTGTTCTGGCTTGGGAATTTATTGATAGTGGAAATTATTCCATTTGCCGAAAGCGAGATCGCCGAAGTTTACGGCAATACCGATTCGGCAGCGCTGCCCATTATAGGTCTTCTGCTGGCGCTCATTATCGGTCCCGGAGAGGAAATCTTCTGGCGCGGTACAGTGCAAAGGTGGCTGGAGGACAACTACGGCGGGCTGATTGGTATATTTGCAGGAGCATTGCTGTATGCCATCGTCCACGTCTGGTCTCTCAACCTGACGCTTGTTGTGGCCGCGCTCGTAGCCGGGCTGGGATGGAGCTGGTTCTACGCGCGGGAGGGCGAACTGCTGCCCGTAGTCATCTCGCATTCGGTCTGGAGCGTTCTGATATTTTTGATAATACCGATTTGAGACAATAAAAGGAGGAAAAATGACCAAACAACGAAAAAACACCAACGACCTGACGAGACGCCGGT
>JBKGZT010000077.1:0-4243 GCA_046543235.1 Candidatus Acetothermia bacterium | reverse complement strand
CGATCTACGTGCTGGAACCACCCCCGCTCGCCTCGATGTTCAGCTTTGACTGAAAGGATTTTCCTGAACGGTTTCCAAAGCTATAAATTCGTTTTACACAGTTGCTTCTACACTATCTTCTTCCCAGCTTTTTACAATAAATTTGAGGCATTGGCTTAACTTTAAACGACGTCGGGTTCACGGTGAGTTGGCCTTCTATTATTCATTCAAGTAGACCTCCTTTCCGTTGATTTGAAGACCCGTTTCCTTTTAAGGTAAGTGAAGGAGCAGAAGAGGCGATAACGATTCAGGGAGTGAACAAATAAATGTTTGTCGGAGTTACTTCCCTGCCGTACTGGCCCCTCGTCAAGGTGTGCGTGATATTGGGGGCCACGTTACTTGCGGCACGGTTTACCTCCTTCCTGCTCCGCCGCTGGTCCGAACGATACGTGAATGGCCTGGAGGATAAGGAAAGGACGACCGCAGTGACGACGAGAATGGAGGTTTTCCGACGGATCGGCAGGATTTTCGTATGGTTTGTCGGGCTGATAGTTCTCGTCTTTCAGTATCCGGCGGTTCGGAGCCTGGGAGTCGGGCTATTTGCTTCTGCCGGGGCCGTCGGACTCGTGCTGGGGCTTGCGGCTCAGAGTACCCTTTCCAACATGATCGCCGGAATCGTCCTTTCCTTTTCTCAGCCGCTTCGGTTGGGGGACGCTGTGATAATGGACGATGACTTTGGTTACGTGGAGGAAATGACTCTGATGCAGACCTTCATCAGAACCTGGGATAACCGGCGCATAATCGTACCGAACGACGTCCTGAGCAACAGGATCGTCCAGAACTGGTCCATCAAGGACCCCACGCTCCTTGCAGCTACGATAATATATCTGGATTACGGGGCCGACGTGGACAAAATACGAGAGTGGATCAAAGAAGCCGTCCGGGAGAGCGAATACTGGAGCGGAGAGGGAGAGCCCGGTGTCCAGGTGATGGACTTTACCGAAAAGACGATCAAGCTGAGGGCTCTGGCCTGGGCGGAGGACCCGCCTTCTGCATGGAACCTGCGCTGTGAGATTCGGGAGAAATTGCTGGATCACTTCGAAGAAGAGGGTCTGGAATTTCCTAAGTTCAGAGTCGAGATGGAGGAGCCCGGCTACGAGAAGTTCGCGGATGGGGACCGGCCTAGAACCAGCCCTTCCGCTTGAAGTAATATAGCATTCCCCCTGCGGCGCCCCCCATTATACCGAGTGCTCCGTAGTAACCCCAGTCCCAGCCGAGTTCCGGCATAATTTCGAAATTCATCCCGTAGATCCCGGCGATAAAGGTGAGGGGTATAAATATCGTCGCTACGATCGTCAGGGTCTGCATTATCTCGTTCATCCGGTTGGAAATGACCGTCATGTACATGTCCCGGGCCCCGGATACCATATCCCGGTAATTGGTTCGGAGGTCGGACAGTCGGGCCAGTTCGTCCTGGATATCTCGGAAATATATCCTGGTTTTCTCCTGGATCAGGGGAGTTTCGGTCCGGGCCAGTTTTGCCGCCATCTCCCTTTGTGGTCCGGTGGAACGCTGAATTTCGATTAAGTCCGAACGCAATTTGGATATCTTCCCCAGGACTTCTTCGCTCGGGCTTTCCAGGATCTCGTCCTCTATCCTGCCTACCTCTTCTTCGATCCTATCGAGTACCGGAAAGTGATCCTCGGTGACGAAGTCCAGGATCTTGTAGACCAGGTAGTCCACCCCA
The DNA here is from genome assembly GCA_046543235.1 of Candidatus Acetothermia bacterium. Classification (GTDB taxonomy): domain Bacteria; phylum Bipolaricaulota; class Bipolaricaulia; order M55B111; family M55B111; genus JAGXLP01. The sequence continues at coordinate 2,517 of JBKGZT010000077.1, read as the reverse complement.
TGACCGAAGTAGCCGCTGGGGTTGGCCTCTAGCCCCTTCATGGCTCTCTCGATGGCATCTATTTCCTTCCTGTGAAATGTAGCTACGTAGTTGTCCCCGAGAACTATAGACAGCTGACGGGTTTCGAGTCTCCCCAACTCGAACGCTCCTCCGAGCGAGCTGGCCAGGACGAAGAGGTAATCGTCAAATAGCTCCACGATCGGCCTGTTTTCCCTGGTGAGCACGTTATCCACCGTTAACGGGTGCAGCTCCAGTTTATTTCCGATTTTTTTGACGGTCTCCGGGGAGAAATCCTCCTCGCCGATATCTATCCAGAAGGAGCCCTCTTCTCTTTCCTTTTTTTCTATCAGTTCCTCCAGGCCCTTATCTCGTGTTAATCCGGATTTTCCGCTATAGAAGTAGCTTTTCACGTTACTCCTAGGTTATTCCCGAATTTCTTCGTTACCCCCGTTCTGAGGATAGAAGTGGACGTCCGTCTGCGGGAAGGGTATGCCGATTCCGGCTTCGTTGAAGCGCCGATCTATTTCCCTCCTGATATTGTCCCTGACTTTTATCCTCTCCTGAGGGGAAGGGATCCAGACTCTCAGTTCGAAGTTGAGCGAGGAGTCGGCGTGTTCCTTGAAGAAGACCTGCGGTTCCGGTTCCGGCATGACCTTTTCTTCCTCGTCCGCTATTTCCAGCAGGATATCCTCCACCTGTTGAATGTCCGTGCCGTAATCGACCCCTATGGGTATGCGGAGGCGTAGCCTGGAGTCGCCGCCGTAGGACCAGTTGGTGACCTCCTCGCTTACCAGGTGAGAGTTGGGGACGATGATCGATTCGTTGTCGAAGGTGTTTACCACCGCGACCCTGAACCTGATTTCCTCTACTTTACCGAGGATACCGTCCAGTTCTACCGTATCTCCGACCTGGATTGGCCGCTCCAGCATAAGAATTATCCCGGAAGCGAAGTTGGAGAAGATGTTCTGTAGTCCGAATCCAATCCCTACGCCGAACAGACCACCGAATACGGCGAGGACGGAGAGGTCGAACCCGATCATCTGCAGGGCGATCAGGAAACCGATTGTAATAGTGACGTAGCGGACCAGCCTGGAAAGCGTGTACTGTGCCCCTCTCTCTATCTCCGTCTGGGAATATACGTTTCTCTTGAGAAACCTGACTAATAGCCGAGAAAGAACAACGGAGAGGACGATGACTACTACGAAGTAGAGGAAGGACATTACGGATATTCCCTGACCGCTTACCGTGAAAATCGATTTCTGCAAAAGATCCCACATAGAGCTAAATACAGCAGCCGAGTTCATTGCTCACCTCGCTTCAATGAAGAAAATAACGGCAATTCAGCGTGCAGGTAATACCTGGTAGTGCCTCATCGGTTGCTGTCTAGGCGGGTCCCGATTCCGTTTGAACTGCTTTTCCCAACCCGGGTCTGGCTATCGTGGCGGTTTCGTAATCGAAGCCTTTTTCCGCGAGCACGTCCTCCAGTTCTTTCAGGAACGGGGTCATTAAGCTCTCCGTGCCGCTCAGTTCGATCTCGTAGTGAGGTTGCTCCCTGGCGATTACCTTGAAGGTGGATTTCCTGTGCAAAAAACCGCCCGTTTTTGCTTCTTCAACTGCCTCTCCTTCTTCGTCCAGCCTTTCGATGTCCGCCTCGTAAATCCATCTTCCGCCGGCCTTGTAGGCCTGGTCCTGGTCCAAATTATCCGCTCTTACCGGGTTCGAAGCGTTGTACCGTTCGATCGCTTCGTTTATTAACTCGTAGAAGTCCTCCAGGAACTCGTCCATCGACCCGTAATCCTTTTTAAGAGTGCAAAGGAAACGGACGATGCTGTCCTGCTCCTCTTCCTTCGGTTTGGTTTTGAAAGAAAACCAGTCCGTTACTCCCATTTTAATCGCCTCCAGGCGAGTGCTATCGTTATTGTTAAAGCTATATTCGCTTGATTGACTTGAGGAACCCGAAAACCGTCGTTCCTGCCCGTCGCTACCTTTATTTAGTTTATAACCTGGCTCCGGTTTTATCAATTTTTCAATCTTATCTTCACCCTTTTAAATCCCGACTTGACCCCAAATAGCTGCCTGAAAATCTTGCCTCGGATTCCTGGAACCCCTTTTGGAGTCTACAGAAGAAGTCATTGTTCATATTCTGTAGTTTCCGTTGAGGTAAGGAGTAAGTGCCCGGATGGACTTTTGGCGGAAGGGGTTGTCTAGAAGTTCAGTAATTAGGTATAATCTATAATAGAAACAATTGGTTACAAATATAATACAATACTGGAGGTTATGCTCCCATGAGAAAAGTTTTAACCGTAGCTCTTGTCGCGCTTCTTTTGTTCGCTGCAACTGGTGTTATTGCGCTAGCTGAACCACCCGAAGAAGTAGAGCCAGGTGAAAAAGGTAATGCCGACCCGTTTCATTTGGACGATGACGGCGACGAACCCGTCGAAGGGATTGGTGAAATAACACCCGACAACCCGATTCACGTAGGAGAATAAACGCGGGATCGGAAGAAGGCCGAAGATC
>JBKGZT010000076.1:0-4313 GCA_046543235.1 Candidatus Acetothermia bacterium | reverse complement strand
TTTTCCTGAACGGTTTCCAAAGCTATAAATTCATTTTACACAGTTGCTTCTACACTATCTCCGCAGGGATTTTGTCGCCTATTCCTTATTAAAATTCCGGTAGTTTTTGCTATGTCTTGCTCCGGGGAGTTATAATAAGGCGAGGTGATTTCATGAAGATATTCGTAGATACCGCAGAAATCGAGGAAATAGTAGAAGCCGAATCCTGGGGTATTCTCGATGGAGTGACCACCAACCCTTCTCTGATAAAAAGTGCGGTTGCGAAAAGGGACGAGTTAGATATGGAAAACTACGTTAAACAGATCTGTCGGGCGGTTGATGGCCCGGTGAGTTTGGAAGTAATCGGGCTGGAGGCAGGGGAAATGGTAGAGCAGGCAGGAAAGTTATACGAGAAATTCAACCCGGTAAACGACAACGTAGTGGTCAAGATCCCGGTTAACACAAGTTCCGAAGAAAGCGAGGGCGGCAACTACGAAGGGTTGAAGGCAATAAAGGAGCTAGCTGGGGAGGGAATTCCTACCAATACTACCCTGGTAATGAAACCCGAACAGGCTCTTATGGCGGCTAAGGCTGGAACTCAATACGTAAGTCCGTTTGCCGGAAGGATAGATGATTACATTAGGAACAAAGTAGGTCTATCTCGCGGAGAAGATTACCCGAAGGGAGCCTATCACGATTCTGAGTGGCTCCAGCATGCCTCGTATCTCGGACTGAGGCCGCGATACGGAGAGCTGGAGGGGGAAGAACTATCCGATATCTACCTTGACGAGGAGGTCATGGAAGCCAGAGAAAGGGTAGCTGACGCGGGAATCACGAGCGGTCCGGGAATGGTGGCCTCGATAAAGAGGATATTCGAGAACTACGACTTCGACACCGAAGTGCTGGCAGCTAGTTTGAGGAATTCCCGTCAGGTCAGGGAAGTGGCCGAAGCAGGAGCAGACGTTGCGACGATTCCGTTCCAGGTCATGCGGGAAATGATGGATCACTTCAAAACCCAGGAGGGAATAGTCAGTTTTACCGAAGACGTGGTGGAAGAGTACGAAGCCTTGTTCTAGTAGGGACGGGTCAGGGAGTTATCTCAGCAACGCAAGTCTGAGGTCGTTCACGTTTGTGCCCGTCGGACCGGTGAGGACGGCTCCGTTCAGATCCTTCAGCTCTCTGAAGGAATTATGGTTCGATAGTGCCTTTTCGGTCTTTTCGGGTTGCTGTATCGAACTTCCGTCCAGAATACCTCCTGCTATCTCCGTGCTGCCGTCTTCGCCGTCGGAGTCAAGGGCACCGACTACTGCTTCTTTCATGCCCCGGATTTCGAGGCCGGCGGAGAGCGAAAATTCCTGATTTGGACCGCCCTTGCCTGTTTTGCCGGATAACCTAACCGTAGCTTCTCCTCCTGACAGCAACAGACCCGGTCGGGGCACCGGACGCCCTTCCTCGTGGATTGATCTCGCGAGCTGGCCGAATTGGCAACCCAACTCCCTGCTTTCTCCTTCCAGGCGGGTCGATAGGATGAGGGTTCTGAGATCCCTGGATCGCGCCTCTTCGGCCATTGCCGAGAGGGCCGTCTCGTTGCTGGCTATTATTTCGTTGATTACTTGGAACTTCTCGAACTCCTCCTCGAATATCGGTTTATCCAGGCCCTTACCGTCTTCGCCTCTCAAAGCTGCTTTGACATCTTTGGGCGTTTCTTCGAGTAGGTCGTTCTTCTCCAGCACGTCGAGGGCCTCGGCCTTTCCCGAGCTGACGGGCGCCGTCGGGCCAGAGGCTATATACGCGGGAGGGTCGCCCACGACATCGGATACTATCAGGGAAAGGGTTCTCCCGGGGTGAATTGCTTTTGCGAGCCTGCCCCCTTTAATCCGGGAGACGGACTTTCTGACGGTGTTGATTTCCTCGATCGAAGCTCCGCTTTTCAGCAGGAGTTCGGTCAGTTTTTTCAGCGACTCGAGGCCGATTCCCCCTGCCGGAGCAGCAAGGAGGGCCGATCCCCCTCCGGAGATCAAGCAGATAACTAGGTCTTTCTCGCCGGCCGTCCGGGCTTTGTCCAGTAGCTTTTTCGTAGCAGAGACCCCCTGAGGGCCCGGCAAAGGGTGTGAACCCTCCAGGGCCTCTATTTGCTTCAGGTTATCCTTGCCTTTCATCGATTTCCCGACTATAAGCCCTTCGCTTATTCTATCCCCCAGTATGCGCCCTACCTTTTGAGCCATTTCTATCGAAGCCTTCCCGCCACCAAGCACGAGTATACGATCGATCTCGTCCAGATCGTATTTATCGCTGCCGCAGACGAGGGTTTCGTCTTCGAGAACCAGCGAGCGCTCGACGGCTCCTCCCGGCAGTGCGGCCGAAATACCGGTTTCGAAAAGGTCCAAAGCGAGCTCTTTCGCGTCGCCTGGACCCGAACCCCTAATGGCTTCTCGATTTTTTATTTTGATGGTCTCTGTCATACAGTAGAAAGCACCTGTTTTTATTTCAGGGCTTTGACGAAGTTTAACTAATCCAGATATCTGTTTTGAATCGTTGACTCGTATTTTTCTTCGAATTCCTCTTTCAGGATATCCATCAGGATCAGGTCCTGGTACTCTCCGCTTACCAAATAAAACTTCCTTAACCGGCCTGCTTCTTGGAAGCCGACCTTATCGTAACAGCTCCGCGCCCTGTCGTTGTCTTCCATTACTCCCAGGCGAATGCTTGTCAGGTTCAGGACGGTGAAGCCATAATCAAGTAAAAGTTCCAGAGTGGTCGTCCCGTAGCCCCTGCCTCTGTAATCCGTCTCCCCGATCAATACCCCGACTTCGGCCCTGTTGCTTATATGGTCGATATCCGTTATGCTGCAGTTACCTATAGGTGTTCCCGGGGACCGATCGTGTATGGTGAAAAGGACAGTATCGTCCCGGTCCTTGAGCTCCTCGTACCACTCCCGTTCTTCTTCCAGGGTATGTACCTGTCCCAGCCTATTGCCGAGGTAAGCGTTAACCCTCATGTCGTTGATCCATTCAAGGTACTTTTCCACGTAGTCCTCTTTTGGACGGGTAAATCCTACCTTGCCCTTTTCCAGAATGTAGTTCATCCGTTCCACACCTCTTTGATATTCCGTTATCTGACCTGTTCTAAGACTTTAATTTCTCGTTGAACCAGTTGCAAGCGGGGGACGTCCCGGTGGATCTCGGTATTTAAGGTGGGCAGTTTTGTACCGGAAAACTGCTGATTTTACCGGTCACTTTGGGTATACTTGATGTTCAGTTTTGTTCATTTGGTGAAAGTTCGAACGCCTGCGAGGTATCTGGTTAGGTTCACGGTTTTAAGGCCCAGAAATCCCCGGAACGGGTTTGATCGAAATCCGGGTGCTTACGAAGGGTCGACCTGATTGGAGGCAATACACGTGTTCAAAATCAGCAGAGATGCCGGTATTCTGGTCGTCTTTTCGCTCGTATGTACTTTTGGGGTGAGTAATATAGTCCCGTATATACCGATCTTCGGGCGAGAAGTAGGAATGCCCGTGGCCATGATAGGTAACCTCGTACTGCTTTACTATTTGCTCCAGTCGGTCACCAGAATACCCCTTGGAAAACTCTCCGACCTGATAGGTCACCATAAGCCCGTGTTGTTGGGCTCGCTTCTCTATCTATTTGCCTCCCTGGCGTTCCTTACTTCTATAAAATTCTGGCCCCTCCTCTTCTTGGGCGAGATCTTTCTCGGCCTGGCGAACTCGATTACCTGGGTCACCGTACCTTCCTACATTACGAGTTCAAGCAATGCCCTGCCGATATACTCGTTCTCCGTAGGGCTTGGCTGGCTGATCGGGTCTCCGACCGGTGGCTATATCAAGGACGCGTTCGGCATGGAGTGGGTATTCTTCACTTTAATGATAGTTTCGCTTGTCCTCGTATATCTTTCCTGGCTTTTTTACTTCGAGACCAGCGAACTTTCCCGGAGGGAATCAGTGAAGAGTTTTATAAGGATGTCCTCGTTGTCACCTTCCGCTATACCCGTCTATCCGTCGCTGAAGTCCTATATCCACGCGTGGAGACTATTTAGAAACAACCGGGAGCTTCTATTTGCCTCTCTGTTTTCCTTTATCGTGTTCATGACGTTCGGCCTTGGTGCCTCGGTGGTTCCGCTTTACCTGAGCAGCGTCGGGATTGGCTCCTTCTTCGTCGGAATTTTGATCTCGATACGGGTTGCCACCTCTACTTTTATCAAGCTGGCGAGCAACAAATTGACGAGGGCTTTCGGGGACTACAAAGTACTTGTAGTCAGTACTGTTGTGGCAGGTGCCTTTATCGTCCTCGTCTCGCTTACCGAAGGTTTGGTTTTAC
>JBKGZT010000075.1:0-4320 GCA_046543235.1 Candidatus Acetothermia bacterium | reverse complement strand
GGAAAATCCCATCGGAGGCGAGCCGAGATCCGAAAGGGGGATTTGCCCGCTGGGGAAATTGATCCCTGGTTTTGTCAAACGGTTTTCAAAGCTAGTTTTACAGGTAAAATGCTACACTGTGTTTACTTAACTCAATTCCTTCACTCTTTAATTTTCCATGTTAGAAACTTCGAAGATTCCTGACGAATTCCCGCGGCCGGTATTTGGTTCAAGTAGGGGAATCCAGTATACTATTAAAAACTTCAGGGAGGTATGAACCCAAATTGAACTATTCCATCAGGCTTCGCGGGTACCTCTCGCTTTTGATACTTTTACTTTTGCTTGGGGTTGGCTTCGGTGCTTTCTCGGAAACCCTCCGAGTCTGTGAGATTGACTGCGAGTACGAGTCCATCGGCGAAGCCGTGCGCAGTGCGGATTCCGGAGATTCGATCCGGGTCCAGAACGGCAACTACGAGGAAAACCTCAGGATCGACAAAAGGATAACGATCTCCGGAACGAATCCCAGGTGGGTCAGAATTCGGCCGAAGAGAAAGGACCGCCCTGCTATCAAAGTCGGCCCCTCCTCCGTTTCAGTAAAGCTAAGTAATCTAACGGTCAGAAGGGACGACAACGGCGGAGGTGATGCGATCACGGTTACCGGTCGGACGAATCTAGAGATGGAAGACGTCACCGTCGGGGGGTCCTCAAGAGGTGTCCGTGCCCTGGATTCTTCCACGCTTAAGCTGAGAAGTGTCGAAATAAGGGGGGCGAAGGAAGCCGTACTGGCCCAGGACAGTTCTGAGATAGTGGCTCACGAAAGTACGATAACCGGTGCCGATTCGGGGTTAACCGTGACCAACAGCGCCGAGCTAACGGCCATCGGGACGTCAATCCTGAATTGCACCGGAGCAGGAATCCTGGGTACAAAGACCGGGGAGATCAACCTGCTGTCCGGTAAGGTCTCCGACAACGAGGGGGCGGGGATCAAAATGATTGACTTCTCCCGCCTGGATATGGAGGAAAGCTCCGTCAAAAGTAACGGCAGGGGCGGTGTTTTGCTGAAGGACTCCGCCGTCGTCACCCTGACCGAGAACGAAATTGCCTATAACGGCGCCCCGAACCTGGGAATAATCAGCAAGGAATGTGGATTCAGCGGTCCGGTCGAGGGTTTTTTCGGGGAACTCAATGGTACCAACAATGAAATCAAACCGGCCGACTCCGGCTCAATTTGTCCACCAAGATTCAGCCGGGTCACTTCAAGCGAAGGTAACGGCTATTCCTATCCCCTGAAACCGAGCACTTATGCCTTCATAGGGCTGGTCGGCGCAGCGAGCCTGGTCTTCTTCCTTTCGCGTTTTTAATTTTACAAAATCGGCGGGGTTTCATCCCCGCCAGAAATTGAGCCCCTCAGCCCCGGGAGGAGAGGGTGTCGGCTAACAATTCCAGGGCGCTCTCCGCGGCAGCCTCCTTGTTTTCACGGCGGTTCCCTTCCAGGTTCAAACGCCTGACCCGGCTGACCTCCGGAGTGGAGAGTCCAACGTATACGAGACCCACGGGTTTTTCCTCTGTTCCTCCTCCCGGACCGGCGATGCCCGTGGTGGATAGACCAACGTCCGTATCCGAGTTGATTCGAACCCCTTTTGCCATCTCGGTCGCAATCTCCTCGCTGACCGCCCCGTGTTTTGCCAGACTCTTCTCCTCCACGTCGAGAAGTTCCTCCTTCGCACGGTTGGAATAGGAGACTATCCCTCTGTCGAAGTAGTCCGAAGCTCCGGGAACGTCGGTAACGATATCCGCCACCAGTCCTCCCGTACATGACTCGGCAACCGCAAGGGTCAGACCTTCGCTCCTCAAGAGTTCTCCAACTGCCACCTCTACCCGCTCGCGGGCCAGTGTTTCCTGATTCATTTTAAATCACGCACCCTCCTTCTCGTCTACTTTCTCCCTCAACCTCCGGGAGAGCGTAGTATAGCGTCTGCTCTCCTGGTCGTTGTTTATCGCCATCCCGATTGCCTTCCTGCTCCCCACGATCACCACCAACCTGCGGGATCTGGTTATCGCAGTGTAGAGGAGATTTCTTTTAAGCATTATGTAATGCTGGCTTATCATCGGAAGGACCACGGCGTCGTATTCGCTTCCCTGGCTTTTGTGAATGGTGATGGCGTATGCAAGCTCCAGCGAGTCCAGTTCGGATTTCTCGTAGGTAATTACCCCGTAGTCGGGGTACAGAACCTCGAGTTCTCCTGCCGCCCGGTCCGCTCCCTCAACCCTGCCGATATCTCCGTTGAATACTCCTTTCTCGTAGTCGTTTTCCGTCTGCATTACCTTGTCCCCGATCCTAAATTCGCCATTGGGGCTGAAGACCTCCTCTCCGGAGTTTAATTCGTCCTGAAGGTCATTATTCAGCCGGTCAACGCCGCACTCGCCCTTGTACATCGGCGATAGGACCTGTACGCCTTCCATGGGATTCAGGTCAAACTTCTTCGGTATCCGCTCCGAGACCAGCCGAATGATCTCGTCAGCTGCCCGCCCGGGTTTTTCCACTTCGTGGAGGAAGAAATCAGTATCGGACTCCTTGATTACGGGATACTCACCCTGGTTTATCCGGTGGGCGTTGGTAACGATATCACTCTGCCTTGATTGCCGATAGATCTTTTCCAGCTTCTGCACGCCGAGCGTCCCGGAATCGATCAAATCCTTCATCACGTCACCAGGACCGACCGATGGGAGCTGATCCGCGTCACCCACCAGCACAAGATGTGTACCCTCCGGCGTAGCCTGGACGAGGTGGTGGAGCAGCCACGTATCGACCATGCTCAGCTCGTCGACCACGATCCCGTCGGCCGAGAGCTGGTTCTCGGCGTCGTGCTCGAACTGGTTCGGTGGCTTGAAACCCAGGGTTCTATGGATGGTCTTCGCTTCGTGTCCCGTTGTCTCCTCCAGTCTCTTTGCCGCCCTTCCCGTCGGAGCGGTTAAAATAACCTCCCAACCCAGTTCCTCCATCAGCTCCAGTATACCTTCAACGATCGTCGTCTTCCCGGTCCCCGGACCTCCTGTAATTACCGTTACCTTGTTTGCGAGCGCTTTCCTGACTGCTTCTCTCTGCTCCTCGTTGTAGTCAATTCCGCTTCTAATTTGATACCCGTCGATCAGCTCGTTTATCCTGTCACCGTCATCTAACCCGACGCCTTCTCCCACCCGACTCAGCTCCACCAGCTTCCCCGCGAGTTCGTTCTCCACGATATACAGAGAGGGCAGGTAGACCCGCTCCTTCCCGCTGTATCTGTCCTTCTCCTTAACCAGCTCTCCATCCGACGTCAGGGCCCCAAGCTCCTTTTCGACGAGTTCCGGATTCACGTCCAGCATTTCTCCGGCCTTTTCGAGCAACTCGTCCCGGGGCAGGAACACGTGACCCTGGCCGGTCGCCTGGTCCAAGGTATAGCGGAGACCTGCTTTGATCCGCTGTGGGTCTTCGGGATCAATGCCGACCTTGGCCGCAATCCGGTCTGCTATCTTGAAGCCAATACCGTCGATCTCAGCCGTCAGCCTGTAGGGATCTGTTTCTACAACCGTAGAGGCCTGCGCTCCGTATTCCTTGTATATCTTTAGCCCGTAAGCGGTGCTTATATCGTGGCTCTTCAGCGAGACCATCACGTCCTTGATTTTCCTCTGTTTCTCCCAGCTTTCTTCGATCTTTTCCAGCTTCTTTTCCCCAATTCCATCTATCTCGAGAAGGTGTTCCGGGTTCTCCTCAATGACCTCGAGAGTATCCTCACCGTAACGGTCGACTATCCTCTCCGCGTACTTGTCCCCTATACCTTTAATCAGCCCGGAGGCGAGGTACTTCTTTACCCCCTTTTCCGTCGTTGGCTGGTCAACTCGGCACTTCTCCACCTGGAACTGTCTACCGTATTTCGGGTGATTTCCCCACTCGCCTTCTAGAACCAGGTCCTGTCCTTCGAACACCTCGGGCATCCTACCCACAGCCGTCACCCGGCCGTCGGATCCGTTCGGCCTGGTTCCTCGAATCACGCGGAAGCCGTTCTCCTCGTTTTGATAGATTACGCTTTCCACCGTTAGTTCTAGCTCTGCACTTTCGGCCTCTTCCTCGAACAACCTGCTCTCCGGGTTCATTCGCTCTCACACCTTGATTTTTCATTCCATCAAGTTCAGGATTGGATTTCATCCAATTGTAGATAAAAGGCGAGGAGAAAACCAACACGCTCCAGATTAACTGTAACGCCTAATTCTAATTTAAACCCATTCCATCACCGAAACTCGAATTAAAACCGAAAACTCATAAATGGATCCTATGAAAGAACTAGGTTACATAGTGTAGTA